>CANRDC010000027.1 GCA_947629245.1 uncultured Oscillospiraceae bacterium | reverse complement strand
ACTCCGCCCCGGTGCAGAAGATCACCATCATCCCCCGGACCTCCGGGGCCCTGGGCTACACCATGCAGGTGGAGGAGACGGACAAATACCTCATGACCCGTGAGGAGCTGGAGAACAAGATCGCCACCCTCACCGGCGGCCGGGCCGCCGAGGAGGCGGCGTTCGGCTCGGTGACCACGGGCGCTTCCAACGACATCGAGCAGGCCACGAAGCTGGCCCGCGCCATGATCACCCGCTACGGCATGAGCGCCGACTTCGACATGGTGGCCATGGAGACCGTCACCAACCAGTACCTGGGCGGGGACACATCCCTGGCCTGCTCCGCCGAGACGGCGGCCCAGATCGACAAGCAGGTGGTGGCCATCGTGAAAAAGCAGCATGACAAGGCTGCCCAAATTCTGGCGGAGAACCGTGATAAACTGGACCAGCTGGCGGCCTATCTCTATGAGCACGAGACCATCACCGGCGACGAGTTCATGGGCATCCTGAACGGGTAAAGCGGAGCATGGCAGATCATTTTTCTATGCTCCTGGACCGCAGCAAGCAAAGCGTGGCATATATGATCCGGGAGATCACCCATATCTGCCGGAGCATCAAAAACCGGGCCCCCGGAAGCGAAGGGGAAAAGCGGGCGGCGGGATATATGGCGGACGTTCTGCGAAAGGACTGCGGCTGCGCGGATGTCACGGTGGAGTCCTTTTCAGAGCATCCCAGCGCGTTTTACGGCTTTTTCTATTTTACGGCGGTCCTCGGCGTTCTGTGCGCTCTCGGCTTTTTCATCCGGCCCTGGCTGAGCCTGCTTTTCGGCGGCTGCACGCTGCTGCTGTATGTTTTCCAGTTCACGCTGTATAAGCAGATCATCGACCCGCTTTTTCCCAAAAAGCAGGGGACCAATGTGACGGCGGTCCGCCCGTGCGCGGGGGAGGTCAAGCGGCGGGTCTTTCTGAACGGGCACATAGACGCGGCGTGGGAATTCCCGCTGAACTACCATTGCGGCGGCGTCGTTTTTGAGATCCCCGGCGTGATGAGCCTTTTGGGCGTCTGCTTTTACATGACGCTGTCCGTTCTCGCGCTGCGCGGCGCCGACGGCGGGATAAAGACCGCCGCGCTCTGGGGCCTGCTCTTCCTCCCGTTTTTCATCGCGGTCGCGTTCACATACGACTCCAAAAGGATCGTAGACGGGGCCAACGACGATCTTACCGGCTGCTATATGGGCATCGCGCTCCTGCGTGAAATGGAGCGGCTCGGCGTCACGCTGGAGAACACGGAGCTGGGCGTTATCCTCACCGGGTCGGAGGAGGCCGGTCTGCGGGGCGCGAAGGCCTGGTGCAAAAAGCACAGGGATGACTACAGCGATGTGCCGACGTATATCGTCAGCTATGACACGATCCACGATCCCCGGTTCCTGATGGTCAACGAACTGGACCTGAACGGGACGGTCCGGGCCGATCCGGGTCTGTGCGGGGCGTTTCTGGCGGCGGCGGAAAAGGCGGGCGTTCCCTGCAAAAAAGGATGGGTGCCGCCCCTGGGGGGCGCCACGGACAGCGCGGCCTTCACCCAGGGAGGGTTTCGCTCCGTCGGTATCACGGGGCTGGATCATAAGCTGGAGGACTATTACCACACCCGCAGAGACTCGTATGATAATCTGAACGCGGAGGGCCTGGAAAACTGCTACCGGGCCACGGTCCTCTTTGTTGAAGCGGCGGACGGAGGCTGCCTGGAGCGCTGAAGGAAGAAAGACGATACGGACGGCCCTGCCCGCTGTGCAAAGACCGGCAGGCCGACAGAGGAGGTTTCTATGAATATCGTGAAAATGATGATCCCCAAATCCATGACGGTGTATATCCACGAGGACTGCTCTGTCCGCCAGGGCCTGGAGGTCATTTCCCGGCATAGCTACACCGCCATCCCGGTCCTGGATGAAAACGACCGCTATATCGGCGCCGTCGCGGAGGGCGACTTCCTCCGTTTCCTGATGGCGGAGAGGACGGGGGAACTGCGCGACATGGAGAAATGCCGCATCCGGGACATCATCCGCGAGGATTTCTGCCCGGCCATCTCCATCGACGCGGACGCCGATACGGTGATCGACGCGATCCTGGAGCAGAACTTCGTCCCGGTGGTGGATTCGCGAAACGCGCTGTGCGGTATCGTGACGCGCCGCCGCCTGATCGCCTATTTTTCCGGGAGAGAAATACCGCTGTGATCCCTGTTCCCGTTTCGTATGCCCGATGATCGGGGACCAGAGCCCGGCTGGACGGCGGCGCGTTCTTGATTTTCCGCGCTAAAGCATTTATACTGGTCCCGTTGGCATCCGGCGCATCCGGGGACACGGACAAATGGAGCAGTGCGATGGGAACGAACAGCATCACCGTCCAGCCAAACGAATACGACGCCATCCTGTACGGACACATGACGCCCGCCGAGGCGGCCGCCTATCTGCAGGACGGCCGGGTGGTCCCGCGCTCGTTCGGGGAGACGCTTCGCGCCATGTATCCCTATCCCGATCTGCCGGTCCGGCTGACTGACTTTTTCGCCGCCCTCCCCGGCGGCGACCAGCGCTCCGTGCGGCGGAAGGTCCGCAACTGGCTCGGCTCCCGGCACTGTCCGTCCAACCGGCGGGATATCTTTGCCATTGCCTTTGCGCTGGGGCTTACGGAACAGCAGCTGGACCAGCTGCTGTGTCTGAGCACGGATTACGGCGTCCAGTACCGGGACGGCTGGGAGGCGGCGTTTTCCTGGTTCCTGCGCAATGGCCGCTCCTGGCGGGAGGCCGCAAACTTTTACGCCGCGCTGCCCGCCGCGCCCGGTCTGGACCGGGTCAGCGGCCGGGAGGCGTCCCAGCTCACCAGGGAGATACGGGACGAGATGCTCCTGGCCGTCACCCTGCCGGAGCTGGAGGCGTGCTACAGGCGGAACCTGGATAAGTTTGGGTCCCTGCATCTGCGGGCGTACTATTATTTTGAGCTCTATATGCGCCAGCTGGTCCGGCCCGCGCCGCCCTGGGCGGACGAGGAGGAGCGGGACTACTCCGTGGAGACGGTGATGGACACCTACCTCACCGTCCACATGCCCAGCGGCGCCAGCCGGAAGGGCTACAGCCTGGTCCAGCGGCTGGTCAAACAAAACTGGCCCAACGCCACGTCCATCAAGAACATCCGCCTGCACAAGGAGGACGTGCCCCGAAAGCTGTTGCTGCTGCTGTATGTGGTGACGGAGAACGTGGGCGTGCAGGACGCCTACGACGAGGAGTACGCGGAGGAGGACCTGACCGTGGAGGAGCGGCTGGACGACCACTGGTGGACCCTCAACGCCCTGCTGGCCGACTGCGGCATGGCGCCGCTGGACCCCCGCAACGCCACCGACTGGCTGATCCTGTACTCCATGTGCGGCGACCCGGACGAGGCCATGAGCGACCGTCTGGAGCAGGTCATCAAGCACATGTTCAAAAACGTCCGGGAATGAGCGGAGCAAACCGCCCGCAGAAAGCGAATGCTTTCTGCGGGCGGTTTTTGGCGTTCACTCCCATATCGGCGGGTCGCCCTCTACCTCCACCTGGTCGTCCCATACGTTGGAGCGGACCAGCCTGAGCGTGCCGCTGTTTTGGATGGGCACGCTGATCCGCTTTTCCGCGTTCAGATACATCTCCCCGCGGTTGACCAGCGGTCCAGCCGCCGTGAACAGCGCGTCCCAGCCGCTGAACCACACGTAGCCGTCGTTCTCCAGCCGCGTCCCGCCGGACAGGGTCAGGCTCGCGGCGTCGGAGACGAACTCGCCGGTCTTCGTCACGGTGATGGCGCAGTCCTCCAGCAGGACGTTCTCTCCGGTGAGACGTATCGACGCCCCGTCGGGTCCGGATGACAGGCTCGCGCGGACCAGCCGGATATCCGACGGGAAATAGATCTGTCCGTTGTTCACCTCGATCTCTGCGTCCTCCGCCGCAAATGGGCGCCGATACGGCGCGATGAGCCGTCCCCCGCCCTGCAGGGATATCGACGCGCCGTCCGCGGTGAAGCTCTCCAGCCGCTCCGGCACGAAATCCGACGCCTTCAGCCGCAGCCGCGCCCCGTCCAGCGCGAGGCTCTTGCCGGAGCCGTACAGGATGGATTGCTCCATGGAAAGCTCGCCGCCCGCCTCCACGGTCAGGGAGCTGTCCTCCGTCAGGACCACCTCCGAGCCGAAATAGACCCGCAGGACGTTTGCCTGCAGCGAGCCCTCTCCCCACAGGACCAGCTCCGTATCCCGCACGGACACCGCCGCCTCCGGGCCCGCCGTGAGGCTCCCGCCGATGTAAAGCGGCGTCGTCACCTCCAGGGGCCCGGTGAGCTCGATCCCGCCGGACACATACACGGGGCTGTCTCCCTCCATGGCGGCCCGCAGCGCCGCCTCGTCGGAGACGGTGACGTATTCCTCCGGCAGCCGCTCCGGCGAGAGGGTCTGCGCGACGCCGAGCCAGCCGTAAGGCCCTTCGGTCATATCCGGGACCGTTCCCGCGCCCAGCATGAAGCCGCTTGCTTCGCCGGGGCCTTTTGAGATCGTCACGGCGCCGTGACGGTTATTCATCGCCATCGGCGCGAAGGTCCGGCAGTCCTCCACTTGCAGCAGCCCGTCGTTGACCAGCCAGCAGTCGCTTTCGTATGCCGCGCCGGTCCCCACGGTGAGGGTGCCGCCGTTATAAAAGACGCTGTTGTTTTGGATCATGAGCCCGCCGCCCACGGGTTTGCCGACGGCAAGCAGCTCCATCGCTCCCAGATTGGCAAGACAGCCGCCGGTGTCCCGCAGGGTGTGGATGTCAAGGCGGCCCAGATTCGTCACCCGGCTGCCCGGCTCCATGGAGCTGATGTCCCCCGGGGCGAGCTTGCCCCAGTTCAGCACCGTGCATCCGTCCCGGAGCTCCAAACGCGCGTCCGGATCTTCATATGTCACGGTCCCGAAATTCTGAATGACAGTATCCGTTGCCGTCACGATGCAAAGGATCTCCCCCCGGTTCACCAGCACGGAGTTATCCAGCACCAGCTCTCCCATCGAGTCCGCCATGCTTACCGTCACCCCATCGGCGACGAACACCGTCTTTCCGGTCAGGTCATAGCGCTGGTCCAGGACCAGGTCCTCTTCGATGGACAGCGTGTCGTACAGCCGCAGCCCCTCGCTCAGCTCCCACAGGTCCGTCACCGGATGGACGGGTCCGGTCTGGGGCTGGAGGATCAGTCGGCCCTCCAGCGCCTCCGCCAGCGTTCCGCCCAGGGCCAGATTGTCGCCGCGCTCCATGAGGATCACGGCCAGGTCCGCGCAGTCCGGGGACAGCTCCCCCGTCAGCTGCAGCCGGGTGCCGGTCCCCTCCAGGGAGATGAGGCCCCGGCAGTCCAGTTTCCCGTCCACCCGCAGCGCGACGCTCTCCGGGATGGTCAGCCAGTTGGCGCACAGGGTGGAGCCGCTCTCCGTCCAAAGGGGCTTTTCCAGCAAAAACGGCTCGCCCTCGGCGTTGTTCAGGTCCAGCAGCGCGCCGCTTCGCAGGACCACGCTGGACACGCTCGCATCCTCCATCAGAAGCTGGAAGGTCTCCGCGCCGTACACGCCGTCCGGCAGCTCCACGGCTCCGTCGAAGACCCCGGCGTCGATCTGCTTGCCCGCGCCGGGCGCGACGGGGCTGTCCGCCCTTTGCCGGAACAGTCCCAGCGCGGCGCAGACGGCCGCCGCCAGGACCAGGACCAGCGCCGCCGCGCACGCGGCCAGCCGTCCTGTCCGGCGGGACCTGGGCTCCGGCCCTCCGGCGCGGGGATGGTCCCCGCCCGGCCTCCGCTCCTCCTCCGGCATCGGCATATCTCCGTAGAGCACTCCGTAAAGCTGTTCCATCGAGCGAAACCGCCGCCGGGGCTGGACGCGCAGACCCTTGAGCAGCGCCCGCTCCTGTCGGACGGTCAGCTCCGCGCCCAGCTTGCTGGGCAGCAAAAGCGTATCCTCCGGGACCCGGTCCAGGGGCTGGGGCGGCGTCTGGCCGGTGAGGCAGTAATAGACCGTGGCGCACAGGGCGTACACGTCCGTCCAGGGCCCCTGGCCCTTCTGCCGGTACTGCTCGATGGGCGCGTAACCGTATTTGAGGGAGATGGTCAGGGTCTGCCGACCGGCGGCGGCCTCCCGCGCGCAGCCAAAGTCCAGGAGCCGGGCCTGCCCGTCCTCCAGCATGATGTTGTCCGGGGAGATGTCCCGGTGGATGAGCCCCGCGCCGTGGAGGGTGATCAGGGCTTTGAACACCGGCTCCAGCAGCGGGAACAGCTCCCCCGGCGTCACCCGGCCGCCCCGCCGCGCCACAAGCTCCGTCAGGGTGATCCCCTCCACGTACTCCATGACGATATAGGCGGTGCCGTTGGCCTCGAAAAAGTCTCGCACGCCCACGATGGCCCGCTGCTTTTCCAGCCGGGCCATGACCCGCGCCTCCTCCAGAAACCGCTTCCGGCCCCGCGCGAACACCTCCGCAGGCAGACCGGTGAGGCCGACCACCTCCGGAAATCTGCTCCCGCTGCGGGCGGCCTTGTCCCTGGGATAGTACTCCTTGACGGCCACCTTCACGTCCAGACGGGTGTCGAGCCCCATATAGGTGATGCCGAAGCCGCCCTCGCCCAGCACTCCGCCCAGCAGATACCGCTCCGCCAGGACCGTTCCCGGCGGCAGGTGGTGGGCCTGGGCCGCGTAGGCGGACGCCTCCCGCCCGCAGACGGGACAGGCCGTCCCCTCGCCCAGCGGCGCCATACAGTACGGACAACGCTTATCCAGCTTCCTCGCCCCCTCCCATCGTTATATTAACACATTTTACGCAAGCCTGTTAAGTCCTGACGTTTTTTACACCCGTTCCGGCTCGACGCCCTCCACCGGGACGTCGAGATCGCACAGGATCATCCGTCCGTTGTTGACGATGCGCACCGTGTCCTCCGCCGTCAAGTCGACATCGGCGTAGGGGGAGTCGCTGGCGATGTACACGTAGCCGTTGTTGACAAGCTCCGTATCGCCTGTCAGGGCCAGCGCCACGCTGTCGAACACCAGACCCGCGCCGTCGTTCACCGTGACCGCGCAATCCCTCAGCTCACCGGTCCGCCCCGTTATACGCATCCCGCCGCCGGTAGCGGTAACGGTCGAGTTTGTCAGTTCAAGGGGCGCAGGGATGTTCATAGTGCCATTGGCCAGGGTCAGACTCATGTCGCGGGCGGAGAAGGGATTCCAATAGGGCAGGATCACCAGGCTGTCGCTGACCGTGATCCCGGCGCCGTCCGCCGTGAACGTGCCCCGCTCCATGACCACCATGGCGCCGTCCCGGATCTCCACGGACCGGCCGCTCACATCCAGGCTGCTGTCGGGGCAATAGAGGCGGGACCCCTGCACCCGCAGGGCGCCGGTGAACGCAAGATCGCTCTGTCCTCCGAGCAGCGTCAGCTCCGCCTCAGCGTTCAGCGTCAGGTCGCCCGTGTCTATCCCGCCGTCCCGCAGGACCAGCAGGCCCCCGCTGACCGTCACGGACGGGGCGGACAGGCGTCCGCCGTCCACATAGAGCTGGCCCGTGAGCGTCAGCGCCTGGTCCAGGACCGCGTCGCCCCGGAGGCACACCGGCGTCTCCCCGTTCAGGGCCGCCAGGAGCTCCTCGCCGTTATGGACCTCCACGGCCTCCGGCGCCCCGTCCAGCTTTGCCCGGATCGCGAAAGCGGATAAAGACGCGTTCTCGTCCGGAAGATCCAGTTGCCCCGCATTCAAAAGCACGCCGCCGTCGTAGGTGACCAGGGTATCCTGCGCCGCGGAGATAAGGCCGTTGCGCCGGTTGTAGAGCACACAGGCGCTTTCCATCCGCGCGGTCTTGTCCAGCGTCAGCAGGCCGTCGTTCACAATCCAGCCGTCGCTGTCCGTATAGCTCCCTTTCTGCAGGTGCATCGTGCCGCTGTTGTATACATAGCCGCCGTTGCGCACAGCGATATTGTAGCCCCAGCTCTTTCTCCGCATCTCGATCACGCCCGCATTGACCAGGCTGCCGCCCATGACGCTCATCTCACGGCAGCCCATGTCTCCGCGGTTCACCAACCGGCCGGGCTCTTGGACCAGGCCCTGGTGGATCTCCAGGGAGCCGTCGTTGAACAATGTCCCGTACTCCGAGACAAGGAACCCCTCGATGTCGCGCATACTGCCGTAATTGTACACGACCCCGCCGGACACGTCCGTATTGGCCGCTATCTCGCCCTGATTCACCAGCACGCCGCCGTCTCCCACCGTCAGGTGGAGCGTCGTCTGCCCCCCCAGAGGGCTGGACACCTTGACGCCCTCGCCGATGAACAGCGTGGCGTTTTCCAACACAAAACCCCTCGGCAGCGTCACGTCTTCAGTCAACAGCACGCTCCCGCCATTTTTGACCGCCTCCCGCAGAGACGCCGCGTCCGCCGCTGTCGGGATATCCTCCCCCATCCTGGGCTTGATGAAAAGGCTTTTTTGCGTGGCTTCGTCTATGAGGCTCTCGTCTATGGCCAGGTTCGTGCCATAGTCCATGAGCACCACCATCCCCGTCGCGGTCCGGTCCGGGAGCGGACGGTTGACCGCCATTCTGACGCCGACGCCGGACAGCTCGATCACGCCCTGGCAGTCCAGCTCGCCGTCCATCACCAGAAGCCCCTCTTTGCCGATGTGCAGATCGCTTGCCCGCAGCAGCGCGCCGGACTCCACCCACAGGGGCTTCGTCACTTCAAATTCACAGCCCGCCATAGACGCGACGGCTCCCTCCCGCAGCACGATGGCCGACACCTCGCCGTCGTCCATCAGCGTCCGCATGCTCTGCTCGTCATATTCCCCCGCCGAGAGCGTCAGCGCCCCGGCAAAGGCCCTCAGATCCGGCGCGCTGCCGGACCCCGGCGCCGGTGTGGGCTTCGGGGTGGCGGTGGGCCTCGGCGTGGGCTTTGGGGTGGGCTCCGCCGTAGGCTCCGGCGTGGGCTCCGCTGTGGGTCCCGGCGAGGGCTCCAGCGTAGGCGCGGGCGTGGGCTCCGCCGTGGGCGCGGGCGAGGGCGACGGGGCCGGACCGCCGATCGCCCCGCCGAAGTACAGCCACGCCGCTATGGCGGCCGCGGCCGCCACGCCGATCATGGCGACCGGCGCCCACCGGCGTTTCTTCCCCGGCTCCTTCGGCGGGACGACCCCGTCCGCCACCGGCTCGTGAAGGACCCCCTTATAGATCCCATCGTAGAGCTGGCCCACGCTCTGGAACCGGTCCTCCCGCCGGATGCTCATGCCGCGTGTCACGGCCCGCTCCTGGATCAGGTCCACCGGCACGCCCAGCTCGCTCATGGGCAGCAGCGTGTCGTTCTCCTGCCGGGCGGGGGCCGCGGGGGGCGTCCTCCCGGTCAGGCAGTAATAGATGGTGGCGCTCAGAGCGTACACGTCCGTCCAGGGGCCCTGCTCCCCGCCGCCGTACTGTTCCAGGGGCGAAAAGCCCTCGTGGACCGTCGTGGACAGGGTGTGGGTCTCCTTGCCCCCGGTCTCCCTGGCGCCAGCGAAGTTGATGATTCGGGCGTTCCCCCGCTCCAGCACGATGTTATCCGGGGTGATGTCCCGGTGATAAAGGCCCTTTTCATGCAGCGCGGCCAGGGCCCGGAACACGCTCTCCAGCACGGGGAACAGCTCCCCCGGCGCGATGGGGCCGTCGGCCTCCACCCGATGCCGCAGGGTGACGCCCGTCACCAGCTCCGTCACCAGATAGACCGTGTTGTTCTCCTCGAAGAGCTCCTGCACGTCCAGGATGGCCGGTTGCTTTTCCATCTTGGCCAGGATCTGCGCTTCCCGCAGGAAGTTCCGGCGGCCCCGCTCGAAGGCTCCGGCGGCGCTGCTCATGGCCGTGGCGGCGTACACCATCGGCGACTGGGCGGCGTCCCGCGTCGCCTGCTCCAGGGGAAAGAACTCCTTGATGGATACCTTCTTGTTCAGCTGGATATCCCGGCCTATATAGGTGATGCTGCTGGTGTCCTGGCTCAGCGCGCCGCCCACCAGGTATTTTTCCATCAGGACCGTCCCCGGCCGCAGACAGGCGGGGCCAGGGTCGTATTCCGACGCCCGGCGTCCGCAGGCGGGGCATTCGTCCTCCTCCCGCAGCCGGGTCATGCAGTATGGGCAGTACCGTGTCTCCATAACGCGCTCTCCTTTATATTATTCCTCTCCGATGATGGCGGGATTTCCCATGTACATACTGAACGGCCTGGGGCTGTTCGGGTCCTGCCATAGCACCAGCTCGCCCTGGTTGTCGACGGGCTGGCGCAAAATGATGTTGTTCATGCCGATTTCCATCCGGCCGTAATTGGTGATGCGGACCGTGGCGTCGGAGCGGACGGCATGCTCGCCCCAGCCGCCAAAATACGTATTGCCCCGGTTGACGAGCTGTGTGGAGCCCTCCAGGACCAGATCGCAGAAGGTATGGAGACCGCCGTTGCGCGCATCCACGGTGACGGCGCAGTCCCGCAGGACCACATCGCCCCGGAGCTGCAGATCGCTGTATGTATCCTCTCCTGTCTCCGTCACGGTGATGTCCGCGCCGGTCAGCTCACAGCCTGCCTTTATCAGCACGCTTCCGCCGTCATTCACATGAAGGCGAAGGCCCTCGGCGGTAAGACCGGCGCCTCTGGGCGGCGTCTGGACATGGCATTCGGAGACGGCTACGTCCGCTTGATCCAATTGGAACGCGTCCAGCCGCAGGGGCATAAAGGCGGTATTATCCACGGTCACCGCCGCTCCGGTCAGGTCCAAAGCGCCCCCGTCGGCGCAAAAGACGGCTCCGCGCATCTCCAGCGTCCCGGTCACCTTCAGGGAACTGCTCTCCGTCAGGTCCAGCTCAGAGTGGCCTTCCTGCCCCTCTATGGGGACCAGACGCAGGGTCTCCAGCGTCACCGAGCCGCCGGAAAGGAGCACCAGCGGCGAGCTGTTCACGGTCAGGGACTGGCCCCGCAGGATGCCGGTCACGTACAGCGGCGACGATATCTCCAGGGGCTCTCCCAGCGTGACGCTGCCCTCCAGACAGACCGGCTGTCCCTGGGCGGCGGCCTGGCGCAGCGCCGCCTCGTCCCGGACGACGACGGCGTCCGCCGGTGTTGTCGTCGAGACGGTGCGGATGATCTCGCACGCGATCTGCTGCCCCTCCGGGAACTCTACGCTGCCGGGTCCATAGATCAGACCGCCGAATCCGCCGCTCAGAACGACCTTTCCCCGGTTATAGATATTATGGTTCTCTTCGGACGCGCCCGCCTCAAGCACGCCGTCGTTGACGACCATGCCCCAGTCCCATCCGCCGTTGTCCACGGTCTTCATCGTCCCGGCGTTGTAAAACACGCCAGCGCTCTCCACGTCCAGCCCATAGTCCTGAACGGTCGTGATCCCCAGGTTGGAGAACGAGCCCAAAACCACAAAATCGTGGAGATCGGCGGTGCCCGCGTTGATCATGCGGCCCTCCGGCCATATCCGGGAGACATTGCCGCCAGCGTACGCGCCGTAGTTGATCAGCACGCCGGACTCAAAATAGAGCGAACTGCTGTTCTCGTTGACCATTTGCATCGTGCCGTAATTGAAGACCCGCGCGCCGTGGGGTCCGCCGCCGGTGTTGAGCCCGGCCAGATACGTCCCCTCGTTGACGAGGGTCGCCGGTCCGTCTGTGCTGTCCAGGTAAAATTCGTTGTATCCTTCGGCGGTCACGGTCACGCCCTCACTGATCCAGATGGTCCTCCGGGGCGGGACGGAGATCGAATCCGTGAGCGTCATGTCCGCGTCGATGCACACGTCCGTGCCGCTGTCCAGCGCTCTTTGCAGCGCCTCGACCGTTTTCACCGAGTGCAGATCCTCCGTTTTCTGGGGCGCGACAAACATGACGTCCTCCAGGCTCCTGGCCAGGTCCTTGTCGGCGAGGCCCAGGTTGCTGCCCAGATCCATGACGATGGCGGCGTATTCCAGAGTCTCGTCCGTCACCGTCCCGCCGATGTACAGCCGGGTGGCGCTGCCCTTCAGGGTGATGAGGCCCCGGCTGTCCAGCGTGCCGTCCATCTGCACGGCCACGCCGCCGGGGATGGTCAGCCAGTTGGCCCGAAGCGTGGCGCCCGGCTTCACCCACAGGGGCTTCGTCAGCGTGTATTCGCTGGCCGGGACCTCGTTCAAGTCCAGCACCGCGCCCCGCTCCAGGACCACCGCCGTCACGTAGGGGTCCGCCAGCATGGCGTCCAGCTCCTCCCGGCTATGGATCCCCTCGGTCAGGCTCCGGCCCTCGGCAAAGATGGCCGTGTCCAGCGCCGCGCCGGACCCGCGCAGCGGCACGGGCGTAGCGGTGGGCTTGGGCGTGGCTGTAGGCTCCGGCGTGGCCGTGGGTTCCGGCGTGGCCGTGGGCTCCGGCGTGGGGGTGGGCTCCGGCGTGGGGGAAGGCTCCGCCGTGGCCGTGGGCTCCGGCGTAGGCGTGATCTTCGGCTCCGGGGGCAGCACCCCCGTCAGAAACAGCCCCGCGATCAAAGCCGCCGCCGCGCCCAGCGCCGCCCCGGCCAGAATCAGGCCCCGCCCGCCTTTCCTGGCGGTCTTGGCGTCGGCGTACAGGTCCTTGTACAGCTCGCCCATGCTCCGATAGCGTTGGCTGGGCGAGCAGCTCAGGCCCTTCATGAGCGCCCGCTCCCTCGTCTCGGACAGACGCACCCCCAGCTTGCCTGGCGGCCGGAGCCGGTCCTTCGTTATCCGGTCCAGAGAGGGGGGAGGCGTCTTGCCGGTGAGGCAGTAATAGATCGTGGCGCACAGGGCGTATACGTCCGTCCAGGGGCCCTGGCCCTTCTGCTGGTACTGCTCCGGCGGGGTATAACCCTGCTTGAGGGTGATGTTCCGGGTCCCGCCGCCCATGGTCTCCCGGGCGCATCCGAAATCCAGCAGACGCACCTGATCTCCCTCCAGCATGATGTTGTCCGGGGAGATGTCCCGATGGATGAGGCCCGCAGCGTGCACCACGCCCAGGGCGTTGAACAGCGGCTTCAGCAGCGGGAACAGCTCCTCCGGCGACACCTTGCCGCCGCGCTTTTCCACCAGCTGCTTGAGGGTGACGCCCTCCACGAATTCCATGACGATGTAAGCGGTGTTGTTCTCCTCGAAAAAGTCCCTGACGCCCACGATGGCCGGTTGCTTTTCCAGCCGGGCCAGCAGCCGGGCCTCCTGGAGGAACTTCTCCTTGCCCCGGCGGTAGCCGTCGCCCGCTTCGCCCTTGAGCACATACACCTGGGCCGAGGAAGAGGCGCTGCGGGAGGCGCTGTCGCGGGGATAGTACTCCTTGACGGCCACCTTCATGTCCAGCACCGGGTCCCAGCCCACGTAGGTGATGCCAAAGCCGCCTTCGCCCAGGACGCCGCCCACCAGGTATTTGCCCCGGAGCACCGTCCCCACCGGCAGATGGTACGGCGCCGACTCATACTCCGACGACCGCCGCCCACAGGCGGGGCAGACCTCTTCCTCTCCCAGATATGCCATGCAATAGGGACAGTAACGCTTATCCATGGCAGGCAGCCTCCTTTTCTGTTTCCTCTGCAGTCACCTGAATAGCAGCAGCGCGAGCAGCACCGCCGCCGCGATGGCGAGGAGGAGCTTGTTTTTCTTCAAAAACTCCAGCACCTTTTCAGTCCAGCCGGGCGGATCGGGTATGGGAGCGTTCCCTTTCAGGCGCGCCAGGAACTTCCGCACGGTCTGGGGCCTGACGTTGGGCTGCAATCCCATGCCCCAGAGCAGCACCTGCTCATCCTTCGGGGATATCCTGGCGCCCAGGGCGGAGGGCGGCTTCAGGGGGTCCGGCTGACCGTCGCTCGCGGCGGTGAGTCGGCTGGGTGAATCCGGCGGGACCTGGCCGGTGACGCAGTAGTAGATCGTGGCGCACAGGGCGTACACGTCCGTGTATGCCTTCTGGCCGTGGCTGGTGTACTGCTCCAGAGGCGCGAAGCCCGCCTTGAGCACCACCGTCATGGACCTGCCGTCCTCCATGAACCGGGCGCAGCCGAAGTCCATCAGCACGCACCTGCCCTCCGGCGTCAACATGATGTTGTCCGGGGCGATGTCCCGGTGCAGCACCCCCGCGTCGTGGACCATGGCCAGGTCCTCGACCATGGGCAGCAGCTTCTCCATCAGCTCGTCGAACCCCATGGGTCCGTGCTTTTCCACCGCCCGCTGGAGCGTCGTGCCCTTCAGGTAATCCATGACCATGTAGGCGGTGCCGTTGGCCCGGAAAGCGCACCGCACCTTCACCACCGAGGGGATGCGGGAGACCTTTTTCAGCGTTTCCGCCTCCTGCAGGAAGCTCTTTATGCCGTGCTCGTAAGCGCTCTGATCCCGTGTGGGCGGGCGCAGGAAGCCGTCCGGCGTCCTGCTGGGCTGGCAGCGGATGGGATAGTATTCCTTCACCGCCACCAGCCGGTCCGTGCCGTTCTCGCGGCCTATGTAGGTGATGCCGAAGCCGCCCGCGCCCTTGGCCGCCCCCAGCTGATACAGCTGTCCCGTCGCCGGATCGGCGAGCACGGTCCCCACCGGCAGATACCCGTCGGCGTTGCGGGCCCTCGCGTCGCCGCCGCATTGGGGGCACTGCTCCGCCTCGCCCCGCAGGATGCTCATGCAGTGCGGGCAAAAAGACGCCGCCATATCAGACGCCTCCCTCGCGCGTCACCGTGAAGCACTCTTTGGGGGAGCCCAGGCAGAACGTCGTTCCCGGCGTCAGCTCCTGATCCTGGCCCGGCGCGAGCCGGGCGCCGTTGACATAGGTGCCGTAGGTGGACCCCAGGTCCCGGAGGTAGGCGCGGCCGCTCTCCGCCCACACGCAGCAATGTACGTGACTGACGCCGGGGAGCTGCTCCGGGAAGACGACGCGGCACCGGGCCGGGTCGCATCCCATCACCAGCCGCTCTCCGCCCAGGGGATACCGGCTGCCTGCCAGCGCCCCGGCGGTCCCCGCCAGGAACAGACCGGCCGGGGCGGACTTTTTCCCGCCCTTGCCCCGGCGGCCAAGCAGCAGCGCCACCACGATCGCGACCAGCACCGCCGCGGCCGCGCCGATGGTGATCCACGTCTGTTTGGGCAGGGTCTTTTTCTCCGGATAGGTCTTATAGGGAACGCTGTTTCTGTTGAGTATGGAGACGACCTCTTCCGTGCTGACGGCGTAATACATCTCCCGGCTGCTGTTTTCGTATTCCGTGGTAACGCCCATCACGTTCACGCCCATCACCGCGCCGTCCGCGTTCACCAGCGGTCCGCCGGAGTTGCCCGGGGAGATGACGGCGTCGGTCTGGACGTAGGAGGTCAGGGTGCCGGTCTGCTTCACCAAACGGCTGATGCTGCCGGTGGTGATGGTGGCGTCGTTCACGCCCCACTGGGAGGATGTGCCCACGCTTTCCGCCGCGTCGGGGAAGCCGATGGCATAAGCCGACTGGCCCAACATGTCCTCGGTCGGCAGACACAGGGACAGCGGCTCGCGCTTGTCCGTAGGCTTGGAGAGCTTCACGAGCGCCACGTCGCTGACGCTGTCGCTGTCCACCACCTTGGCGTCCGTATATTCGGAGTCGTCAAAAAACACCATCAGGTGGCTGCGGAACGTGAAAGGCGTCCCATCGTCGTCCTCCAGGCTGTACTCCTCTCCGGCGCCGTAGTCCAGATGGTCGCTCACCACATGGTAGTTGGTGATCAGGTATTCCACCTCGTCGTCGTCGCTGTCCACGAAAAAGCCGGAGCCGTAGCTGTAGATCACCATCTGGTCATCGATCTCGGCGACCATGGCCACCACCGCCACGCCGTTGCGGGCGGCGGCGTAGTCATTGGCGGCCAGCGCGCCGGGACAGATCGCCGCGAGCAGCGTCAAGCTGAGCAAAACGGCGATAAATCGTTTTCCTTTCATAGTCCTCTCCTCCTTGCAGTCATACGGTCAGCCACAGGGCCGCCGCGGTATTGTTGTCGTTGTCGTCCGGGACCCGTCCGGCCAGAAAGGCCCGCATGGCGCTCAGCCACCGCTCCGGGCCGGACGCCGCCGCCAGGGTCCGCTCCATCTCCGCCTCGTACACGTACTCCCAAAAGCCGTCGGAGCACAGCAAAAACGCGTGCTTTCCCCGCTCCAGCTTCCGCTCCCCCGCGTCCACCGTGAGTTCGCCCTCGATGCCGAGCGCCCGGTAGATCCGGCCCCGGTCCTCGTGAAAGCGTATCTGGTCCGGGGTGATCTGCCCCAGCGCCACCGCGATGCGGGAGGCGCTGTGGTCCTGGGTCTGCCAGACGAGGGCCCCGTTCACGAAATGGTAGATCCTGGTATCCCCCGCGTAGGCCCAGACCATCCGGTCCCGCTCCAGGGCCAGCGCCGCCAGGGTGGACTTCATCCGGCAGACGGGGGTCTGCATGGCCTGTATCCGCTCATGGGCCTTTTGCGCCAGCGCCGTCAGGGACGCGGCGTCGGCGGAGCCGGTCCAGCCGTCCATAACGACGCGCACCGCCTCCTGGGACGCGGCGTCGCCGCCGCCGTGACCGCCCAGGCCGTCCGCCACCACCGCGCAGGCCCTGTCCCCGTCCAGCACCCGCACCGCGGCGGTGTCCTCGTTCCGGGACCGTCCCCCCTGGTCCGTATAGCTTGCCGTCTCGATCAAATCAGACGCCTCCTCTCGTTATGCCTCCGGGCCGCATTCCAAAATGACGGCCGTATAGTTGTCCTGATTGGCGTAGCCCTTGGCGGCGATGGCCTGCCCCAGACGGGAGGCGGCCTTCTCGGGCGCGCCGTCCAGCAGGTCCCGCAGCTCGCCGGGCTCCAGGGCGTTGTACACCCCGTCGCTCATCAGGATGAATTTGTCTCCGGGCACGATCTGCACCGGCTCCGCCGGAAAGTCCGCGTATTTCAGCGCGCCCATGCCCAGATAGCTGACCAGGCCGCCCCCCTGGCTGTTGTTGTAGACCTCCGGGGCGGACGTCTCCCCGTTCACGCACCGAAGGGCCAGCTCGCCGGTGAATACGTGCTCCCGGTTCAGCAGCACCAGGCCGCCCTGCCGGAGCAGATAGATATGGCTGTCCCCCACGGAGAAATAGTAAAACCTGCCGTTTCGGACCAGCCCCAGCAGCAGCGTGGTGCCGCCCTTGCGGAGATCGTTTGGACCCAGCAGCTCGTTCACCGCCCGCACGGCCCTCTGGGCCAGGGTCAGGAGAAGCTGCTCCGGCGGCTCCGTGCCCGCGGAACTGGTGAACGCGCTCAGCGCGGCCTCCACAGCCGCCGCGCTCAGCTTGTCGCCGTCGCTCAGGCCGCCCATGCCGTCGGCCACCACGGCCAGCAGGCCCCGGCTCCCGGCCTTGTCGGGGTCGGACACAGCCAGACAGTCCTGCTGATACTGCCGCGCGCCCTGAGCGTGGACGCGGCCGATGCGGACGCCCGGCGAGAGACGCCTTTTCCGACGGCGGAGGAGCGCGATGTTGCAGGCCAGCGACCCCAGGACGCACACGCCCAGGACTATGGACAGCCAGGGCGAGCCCGGCCATGACAGTCCGGAGGGCCCCGCCTCTCCCGCCGTGTCCGGCGGCGCGGCGGTGACGGTCACGGTCTGTTCCGTCTCCGCCGGGGCCGTCTGCTCATCCGCCGTCGGGAGGGGTATCACATTTTCCGGGAGGGCGCCGCCGCTCTCTTCCGGCTGCCGGAACGGCAGCCCCTCCTCTGGCAGCGGTATCCCGGACGCTTCGGGCGCGGTCGGCCGCTCTATCTCGGGAGAGGACGTCGCCGCCGCGCCAAACAGGACGCGGTCAGCCATTCTGCCGCTCCCAGGAGAACTGCTCGCCGCACAGGCCCACGAACACCAGTTCCGTGGCCCCGATGGAGATGCGGTCGTAGTTGTGCAGCTCCACGCCGCCGCCGATAGCCGGTATGCCGTTGACCTTCAGCACATTCTTGCCCTGGACATGGCCGATATAGAACTTGTTGTCGTTGGCCACGAACACCAGGTCGGAGTCCTGCCGGGCGGATATGTTCATGTCGCCCGTGATGCGGATGTCGCCCTCCTCCCGGCCGATGTGGTTGTAGTTGGCGTGGATGCGGTAATCCATACCCTTGCAGGGCCCGCTCACCGCCACCAGCCAGCCCACCACCGCGTCGTCGGGGGCGCCGTTGTTTATGCTGAAGGTGCCGCCGTTCATACGGTCGGACATGCCGCCGCCATACTCGTCCGAGGGCGGCTGGGTGGGGCCGAAGCTCCTGTTCCCATTACCGACGGGGGGCTCCGTCGGCTTGAAAGACCCGCCGGGCTTGCCGGTGGGCGTGAAGCCGCCCCGCTTTCCCTTTTTGCACCGGGGGCAGACGGGGTTCTTGGCGGCGTCGTAGCATTCCCCGCAGGTGGGGCAGTACACGATGTTTTCGGATTTTTCAGACAGATCGGGCATTGTTTTTTCCTCCATTTATGATTTTTTCATTTTTGCGCTCAGAAATGGGAAGCGGGCGGCATGAGCTGGAACATCACGCTCCGGGAGCCCAGGGAAAAGCTGTCCCCGGCGTAGAGGGTCTCGGGGAAGTTGGGCGGCAGCTGCCTTCCGTTCGACAGGAACGTGCCGTATGTGGAGCCCAGGTCCGTCAGCTCCGCCCCGTCGGAACGAGGCCGCAGGGCGCAGTGTATGCTGCTGGCGCCGGGCGTGCCCTCCGGCAGCCGGATGAAGCAGTCCGCGCCCCGGCCGATCATCACGCGGCCCCGGAGGGGGTACGCCTGGCCCCGGAGCGGGCCCGCCACGCACCGCACGGTCCAGTCGCCCTGCGCCGGAGCGGGCCGGAAGTCCCGGTCGTCTCCGGGCCCGGCCCCGTACTGATTCCACCCTGGCTGGCTCGGCTCGCACAGCCATATGAGCAGGATGATCCACCCCACCAGCGGCGCCGCCCCTATCAGCAGATACAGGCCGCTGCGACCGGTATCGTGCAGCCTCCGGCATGCCGCCGCCAGCGTGGGCACCAGCATCACCAGGGAGAGCACAGCCCCCACCGGCGCCAGAGGCGTTGGGAGCAGAACGCCCATGAGCGAGTTGAACAGCGCGATATACCAGTATTCGCTCCTGCGGGCGCGGCCGTTGAAATTGGCGTAATTTTTAAACGCGCTCCTGATCGCCTGGTCGAAGGACATGGCGTCGCCTCCTGTTTTGTACGATTTTGTTTCATTTTATATTTTACCAGACGGCCGGCTCGCCTTCGTCCAACCGTTTTCCCCTGTTTCGCACAAAAACCCTCCCCCCGGACGGGGAGAGGGTCGAAAAAAGGCCTGCCGCAAACCTTACGTTTCCAGCAGGTCTATGATTTTTTGCGCGCAATTTATCGTTTTCGTCTTCCATGGCGCTCACTCCTCTCATGAGGAGTATAGCGCAACTTATTTAACTTGTAAAGTTACAAAAATTATTTGTTACGTTGTCGCATATCGTTCCGGCCAACGGTAAACTAATAATGATCATCGCATAGCGAAAACAATTGGACCTTCGATCATTTGCGCGATGCTCATTGCGATGAGTATATGGCAAAACAGCCTCGCGGCGTTTCGCCATCATATAGGCATTATAGCGGGTGATGGTATGCGAAAAGAGCAGCTGGAAAACTACAAATGTCTGGGACTGAACATCGCCTATTACCGCAAGCAGCGGGGCATGAGTCAGAACCAGCTGGCGGAGGCGGTGAATATCAGCCGCACACATATGAGCCGGGTAGAGACCGCCGACTGTGCCGTGTCGCTGGACGTAGTGTTCGACATATGCGACGCGCTGGACGTGCCGCCCGCAAAGCTCTTTGATTTTCGCAACTGAACAACGGACCTGCCGCTATTTGCGGCAGGCCCGTTTGGTATGTTTTGGCGTGAAGCTTACTTCGCGGCCTTGGCGGCGCGAATGGCCTCGGTCAGCATGGGGGTGACCTTGAACAGGTCGCCGCAGATGCCGTAGTCCGCGATCTCGAAAATGGGGGCGGACTCGTTCTTGTTCACGGCGATGATGCACTCGGAGTCCTGCATACCGGCCTTGTGCTGGATGGCGCCGGAGATGCCCAGGGCGATGTATACCTTCGGATGCACGGTCTTGCCGGTCTGGCCCACCTGGTGGTCGGCGGACAGCCACCCGCTGTCGATGACGGCGCGGGAGCCGCCCACGACGCCGCCCAGCTCGGCCGCCAGCTCCTCGGCCAGTTTGATGCCGCCTTCCACGTCCTTGCTGATGCCGCGGCCCACGGACACGATGAAGTCCGCGCCGATCAGGTCCACCAGCTTCTTCGCGGCCTTGACGACCTCGGTGACCTGGGTCTGCATATCGGCCTCGCTCAGCTCGAAGGAGGGCTTGACGATCTGGCAGGCGTCGGCCTTGGCCTGATCGAAGGGGCGCTTCTTCATGACGCCGGGCCGGACCGTGGCCATGGTGGGACGGAACCGGGGGCAGATGATGGAGGCCATCAGGTGGCCGCCGAAGGCGGGACGGGTCATCTTCAGGTCCCGGGACACGTCATGCTTCTCGCCCAGCACCATGGCGGTGTTCAGCCCGTCGATGCGGGCGTCCTCCAGGGTGGAAGCCTCGTGCAGGAAGTCCTTGTAGATGCCCATGTCCACGTCCAGGTGGGTGCAGTCGGCGCAAAGGCCGGTGTGCAGCCGGGCGGCGCACCGGGGGCCCAGGTCGCGGCCGATATTGGTCGCGCCGATGAGGAACGCCTCGGGCTTGAGCTGCTCGATCACGTCGCAGATGACCTTGGCGTAAGCGTCGGTGGTATAGACCTTCAGCAGGGGGTGCTCGCAGACATAGACCTTGTCCGCACCGTAGCCGCCCAGCTCCTTGGCCAGGCCTTCCACATTATCGCCCAGCAGCAGGCCGCACAGGTCCACGCCCAGCTCGTCCGCCAGGCGGCGGCCCTCGCTGATCAGCTCGAAGTCGGTGGGCATCAGCTTGCCCTCACGCTGCTCGCAGAATACCCATACATCCTTGAAAGCAGCCAGATCCGTGTTATTAAAAGCCATTTTCTCTTACTCCTCTCTCAGATGATGTGCTTGCCAGCCAGGATGCCCGCCAGCTTCTCGCAGGTCGCCATGTCGTTGCCCTCCAGCATCATGCCAGCGCCCTTCTGGGGAGGCGTGAAGCTGACCAGGATGTTGGTGGGAGAGCCCTTCAGGCCGATGGTGGTGGCGTCGATCAGAGGATCGTCCTTCAGCGCCTCATAGTCCAGCACGGTGACGGGCTTGCTGTAGGCCTCGAAGATGCCGCCAACGCTCATATACCGGGGCTCGTTGAGCTCCTTGATGCAGGTGAGCAGGCAGGGGGTCTGGACCTTGATGGTCATGTAGCCGTCCTCCAGCATGCGCTTGACGGTGATGTCGTCCCCATCCTTGTGGATGTCGGCGGCATAGGTCACCTGGGGCAGATGCAGCTTCTCGGCGATCTGGGGGCCCACCTGAGCGGTGTCGCCGTCGATGGCCTGGCGGCCGCACAGCACGATGTCGCCCTTCTCCACGCCGATCTTGTTGACACCGGCGGCGACGATCTGGCTGGTGGCATATGTATCGGAACCGCCGAACTCACGGCCGGAGATGAGGTAGCCCTCATCCGCGCCCATGGCCAGCAGCTCGCGCAGCATGCCTTCCGCAGGGGGAGGACCCATGGTCACGACGATGACCTTGCAGCCGGTCTCGTCCTTCAGCTTCAGAGCGGCCTCGACGGCGTTCATGTCGTCGGGGTTCGTGATGGTCTCCATGCTGGCACGGTTCAGGGTGCCGTCCGGATTCACCGCCACCTTGCCGGAGGTGTCGGGGACCTGCTTCACGCAAACGATAACTTTCATTTCTAACCTTTACCTCCTGACTTAGTTGACGCCCAGATGGCTGGAGATGACCATGCGCTGCACCTCGGAAGTGCCCTCGTAGATCTCGGTGATCTTGGCGTCGCGCATCATGCGCTCCACCGGGTACTCACGGGTGTAGCCGTAGCCGCCGAACAGCTGCACGGCCCGGCGGGTCACGTCGCTGGCAGCCTCGGCCGCGAACAGCTTGGCCATGGCCGCGTCCATGGAATAGTCCTCATGCAGCTGCTTCTTGCAGGCGGCGGAGTATACCAGGAACTGGGCGGCCTGCATGCGGGTGTGCATGTCGGCCAGCTGGAACTGGGTGTTCTGGAACTGGCTGATGCGGCGGCCGAACTGGACGCGCTCCTTGGTGTACTTGATGGCCTCGTTCACAGCGCCCTCGCCCAGGCCCAGGGCCTGCGCGGCGATGCCGATACGGCCGCCGTCCAGGGTCATCATGGCGATCTTGAAGCCCTGGCCGATCTTGCCCAGCAGGTTCTCCTTGGGCACGATGCAGTCCTCGAAGATCAGGTCGCAGGTGGAGCTGCCGCGGATGCCCATCTTCTTCTCATGCTTGCCCTGGCTGAAGCCGGGGAAGTCCTTCTCCACGATGAAAGCGCTGATCTCCTTCATGGGACGGCCGCGCTTGTCGGTGGTCTTGCCGGTGACGGCGATGATGACGAAGGTGTCGGCCACGTTGCCGTTGGTGATGAAGCACTTGGAGCCGTTGAGGACGTAGTGGTCGCCCTCCAGGACGGCGGTGGTCTGCTGGCCCTGGGCGTCGGTGCCGGCGCCGGGCTCGGTCAGGCCGAAGGCGCCGATCTTCTTGCCGGAGCACAGGTCGGGCAGGTACTTTTTCTTCTGCTCCTCGGTGCCGAACTCAAAGATGGGGGCGCAGCACAGGGAGGTGTGGGCGGACACGATGACGGCGGTGGTGCCGCAGACCTTGGCCAGCTCCTCCACGCACATGGCGTAGCTGAGGACGTCGCCGCCGGCGCCGCCGTACTCCTTGGGGAAGTAGATGCCCATCATGCCCAGCTTGCCCATCTTCTCCACGGTCTCCGCGGGGAAGCGCTCGGTCTCGTCGATCTCCTCGGCCAGGGGCTTGACCTCGTTCTCGGCGAACTCCCGGTACATCTTCCGGAGCATCAGCTGCTCTCTGCTCAGATGAAAGTCCATACTATTTTCTCCTTCCAGGTGTTACTTGCTGTAATCGTAGAAGCCCTTGCCGGTCTTACGGCCCAGCAGGCCGCCGCGGACCATCTTCTTCAGAAGCAGGGCGGGACGATACTTCGGGTCGCCGGTCTCGTTGAACAGGGTCTCCATGATGGCCAGGCACACGTCCAGGCCGATGAAGTCGCCCAGGGTCAGGGGGCCCATGGGGTGGTTGGCGCCCAGCTGCATGGCCTTGTCGATGTCCTCGACGGAGGCGACGCCGGTCTCCACCAGGCCGATGGCCTCGTTGATCATGGGGATGAGGATCTTGTTGACGACGAAGCCGGGGGCCTCGGCGACCTCCACGGGGTCCTTGCCGATATCCTGGGCCAGCTTGTAGATGAACTCAAAGGTCTCCTGGGTGGTGTTGGCGCCCCGGATGACCTCCACCAGCTTCATGCTGGGGACGGGGTTGAAAAAGTGCATGCCGATGACGGGGTGGGCCAGGCCGTTGCCCATCTCGGTGACGGACAGAGAAGAGGTGTTGGACGCAAAGACGGTCTCGGGCTTGCACAGGGTATCCAGCTCCTGGAGCAGGGTCTTCTTGGTGGCCATATCCTCCTTGACGCACTCGATGACCAGATCGGCGTCGGCAGCGGCGGGGCGCTCCTCGGTGACGATGTTGGCCAGCAGCGCGTCCACGGCCTCCTGGGTCATCTTGCCCTTGGCCACGCGCTTGGCCAGGGAAGCGGCCAGCTTGTCCTTGTGCTTCTGGGCGGACGCCACGGAGCTGGCGAACATCATGACGGTGTGGCCCTTCGCGGCGAACACCTGGGCGATGCCGCTGCCCATGGTACCGGCGCCAAATACTGCGACTTTCATTGTGTTTCCTCCTATAAAGCTAATATATTTTTGACTATTTTTTGAACCGCCTCTCAGCAGTTTTCAAACGGATCGTGCTTCCGCTTTTCCACGAAAGCGGCCATGGCGTTGACCTGGTCCTTGGTCTCGAAGCAGGAGCCGAAAAGCTTCTCCTCCACTGCCAGGGCGCTGTCGATATCCACCTGCAGACCGTCGTTGACAGCCTTCTTGCAGGCCCGGACGGCGATGGGGGCGTTACCGGCGATGCGCGAGGCCATCTTCTCGGCCTCGGCCATGAGCTCGTCGGCGGGATAGACGGCCTGGACCAGGCCGATGGCCAGAGCCTCGGGGGCCTTGATGTTGCGGGCGGTATAGATGAGCTCCTTGGCCTTGCCGGGTCCCACCAGACGGGCCAGACGCTGGGTGCCGCCGAAGCCGGGGGTGATGCCCAGGCCCACCTCGGGCTGGCCGAACACGGCCGTGTCGGAGGCCAGACGGATGTCGCAGCTCATGGAAAGCTCGCAGCCGCCGCCCAGGGCGAAGCCGTTCACCGCGGCGATGGTGGGGATGGGCAGAGTCTCCAGCTTCCGGAAAACGTCGTTGCCCAGCTTGCCGAAGGCCTCGCCTTCCGCTTTCGACAGCCCGCTCATCTGGGCGATGTCCGCGCCGGCCACGAAGGCCTTCTGGCCCGCGCCGGTGACGATAAGGCAGCGCACCGCGCCCACATCCACGCTGTCCAGGACCTTGTCCAGCTGACCGATGACCTGGTCGTTTAGGGCGTTGAGCGCCTCGGGGCGGTTGATGGTCAAAACGCCGATCTGGCCCTTGACCTCCAGTTCCACAAATGCCATGACGATCCTCCTCAAAACGGATGATTTTTGAACATAACGATACGGCGGTGCGCTCCAACGCACCATCGTTATTATAGTGGCAAACCCCGGATTTATCAAGTGCAATCACCTGGTAAACGGCGGTTTTTTTCGGATTTTTACAGTTCGCACAAAAAAATGTTAGTTTTTTGACGCTCCCGCTCACAGTTTCCGCCCGCCGGGCTGGCGCGCGTCATCCGTTTTCCGGTTTGCTTCCGGTCCTCTGGGCGATCTTCCGGCCGGTCCGGGTGGCGGCCAGGCCCCCTTCCCCGGTCTCCCGCAGGGCGGCGGGCAGCGCCCGTCCCACGGCGGCCATGGCGTCGATGACCTCGTCGCAGGGGATGGCCGAGGCGATGCCCGCCAGAGCCATATCCGCGCTGGCCATGGCGTTGACGGCCCCCAGCACGTTTCGCTTGACGCAGGGCTCCTCCACCAGCCCCGCCACCGGGTCGCACACCAGCCCCATCACGTTTTGCAGGGCCATGGCGCAGGCGTCGGCCATCTGGCCCGGCGTGCCGCCCATGGCGTGGACCAGCGCGGCGGCGGCCATGCCGGAGGCGGAACCGATCTCCGCCTGGCAGCCATGCTCCGCCCCGGAGACGGAGGCCCGGGTCGCGATGACCTGCCCGAAGCCCGCCGCCACGTAAAGGCATTGGACCATCCGCTCTTCGCTCAGGCCCTCCCGTGCCCGCAGCGGCAGCAGCACCGCTGGCATCACGCCGCTGGCCCCGGCGGTGGGCGCGGCCACGATCCGGCCCATGCAGGCGTTCTGCTCCGCCACGGACAGGGCCGTGGCCATCACCCGCCGCATATAATCTCCGCACAGGGTCTTTTCCGCCCCGGCCATTTTGGCGGCCTGGCCGCCGGACAAACCGCTGGCGGAGCGCTTGTCCGGGTCGTACTCGTCCACGGACCGGACCATGGCCCGCCACAGGGCCGTCATGCGCTCCATACTGTCCTTCCGGTCCGCGCCCCGGTCCCGGCAGTCGTCGTCCAGCACCGCCTCCCACAGGGGCATATCCTCCGCCGCCCGCAGCAGCGCTCCCACAGAACCGAACGCCATGCTCACGCCTCCTCCTGCATATTGAGATAGGTGCAGCGCACCACCCCGTCCAGCCCGGCCAGCTCCTGCCGCAGGGCGGGCTCCAGGGGGCTGTCGCACTCGATGACCGTGACGGCCAGGCCACCCTTTCTGTCCCGGTACAGCTGCACCGTGGCGATGTTGGCCCGATGCTCATACAGCACCCTTGTGATCTCGGACAGGATACCGGGACGGTCCTGATTGCGGATGATGAGGGTGGGGTACTCCCCGGAAAAGGCCGCCTCCATCCCGTCGATGGAATTGATCCGGATACGTCCGCCGCCCAGAGAGGACGCGGACACCGTCACGGTCCGCTCCATGGCGTTGGTGACGGTGACGAGGGCGGTGTTGGGGTGGGCGTGGCGCAGCTCGCCGGTGTGGATGCGCACGGCCATGCCCCGCCGCTCCGCCAGCCGCAGGCTCCGGGGAATATCCGGGTCGTCCGGGGCCATGCCCAGCAGTCCCGCCACGATGGCCCTATCCGTACCGTGGCCCGCGCCGGTGGCGGCGAAGGAGCCGTGCAGCAAAATATCCGCCCGCACCGGCTGGGCCGCCAGCAGCCGCCGGGCCACCAGCCCGATGCGCACCGCCCCGGCGGTGTGGGACGAGGACGGCCCCACCATCACCGGCCCCATCACGTCAAAGATCGTCATCGCGCCGCGCCTCCCTTTCCATCGCCGTCAGGCGACACCATATCGAACGGCTCTATTTCTTCCTTTTGGGCCTTGGCGTTGATAATTCATCATACATGGCTTCAAATAAACCCGTCAAGTATTCGCTGTTATCAACTTCATCGACCAATAGCATCTCTTTTGCGCCTTCATACGGCAATTCATAAACAGCGGACGGCATATAGGCGATCGCTGATCTTACCGGCTTTACGAGCAGTCTGTCGTCATATATCCCACCGATGATCCTGCCGCGGTAATAAAGAATGAACTCGCCCATCATGGCTCGGTATGTGATATCCTCCAGCCCCGATAATTGTCCCAGGATAAAATCTAAATACTCTTTACTGGATGCCATATTTTTCCTCGTAATGCCCTCTTTCCTCTATCATAATATCCTATCATATATAGTCACAGGGGCAAAAACGCGAATATCACCGCGAACACCACCGCGGGTAACAGGTTCGCCACCCGTATCTTCTTCCCCCACACAAGATTGAGTCCCACGCAGAAAATGAGGATGGAACCCACCGTGGACAGATTGGCAAGCGCCCCGTCGGTCATGACGGGCCGGATGAACCGGGCCAGGGCCGTCACCGCCCCCTGCAGCAGCGCCACGGGCACGGCGGAGAATAGGCACCCTCTGCCCAGCGAGCAGGTCATCACCAGCACGATGATCAGGTCCAGCACCGCCTTGGCGGCCAGGATGGACCAGTCCCCGAACATGCCGTCCTCGATAGCGCCCACGATCGCCATGGCCCCCACGCACACGGTCAAAGAGGCGGTGACGAAGCCCTCCACGAACCGCTGCTCCTTTGCGTTGCCGGTCTTGACCTTCAGCCACTCGCCGAACCGCTCAAAGAGGCGCTCCAGGTCGATGAGCTCCCCCGCCAGACCGCCCAGGGCAAGACTGCCCACGATCATCATGGTCCCGCCGCTGGAAAGGGCTCCGTCTTGGATGGACAGCATCCCCTCCATGGCCCCGGCGATGCCCAGAAACAGCACGCTCACGCCGCATGCCATATTCAAAGTCTGCTGTATCCGCTCCGGTAAAAACCTGCCGAACGCCATCCCCAGCAGTCCGCCCAGCACGATCCCGGCGGCGTTGAGCGCTGTCCCCAGTCCGATCACAAACACCATCTCTCTTTCCGCGGAACCATTGTATCACACCGCCCCGCTTCCCACAAGACGGAAGCGGGCCCGTGCCCGGCGCGGGAAATATGCGTTATTGCTTGTCTTTCACTTCAAAAGGTTTATTCCATGAGCCGATCTCTATAAGATTTCCTTCGGGGTCGGCGATGTAACAGGTTCTCTGTCCCCAAGGCTCCGTTGTAGGCTCTAAAACCGATGTCGCGCCTTTGCTTATCGCTTTTTTATATTCCGCGTCCACCTCTTCAAAAGTATCCACATAAAGCGCTATCTCCGAATGCCCGTTTAACCCTTTTACATACTCATATTTTCTTCCTGTCATACTCTCAAAATCGTTTCTGCCATAAAGCAAAAATAACGTGCCGTCCTTTACTAAATACACATTTGAACTGTCTTCACTCTCTTTGATCTCAAACCCAAGCACGTCTCTGAAAAACCCAATCATAGCGCCCATGTCCTTTACAAACAAGCCAAAGCCATCCAATCTCATAATTACCCTCCATAAATGGCGATCCTGCCGATTTTCCTTCATCATACCATATGCCCCGGGCGGATGCAATCTCCCGGCCACGTAAAACGGGGGAGACGCCTGCCGCCAGGCGTCTCCCCCAATAAATAGACTTTTCGATCCAGCATCTCCCGCAGCAGCCTTACGGCTCGGCGTCCTCCGTCTGGTCGATGTAGATTTCCTCCGCATGATACAGCGCCGTCTGCAAAAGGAGTCGTCCCTCGGCATTCTCCACCGTGTCCGGCAGCGCGTCCAGCGCCTCCGACGCCGCCGCGCACAATATCGCGTACATCCTCTGATAGTCTACCATCGCGTTCGCCCCCTTCAAAAACAGTATATCACGATTTAAGGGGGATGACAATATAATTAGTCATTTTATCGTGAATTATTATATAGCACATTGTCGGATATAATCAGTCCATCCTATGAAAGAGGCACACCGGGATGGACTACGGAAAACTTACGTTGCGGCTCGACTGCATCTTGCGGGAAAAGGGCATTTCCAAAAACCGCATATGCAAAGACCTGGATATTCCCAGGACCAACTTCAACCGCTATTGCCGCAATGATTTCCAACGGATGGACGCGCTGTTTTTGTGTAAGCTGTGCTGGTATCTGAACGTCGGGATCGAAGAGCTGTTGGAATATGACAGGCCGGAATAGGCCGCAAAGCACCCGGGAGGGCATCCGCCCTCCCGGGTACACTTATCCATCCAGCATCTCCCGGAGCAGCTTTACGGCCCGGCGCTCCAGCCGGGACACCTGCACCTGGCTCACTCCCAGCACCCGGCTGGCCCGCTCCTGGGTCATGCCGTGGTAGAACCGCAGAAACACCACCTGCCGCTCCTTTTCCGGCAGCCGCTCGATGGCCTGGCGGAGGGCCACGTACTCCACCATGCGCTCCTCCTCGGTCCAGTCCCCCAGCACCTGCTCCAGGGAAAATCCGTCCTCCCCGGCGGGCTGCTGCAGGGATTCGATGGGCACGGTGGCGGTCTCCGCCAGGGCGATGTCCTCCGGGGACAGGCCCGTGGCCGCCGCGATCTCCGACAGGGTGGGATCCCGGCCCAGCTCCTGCTCCAGGGCCTTCCGGGCGGCGCGGACGGTCACGGCCCGCTCCTTGATGCCCCGGCTCACCTTCACCGCCCCGTCGTCCCGAAGAAAGCGGCGTATCTCGCCGGAGATCTTGGGCACCGCGTAGGTGGAGAACCGGGTGCCGTAGCCCTCGTCAAAACCGTCGATGGCCTTCAAAAACCCCAGGCACCCCAGCTGATACAGGTCGTCCGGCTCCACGCCCCGGCCAAAGTACCGCCTGGCCACGCTCCATATGAGCCCGGCGTTTTCCTCCACCATCCGGCCCGCCGCCTCCCGGTCCCCGGCCTGAGCCGCCCGCAGCAGGGTCATGGTCTCGTCCAAATCACGTCTGCTCCTTCGTCCGGATGCGCTTTTTCATGGTCACGGTGGTGCCCTTGTCCGGCGCCGAGCGGACATGCAGACCGTCCATGAAGCTGCCCATGATGGTAAAGCCCATGCCGCTTCGCTCCTCGCCGCCGGTGGAGTACATTGGCTCCATGGCCTGCTTCACGTCCGGGATGCCCCGGCCCTTATCCCGGACCATGATCTCCAGCACGTCCCCCTCCAGAATGCGAAGGCGCATCTGCACCTGTCCCACGGCGTCGGGGTAGGCGTGGACGATGGCGTTGGTGACCGCCTCGCTGACGGCGGTGCGGATGTCGCCCAGCTGCTCCATGGTGGGGTCCATCTGGGCGGCGAAGGCCGCCGCCGCGGCCCGGGCAAAGCCCTCGTTTACGCTTTTGGAAGGAAATTCCAATTTTATGTAGTTCACCTGCTTCATATGTACGTCCTCCAAACACTTCCTTATAAGGCCCCCTCTGACGAGGGGGCTGGCAGCGCAAAGCGCTGACTGGGGGGAGAGAACGTTCTCTCCCTCCGTCTCGCCCTGACTGGCGAGCCACCTCCCTCGTCAGAGGGAGGCATTTTAACCCCTGCCTTTTTGGCTCTCCGCACGGGGCGCGTTCAAACGACCTTGATCATCCTGTCGATGCCCGATGCGTCGATGACCTTCAGGGGCTGGTTTTTGGCGTTGACCACCCAGGCCCGGCCTCCGCTCTGGCTCATGAGCCGGGATATCTTCAAAATGAGGGCGATGCCGGACGAGTCCATGAACGTGAGGTCCCCCATATCCACCACGCAGTCCTGGGGCAGATAATCGTCCACGGTGCGGCTGATGCGCCGCAGAGCCGCCGCCGCCTCGTGGTGGTCCAGCTCCCCCTGCAAAAACAGGGTGAGCCTCCCGTCCTGATAGCTGGAAGTGACTTTCATGCTTGTCCCCTTTCTCTATATAAAAATCACACCGTACAAGCTGTACGGTGTGATTTTACAGTATCCGCGCTGTCGAATGCGGCCGAAGCGTGGTGATGGTGAGTTTATTCGGCGTAGAAATCGTTGGGGTCGGGGTAGTCCTCGTTGCTCCAGCCGTAGCCGCCCTGGTACTTTACGGTCAGATACACGGTCTCGGCCCCGTCGGTGAGCTTCACATAGCACACCTTTCCCTCGAACCTATCGGTGATATCCAACTTCTGGCCGCGCCACCAGACGGTGACGGAGCCGTCCTCGCCGTATTCCACCTCCGGGGAGTTCAGCTGCTCCACGATCTCCGCCTCGGTCAGGGGCCGCTCCGAGCCGTCCTCCTCGATGGCGATACCGCCACCGCCCCGCTCCTGGGCCTGGCCCTGGCCGTCGGTATAGGCCAGCGTGTACTCGCCGCCCTGGATGTCCAGCGTGGCGTTGGTCAGGTCCCCGTGCAGCCAGACCTGGATCGTGTGCTGGATGCCCCCCACGTCCGCCGCGTAGGCCACGCCCGCCATGGCCAGCACCAGCACCGCCGCCGCGCACACGGCGGCCAGCCGGGGGATAACTCTTTTCCTTGTGTTATTCATCGTTTTGACCTCCATGAAATTTCCGGAGGCGTGGAGCGTAGAGAACGCTCTCTTGTATCGCGCTTCATTCGTCATCGTTCCAATCCTCCATCAGAATGTTTTTCAGGAGCGCTCTGCCCCGGCTCAGGCGGCTTTTGACCGTGCCCTCCCGGAGGTCCAGCAGCGCCGCGAGGCGGCTCACGCTGTAGTCCTCGTAGTAAAAGAGGTGTATCACGACCCGGTATTTCTCCGGCAGGCCCATGACCGCCGCGAAAAGCCCCCGGTCGGCGGGCTCTTCAAAGGGCAGCTCCGCCATGGTGTCCTCCCAGGGGACCCGGTTGCGCCGCCAGAAGGCGCGGGTCATGTCCCTGGCCCGGTTCACGGCCACCCGCAGCAGCCACGCCTTCAGGTGGTCCTCGTCCCGGTAGTCCTGGCCCCGGTCCAGATAACGCATGAACGTGTCCTGTGTCACGTCGTCCGCGTCCGCCCGGTCCCGGCACACGCTGAACGCCGCCGCAAAGACCCGGTCCGCGTATTTTTCATACGCCTCTGCCGCTGAAAGTCTCATAGAATGCTCCTTGTCTTGAAGGTCCCTTCGCATGATACACGATCCGGCCCGGCAAAAGGTTGCGTGGAGAATGAAAAAAAATACCACGCCGCATACGTCCGCATTGACGCCTTCCCGTTTGCCGCTCAACACATCCACGGCCATGTAACGAAAAATGCCGCCCGCAGGCGGCATTTTTCGGTCTTCACTTGTAATTCCGGCTGGAGTAGGGGATCTCCTCCACCCCGGCCAGGGCGTTGAGCTTCATGGCCAGCTGGAAAAAGTACCCGCTCAGCAGATTGGCCGTATCCAGCAGCCCCGGCGGCACGTCGTGCCCCTGACGGGCGTGGCGATAGAGAAGCCGCACCAGGCGCTTGGCGTCCACCCGGAGGATATGGGCGGCGCAGGCCGCCTCGCACCCCTGGGTCAGCACGAACAGCCCGCACCGACCGGCGCACTCCCGCTCCAGCCGCTCCACCGCCGCCCGCAGCCGGTCGATCTCCGCCTCCGTCACGGAGAAAAAGGTCCGCAGGGTGGGGTTGACGTTATAAATGAGCTCGCACACCCACAAAAGCTCCTCCCGCAGGGCCTCGTCCGTCACCTGGGCCCGCAGCAGGCCGGTCCGGCTGGCCATGGCGTCGGTCAGCAGCTCAAAATCGCAGCGCAGATCGTCGCTCTCGTCGCTCAAAAACGGGTACGCCTCATAGGGGCTCCGATATAGCTCCATGGCATTTATTCCTCCCAGCGTCTCAGATTTTCCCGCATGTATCCGGCCACATCCAGGCCGTATACCTCGTTCAAAAGGGCCCGGTCCAGCACCTGGGGCGGACAGTCCGCCCGGACCGCGCCGTCGGCCATGACCAGCACCCGGCTGCTGAAGCCCAGGGCCAGATTCACGTCGTGGAACACCCCCACCACGCACCGGCCGCCCCGCTCCGTCCAGGCCCTCAGCCCCTCCGTCAGCTCCACCTGGTATTTCAGGTCCAGATGGTTGGTGGGCTCGTCCAGCAATATGACCGCCGGGTCCTGGGCGAAGGTCCGGGCCAGGAACACCCGCTGGAGCTGTCCGCCGGACAGCTCCGTCACCGGCCTGTCCCGCAGCGCCCACAACCCGGTCCGCTCCAGGCTCTCCCGCGTGACGCGCCGGTCCTCCTCGCCGTCCCTGTCCAGCAGTCTCCGCTCCCGGCGGGCATACCGGCCCATGGCCACCGTCTCATAGACCGTGTAGGAAAAGTACACCGGCGAGAGCTGGCTCATGAGAGCCACCCGGCGCGCAAGCTCCCGCCGGGACAGCTTCCCGCTGTCCGTCCCGCAGACCGTCACGGTCCCCTCGTGGGGCAGCAGCCCCGCCAGCGCCCGCAAAAGGGTGGTCTTGCCGCAGCCGTTGGGGCCCAATATGCAAAGCCGCTCCCCGGCGTTCACGGCAAAGGACACGTCCCGGACCACCGGCGCGCCGCCGTAGCCGCAGGTGAGATGTTCCGCTCTCAGCATCCCCGGTCCCTCCTTCTGCCGGAAAAGTAGACATACAGGAAAAAGGGCGCGCCCAAAAGGGCCGTGATGGCGCCGATGGGGATCTCCCGAGGCGGGGTCAGGGTCCTGGCCGCCAGGTCGCACAGCACCATGAAGCTGCCGCCGAACAGGGCGCCGGCAGGCAGCACGCGCCGGTGGGCCGCGCCGAAAAACCGCCGGACCACATGGGGCGCGATCAGGTCCACGAATCCGATGACGCCCACGAAAGCCACCGCCGTGCCCGTCAGCACCGCCACCGCCCCGATCAGCAGTATCTTGCACCGCCGCAGGTCCACGCCCATGGCCTGGGCCTGCTCCTCCCCGAAGGTCATGGCGTCCATCTCCGGGGCGTACCGCGCAAACAGCGCCAGAGCCAGCGCCGTCACCGGTCCCAGCACCCACACCGCCGA
>CANRDC010000026.1 GCA_947629245.1 uncultured Oscillospiraceae bacterium | reverse complement strand
GCCAGCACGCACTTGCAGGAGGTGCACCAGTTCACGGGCATGGTGGCCTTGTAGGCCAGGCCCTTCTTCCACAGCTGCAAAAAGATCCACTGGGTCCACTTATAGTATGTAGGATCCGTGGTATCCACCATCCGGTCCCAGTCGAACCCGAAGCCCAGCATTTTCAGCTGCGCGGTGAAGTTGGCCACGTTGCGCTTCGTGACCTCCCGAGGGTGCATGTGGTTTTTGATGGCGTAGTTCTCCGTGGGCAGGCCGAAGGCGTCGTACCCGATGGGGAACAGCACGTTGTAGCCCTGCATCCGGCGCTTTCTCGCCACGATGTCCATGGCCGTATAGGGCCGGGGATGGCCCACGTGCAGGCCCTGGCCGGAGGGATAGGGGAACTCGATCAGCCCGTACCACTTGGGGCGGGCGTCGCCGGTCTTGGCGGCGTAGGGCTTCTCCTGCTCCCAGACGCCCTGCCACTTCTTCTCGATGCGCTCAAAATCGTATGCCATGACTTATGCCTCTACTATCTCGTTGATGTCCACGTCCAGAGCGTCGTTCCAAAGCCGCTCCAGGCTGTAAAATTCCCGGGCCTCACGCTGGAAGATATGCACCACCAGGCACCCGAAGTCTAAAAGCAGCCAGGTGCTGTTGCGGCTTCCCTCCCGGCGCAGAGGCGGCAGTCCCGCCTGGGACAGGACACGGTCTACCTCGTCGTACAGCGTGCGCACATGGGGCGTGGAGTTGGCCGTGCAGATGCAGAAATAGTCCGCCAGCACGGTCAGGTCGGTGGTTTTTAATAGGCGGATGTCCGTGGCCTGCTTGTCGGCCAGGGCCTTGACCGCCAGCTTCGCCGCTTCAAAAGGTTCCATATATGTCTCCCCCATTATCCGTTTTGCGCCGCCCATTCGATGGGCGCGACGCCTTTGTCTTCCAGTTTTTTCAAATAAAATTCCTGGGTTCGGGCCGTGTCCGGGTGGATGGGCTCTCCCTGCTCCTCCAGAAACGCCAGCGTCCGGCGCAGACACAGCTCCATGGCCGCGTCCAGGTCTCGGAAGGCCGCTTTCCGTATGGTCTCCAGCGCCGGATAGGGCTTGCGGTTTTCTTCAATGGCGTCGGCCAGAAACACGATCTGCTCCAGCAGCGTCATACCCGGCCGGCCGGTGGTGTGCCAGCGGATAGCCGAGGCGATATGTTCCGGGGCGCCGAACTGATCCGCCGCGAAAGCCGCGCCTGTCCCGGCGTGGAGCAGTCGATCGTTTTCCAGCTCCCACTTATCGGGTATGATACCATACTTTTCGCATATGCGCAACTGCCCGTCCCGGTCGTATTTTTTCGTGCAGTCGTGCAATATGGCGGCCTCTGCCGCGTCGGACTCGTCCGCGCCCCAGCGCAAAGCCAGCCGCCGGGCCATGGCCTCCGCCCCTCGGACATGCTCCACCCGAGTGGGTTTGAGGTACATATAGGCCCTCTCCCGCAGCCAGGCGAGATCCGGTCTGGCCCCGTAGAGCCGGTGGCGGATGATATACTCGTACACGCTGTCGGGAAGATACTCCCGGCCCTGCCGCTCCGGCAGCAGCGCCCGTATCCGGGTGGAGGACACCGTCACCGGCTGGCCCTCCAGCACGTATACCGTCGCGCCGTACTTTTCCCGCAAATGGGCGGCGCAGGCGTTGATCTCCCGCTCCCGGCCTGTCTCCCTGGCGAATACCGCCACCGACGCCAGAGACAGTATCACCTCCGGCTCGTGCCAGCTCTCCAGGCTCAAAAGCATATCCGTGCCCATGAGAAACACCAGCTCCGCCGCCGGATACCGCTCGCGCATCTGCCGCAGGGTGTCGGACGTATAGCTGGGTCCGGTCCGGCAAAGCTCCATGTCCGACGCCTGGCAGCCGGGTATCTCCCCCGCCGCAAGGCTCGTCATGGCAAATCGGTGGGGCCAGTCCGGGGTCTCCGCCGCCAGACGCTTGTGGGGCGGGATGGCCGCCGGGATCAGGAAGGTCTTGTCCGGCTCCAGCGCCGCTGCGGCGGTCCGCGCCGAGCGGATATGGCCCCAATGGGGCGGGTTGAAGCTGCCCCCGTAGAGTAAAATACGCATGGCTCAGCCCTTGGGCAACTGTATTTTCGCCCCGTCGGCGCGCTTTTTATACAGCACGAACACCTTGCCGATGACCTGCACGCCCTCGGCCCCGCACGCCTGGCACAGCAGCTGCTGGGCCTCGGCGGCGGTGTACAGGCAGTTTTCCTGCACCCGTCCCTTCACCAGCTCACGGGCCGCCAGGGCCTCCCTGGCCTGGGCGATCACCGGCTCCGTGACTCCCGCCTTGCCCACGTATAAAATGGCCTCCTCCTTCTGCGCCAAAGAGCGCAGATATGCCCGCTGCTTACCTGTCAGCATAGCTTTCCAACTCCTTGCGAAACGCGGCCAGCGCCCTGGCCCGGTGTGATATCCGATTCTTGATGTCCTCGCCCAGACTGGCGAAGGACCCCTCATAGCCCTCCGGGGCAAAGACCGGGTCGTAGCCAAACCCAACCTCCCCCTCCGGGGCCTGCAAAATGCGGCCCGGACACTCGCCCCTGGCGCGGAGCACGTCCCCATTGGGAAATACGCAGCAAACGCAGCTGACGAATCTCGCGCCCCGGTCGGAAACACCCGAGAGCTTTTCCAGCAGGTACATGTACTTCTGCTCGTCCGTCCAGCTCTTGCCGCCGCCGAACCGGGCGGAATGGACCCCCGGCGTGCCGCCCAGCGCGTCCACGCACAGCCCCGAGTCGTCTGCCACGGCGGGCAGGCCCGACGCGGCGCATATGGCGGAGGCCTTTAACCAGGCGTTCTCCTCAAAGGTCGAGCCAGTCTCCTCCACGTCCAGGTCGAACCCGGCCTGGGCCTGGGAGACGATCTCTACCCCCAGAGGCTCCAATATCTCCCGAAATTCCCGGAGCTTGCCCTGATTGCCCGAGGCCAGTATCAGCTTCATCGGACCATGTCCTCCGCGAACTCACGGGCGTCGAAGGGCCGCAGATCGTCCGCGCCCTCGCCCACGCCCGCCAGTTTTACCGGTACCCCCAGCCGCTGGGCGATGGAGAACACCACGCCGCCCTTGGCCGTACCGTCCAGCTTGGTGAGCACGATGCCGGTGATACCGGCGGCCCTGGCGAACTGCTCAGCCTGGATCAGGCCGTTCTGACCGGTGGTGGCGTCCAGAACGAGAAGGATCTCCCGGTCCGCCCCCGGCAGCTCCCGGTCCACGATCTTGGTGAGCTTGGTAAGCTCGTTCATCAGATTCTGCTTATTGTGCAGCCGCCCGGCGGTGTCCACGATGATGATATCGGACCCACGGGCCTTGGCGGCGCTGCATGCGTCGAACACCACCGCGCCGGGGTCGCCGCCCTCGCCGTGGCGGACGATGTCCGCGCCGGTGCGCTCCGCCCAGATGCCCAGCTGCTCCGCCGCCGCCGCCCGGAAGGTGTCCGCCGCGCAGAGCAGGACCTTTTTCCCCTGGCCGCCGTACAGCTTCGAGAGCTTTCCGATGGTGGTGGTCTTGCCCACGCCGTTGACCCCCACCATGATGATCACGGCGGGCTTTGTGGTCAGGCGCAGCTCCGGGCTTCCGGCCTTCTCCATCTCGGCGGTCAGGATCTCCACCAGTCTCTCCTGAACGGCCTCGCCCTTCAGGCCCTTTTCCTTGCGCAGAGCCTCCACGGCGGTCTCCGCCGTCTCTACCCCCGCGTCGGCCAAAATGAGCCTCTCCTCCAGTTCCTCCAAAAAATCCTCGTCCACACGGGAAAAGGCCGCGAACAGCCCCGACAGCAGACCCTTTTTCTTCTCCTTCTTTTCCGGCTTCTTCTCGGGCTCCGGTACAGGCTCCGGTTCCGGCTCAGGCTCAGGCTCGGGCTCGGGTTCGGGTTCACGCTCCGGTGCGTCCTCGGCGGCGGCCAGAGCCTCCGCCGCAAGGGCCTCGTCCCAGTCCTCGTCCTGTTCCTCTTTAGGTACAGATCCCGGCTGTTCCTCCCGGACCGGCTCTTCGTCCTTTCTGTCCTTATCCTTGCTTCTGAACTTGCTGAAAAGTCCCATGATCCTCTCCTTAACCTATCGCGATATGCCCCGCCGCGCAAACGGGAAGTTATTGCTTACGATCCTCCCATTCCTCGCGGGTCATGGCATAGGCGTATGATATACCGTTTTTCTCGTCGGGATATTCTTTTACTTTTTTCATACCGATGGCGATCGCAGTAGCATATGAGCCCACATTCGTGTATTTCATATATGAGTACAGCCAATCATAGCGCGTGTTCGCAAAGGCCCAGTCTCTGACCGCTTTTGCCGCTTCGCTCCCGAGACCATGTCTCCAATACTTCTTATGGATGTGATAGCCTATTTCCGGAAGCCGCTCTCCGTCAATGTCCTGGAGCGTGATCCCACAATCGCCAATAAGTTCTCCTGTCTCTTTCAAGATGACTGCCCACAGTCCGAAGCCATATTCTCCATAATTATGAAGATTCCACGCGATCCAGTTTCTGGCCTGCTCCTTGTCAAACGGCTTTGGATAGTGCCGCATCGTCTCCGGGTCGGAGAGGATCTCATAGATCGCGTCAAGATCCTGCCATGTGTACTCTCTCAGGATCAGCCGCTCTGTTTCGATCATCGTCTCTCATCCTCCGTCCAGGAGCAGCTTGCGCGGCAGTTGGTTTTCCGCCGGACGCGGGACCGCCAGTCTTTTGGAGAGAGAGCCGACACAATGATAAAATGTATCGGCCCTCCGATGTTCAGATCACCGTTTCATTCGCTCCCGTCCAGCTGCCGCGTCATCTCCTCCAGCCGTTCCAGCGGGAACGGCGGCGACGAGACGGGCTTCATGGCCAGCGACAGCAGCTTCATGGGATTGTCGTCCGCCGCGACGCGGTTGGAGCGGAGCGTGCCGCACACCTTACAGCGATGGATGAGCGCCCACTCGCCGTTTCTTCTCACCCACACGGCGATCGGCTCCATCACGCCGCCGCAGTCCGCCGCCCGGTCCCCCGGTTCCACATCCAGGTGCCGGCTGGACAGGCAGTAGGGACAGTGGTTTCTGTGTTCGCTTCCGGCGCCCGCCGGGACCACCGTCTTTCCGCAGACGCGGCAGACAAAGCTCTCCTCCCTCGGACGCGCTGAATCGTGATCGTTTTCCGATGATTTTCTCCTTTTCTCCCTATTCACGGGAAAATTCCTCCTAAAAGTAAAATCATAAACCTTTTGGGAGGTCTGCGTGAGCGTTGGCAAACCTCCCGGTTATGCCACGGTCACCTTTCCATTGTTCAGTTTCTTCATACGTTTGCTCTCCTTCTGATAATTATTGCCAGGGCCAACGGCCCAGAGCTTACAAAGTCAGTTTTCCGCCGTTTTTTGTGCCTCGGCCAGGTCAAGCTCGATGACCCGGGACACGCCCTTCTCCTGCATGGTCACGCCCAGCAGCACGTCCGCCTTCTCCATGGTGCCCCGGCGGTGGGTGATGACCACGAACTGGGTCTTGTTCAGCCGGTGCAGATACTCGGCGAAGCGCAGCACGTTTTCCTCGTCCAGAGCCGCCTCGATCTCGTCCATGACGCAAAAGGGCGTGGGCTTGAGCTTCAAGATGGAAAAGTACAGGGCGATGGCCACGAAGGCCTTCTCGCCGCCGGACAGAAGGCTGATGTTGCTGACGGCCTTGCCGGGGGGCTGCACCTTGATCTCGATGCCGCAGTTCAAGACATCGTTCTCGTCCTCCAGCCGCAGGGACGCCCGGCCTCCGCCGAACAGCTCCAGGAACGTGGCCCGGAAGCTGTCGCTGATGGCGGCGAATTCTCTTGTGAAGATCTCCTCCATCTGATGGGTGATGTCGGCGATGATGCCGAGAAGCTCCGCCTTGGCTCTGGCGATGTCGTCCCGCTGCTCGCTGAGGAAATCGTACCGCTCCCCCACCCGCTTGCTTTCCTCAATAGCCCCCAGGTTGGGGGTGCCCAGCTCGCGGATGGCCCGGCGCAGCTCCGCGATATGGCGGTTGGCCGCGGCCAGGCTCTCCACTGGCTGCCGCTGGGCCTGGGCCGCCGTGCGGGTCAGCTCGTAGGTGTCCCACAGTCGGTCCACGATCTGCTTTTCCTCCATCTCCGCCGCCAGGGTCTGCCGCTCGATGGATGCCGCCAGGCGCTCCTGCTCGATGAGGGCCTCGTTCTGCCGCTGGGCGTCCTTGTCCACCTGGGTGCGGCTGGCCTCCAGCTCGAATTTCTGGCCGGTGATGGTCCGAAGCTGCTCCCGCATGGCCTCCGCCTGCTCCGCAAGCTCCAGACCACGGGCCTCGTTTTCCTTTAAGCGACCGTCGATGGCGGCGTTTTTTCGGTCGTACTCCTCCAGCAGCGTCTGCCGCTGGGCCCCGCCGGAGGTCATGGCCTCCTTCACGTTTTCCAGCTGCTCGGCGCTGGCCGCCTTGGCGTCCCGCTCCGCCTGGAGGCTCGCCGCCTCCCGCTGCACATCCGCCAGCTCCTGGCCCGCCACGTCCATATCGTACCGGGCCGCGGCCAGCTCCCGCTCCGCGCTCTCCAGCGCGGCGCTCTTCTCCTGCTGGCGCTTCAAAAGGGCCACCCGCTCGGTCCGCAGGCGCTTCAACTCGTTGGCCCGGCTCAGTACGCCCGTGCCCTTGGCGGCGCTGCCGCCGGTCATGGAGCCCCCCGCGTGGATCATCTGTCCGTCCAGAGACACGATGCGGAACTGGTCCTGATGCCGCCGGGAGATAGCCACCGCGTCCGAGAGGGTCTCCGCGATCACCGTCCGGCCAAGCAGATTTTCAAATATGTTCCGATAGCGCCCGTCGAACTCCACCAGGTCCAGGGCCAGGCCCAGACAGCCCGCTTCGCCCACGGGGACCTGCCGAAGCACATTGCCCCGGATGGCGTCCAGGGGCAGGAAGGTGCCCCGGCCACCGTCCCGGCGCTTCAGATACTCGATGGCCGCCTGGCCGTCAGACCGCTGGTCCACCACGATGTTCTGGGCCGCCGCCCCCAGGGCCGTCTCGATGGCCAGGGCGTACCGATCCTCGGTCCGCACCAGATTGGCCACCGGGCCGTGGATGCCCCGGAGCACGTCCCTGGCGCTGGCCTGCATGACCGTCTTGACCGCCCGGTTGAAGCCCTCGTAATCCTTCTCCATCTCCGAGAGCATGTTGATGCGCCCGTCCATGCTCCGGCCGTCCACCGTCAGCCGGGTCACCTCGTCCCGGAGGGCCGACACCCGGCTCTCCCGGCCCGACATCTTCATCCGGTGGCCGTTCACGATATTGGATAGTTGGCTGATCTTGGCGGAAAGCCCCTGGCTCTCCGCCTCCACGGCAGCCACACGGTCCTTTAACTGGGCAATCTGCTCGTCCAGGGCCCGGATGCGCCCGGCGTCCTGGCTCATATCGCTGCGGAGGCGGTCCATGCTGTCCAGATTGCTCTTCTTTTCCGCCGCCAGCACCGCCGCCGCCTGCTTATTCTCGCCGATGGCGGTCTCCTTATCCGTGAGCTTTTCCCGGACGGCCTCCATCTCCAGGTCCTTCTCCCGCATCCTCTGGGTGATGGCCTCGGTGCGCTGGTAGTTCTCGCTCACCGCGCCCCGGAGCCGCGCAAGTTCCGCTTTTGCCGCCTCCTGGCTGGCCCGGATGGATGCGGTCTGGCCGGTGAGCTTGTCCAAACTCTCCATCCACGCGGACACCTCCACCGTCTGCAGCTCGTCCTTCAGGCGCAGATACCGCTCCGCCGCGACGGCCTGCTTGCGCAGGGGCTCCAGTTGCAATTGCAGCTCCTCGATCTTGTCCCCCACCCGCAGAAGGGCGTCGTCCGTGGCGGAGAGCTTCCGCTCCGCCTCCTCCTTCCGGAACCGGTAGCGGGAGATGCCCGCCGCCTGCTCGAAGATCTCCCGGCGGTCGGTGCTTTTGGCCGAGACGATCTCGCCGATGCGCCCCTGGCCGATGATGGAATAGCCGTCCCGGCCCAGGCCAGTGTCCATGAGCAGTTCGTTCACGTCCCGGAGCCGGACCGATTCTTTGTTTATGTAGTATTCGCTGTCCCCGCTGCGGTAATACCGGCGGGAGATGGCCAGCTCGTCGCTGTCCACGGGGAAGATCCGGGCGGTATTGTCCAGAATGAGAGTCACCTGGGCGAAGCCCAGCTTGCCCCGCTTTTCCGTGCCGCCGAAGATCACGTCCTCCATCTTTCCGCCGCGAAGAGCACGGGTCCGCTGCTCGCCCATGACCCACAAGATCGCGTCGGAGATGTTGGACTTGCCGGACCCGTTGGGTCCAACGATCATCGTCACGTCCTTTTCAAAAAGGATGGTGGTCTTGTCCGGAAAGGACTTGAAGCCCTGTATTTCAAGCGCCTTTAAATACAAAATCTTATACCTCTATGCCTGATTTGCGCGGATAACGACACAAAATGTAGTATACCTTATTCAAGTCCTCACGTCAACCAGAAGAATGTCCTCCCCGGCGCTCTCCACTGGCTTCACCGTCAGGGACGCCAGGGAAAATCCCTCTTTCAGCGCCCAAATGTTGCCCCGGTGCTGGCCGGTCATGGCGCTGACCCGGTCCGGGGCCACGCCCAGCGTCACGGACGAGCCCGGCGGCACGTCCCGCAAAAGCTTCTCCGCCCGGCGCCGCAGCGTCTCCGAGCGCACCAGTTCCCCCAGGGCCGGGTGGTAGGCCCCGGCCACCGCGCCGCCGTGGCTGAGCTCCGCCGTGGGGTTCAGCCCCAGCCGTATCACCGGGACGCCCGCCGCCTCAAAGATGGGCAGGATGTCCGCGCACACTTCCACCGCGTCGGCCACGGTGTGCTCCTTGTATGTTCCGGCCCGCCACATGTCCTCCAGGGCCGTGTTTTTTACGATCACCGTGGGATAGACCCGCGCCCCGTCCGGCCCGAGGGCCGCGAGCCGCCGGGCGGACTCCACGTCCTTTTCCCGGCTGGAGCCCGGCAGGCCCGTCATCATCTGCAATATGAGCTTGAGCCCCGCGGCCTTCACCAGCCCCGCCGCCCGGACCGTGTCCGCCGCGGTGTGGCCCCGGCCCGAGGCCGCCAGCACGCCGTCGTCCATAGACTGGGCCCCCAACTCCACGGTCCGCACGCCGTGCTCTCTCAGAAACGCCAGGATATCCGCGTCCACCGCGTCGGGCCGGGTGGACAGGCGGATGGAGCGCACCGTCCCGTCCCGGCGATAGGGCTCCGCCGCCGCCAGAAGCTCCCGCTGCAAGACAGGGCTCACCGCCGTGAAGCTGCCCCCGTAAAAGGCCAGCTCCAGCCCGGACAGCCCCTGCTCCCTCGCCCGCTCCAGCGCTTCGGTCACATCACGCCCGGAAGCGGGCAAAGGGCTGCCGGAGATGCGCTTCTGGTCACAGAATACGCAGTCGTTCGGGCAGCCCAGATGGGGGACGAAAATGGGGAGTATCCTCGCTCTCGCCATCAGCTCTCCAGCTTTTCCAACGCGGCTCTGGCGGCCGCCTGTTCCGCTTCCTTCTTGCTCTTGCCCTCGCCCTCGGCGTGGGCCCCGCCGTGCAGGGCCACGCTGGCGGTGAAGGTCTTGTCATGGTCCGGGCCGGACTCGCCCACGATGGTATACGCCGGGGCCGCGCCGCCGGAGCGCTGCAAAAGCTCCTGCAGCTGGGTCTTGTAATCGGTCCGGGCGGGGCGGCGTCCGGCGCGTATGTCGCCCAGGATATGCGCCTCGATGAACCGCTCCGCGCTCTCCAGGCCCCCGTCCAGATAGATGGCCGCGATGACGGCCTCCACGCAGTCCGCCAGGATGGACGTGCGGGTCCGGCCGCCGTTGCATTCCTCGTTCCTGCCCAGGCGGATATAGTCCCCCAGGCCCAGCGCCAGCGCCACCTGGTGCAGGCTCGCCTCGCACACCAGCTCCGCCCGCAGACGGGTCAGGCCGCCCTCCGGCATGTCCGGATACAGACGGCAGATGGTCTTGGCCGCGCAAAAACCCAGCACCGCGTCGCCCAGAAATTCCAGGCGCTCGTTGCTGTGCCTCGTATGAGGGCTCTCATTGGCGTAGGAGCTGTGGGTCAGGGCGTTGTCCAGCTTTGAGCGGTCGGAAAAGGTATATCCCAGCCGCTGCTCCAGCCGTTCCATCACTCGTCGGTGTGGGCGCTCACATAAGCCGCCAGATCGCCGATGGTCCGCATCTTTTTCAGCTCTTCCTCGGGGATCTCGTCCAGACCGAACTCGGTCTCCAGCTCCACGATCAGCTCCACCACGTCCACGGAGTCGATGCCCATGTCGTCGGTGAAGGAGGTGTTCTCGCTGAGCTGCTCCGGCTCCATGCCGAACTGCTCGCAGATCATGCTGATGATTTTTTCGTACACCATGGTTCAAATCTCCTTTGCTTTTTCGATCTTCATGAAATCTATATTGGCCTCGACGGCGCCCGCCACATCCGCCTGCACGCAGGCAATGGCCTGCTTTACGGCGTTGAATATGGCCCGGTCGTCGGAGCTTCCGTGCGCTTTGATAACGGGCTTGGAGATGCCCAGAAGCGCCGTGCCCCCCACCTCTGAGGGGTCCAGCATGGCTTTCATGCCGTACAAGTCCTTCTTGATGAGCAGGGCCCCGAGCTTCGTTTTCGCGCTGGAATACATGACCTTTTTCAGCTCTTTGAACATGAACTTGGCCAGCCCCTCCACGGTCTTGAGCATCACGTTGCCCGCCAGACCGTCCGTCACCAGCACGTCCATTTTCCCCGCGAACAGGTCGCTGCCCTCGGCGTTGCCCACAAAGTTGATGCGCCCGGCGTCGGACGCCTGCTTCAAAAGGGCAAAGGCCGCCTTTTGCAGCGCGCCGCCCTTGGTGTCCTCGGTGCCCACGTTCAGAAGGGCCACGCGGGGCTTTTCGATACCCATGAGCTTCTGGGCGTAGAAGGAGCCCATATAGGCGAATTGCAGCAGATATTCCGGCGTGGAGTCCACGTTGGCGCCGCAGTCGATGAGCAGCACGCCCTTGTCCCCGTTGGGGAGCACCGGACCCAGCGCCGCCCGGCGGATGCCCTTGATCCGCTTGACAAACTGGGTGGCGCCGCCTAAAAGCGCGCCCGTGCTGCCAGCGGAGACGACCGCGTCCCCCTGGCCCGCCTTCAGCATGGTCAGGGCCACGGTCATGGAGGATCTGCGCTTATTGTAGCAGGCCATGCCCGCCTCGTCCTCCATGGTGACCACCTCCGGGGCGTCCACCACCTCTATGCGCCGCTCGCTCTCCGCGCCGCACTCGGCCAGACACGCTCGCACCTCCGCCTCCCGGCCCACCAGCACGATATCCGTGTTCAGCTCCCGGGCGGCCAGCGCCGCGCCCCGCACCACGGCCTGGGGGGCGTTGTCCCCGCCCATGGCGTCCAGAATGATCTTCATATGCCCGCCCTCTCTCTTTCGATGACCTTGTCCAGCTCCGCCAGCGCCCGCTGGGACACCTTCAAATACCGCTCCCGTTTGCCGCGGATACGCTCGTCCAGTCCCTCGATGATGCCGAAGTTCACGTTCATGGGCTGGAAATCACCGCTGGCCGCCCCGCCGGACACGTACAGCGCCAGCGCGCCGATGGCCGTGGTCCGGGGAAAGTCCAGGGGCGGCAGGCCATGAAACCTTCTCGCCGCCTCCAGCGCCGCCAGCATGCCGGACGCGCAGCTCTCCACATAGCCCTCCACGCCGGTCACCTGCCCGGCAAAGCCGATCCGGGGTTCGCTCCGCAGCCGGTAATACCGGTCCAGCAGCCGGGGCCCGTTCAAAAACGTGTTTCGGTGCATCTTCCCATAGCGCAGATACTCCGCGTTCGCCAGGGCCGGGATCATGCCGAACACCCGCCGCTGCTCCGGGAAGGTCAGATGGGTCTGAAAGCCCACCAGATTGTACACGGTGCCCTCGTCGTTGTCCCGGCGAAGCTGCACCACGGCGTGATAGCTCTCCCCCGTCTGGGGGTTTCGCAGCCCCACGGGCTTCATGGGCCCGTACCGCAGGGTGTCATGCCCCCGGCGGGCCATGACCTCCACGGGCATGCAGCCCTCGAACACCCCCGCGTCCTCAAAGCCGTGGACCGGGGCCTGTTTCGCCGCGGCCAGCTCGGTCACAAAGGCGTCGTACTGCTCCTTACCCATGGGACAGTTGATGTAATCCGCCGTGCCCTTGCCGTAGCGGGAGCCGAACCAGGCCTTCGTCATGTCGATGCTGTCAAAGGCGATCAGCGGCGCGGCGGCGTCGAAGAAGTGGAGGAAATCCGCCTGACCGCAGGCCCGGCTGATGGCCGGGATCAGTCCTTCGCTGGTCAGCGGCCCCGTGGCGACGATGCACTCGCCCTCGGGAAAGTCCGTGACCTCCCCCTCCACGATCTCGATGTTGGGGTGGCCGCGGACAGCGTCGGTGATGGTCCTGGCGAAGGCCTCCCGGTCCACCGCGAGAGCGCCTCCCGCCGGGACCCGGTGCTTTTCCGCGCTCATCATCATGAGACTGCCTAGCCGCCGCAGTTCCTCCTTCAAAAGCCCCACCGCGTTGGTCAGATCGTCCCCCCGCAGGGAGTTGGAGCACACAAGCTCGGAAAAAAGCGGCGACGTATGGGCCGGGGTCATCTTCTCCGGCTTCATCTCGTAAAGCCGGACCTTCATCCCCCGCTGGGCCAGCTGCCACGCGGCCTCGCTGCCCGCAAGTCCCGCGCCCACAACGGATATGTCCGCCATCATGAGCTCTCCTTCTTCGTCCGGGCGGCCGTCTTTTTGGCCGGTGCTTTCCTGGCCGTCGTCTTTTTGGCGGCCGGTTTTTTCGCGGCGGTCTTTTTGGCTGTCGCCTCCTTAGCCTCGCCGGTCCCCTCGGAGTCGGCGGCGCTCTCCCCGCCGGAAGAGGCGGCGGCGCTGGACCGGCGGTAGCGGTAGCCCCGCTTATCCTCCGGCAGGAAGTTGGAGCACGCCTCGTTGACGCAGAAGGGCTTCCGCTGGCCCTTGCCGGAGAGCTTGAACATGGTCTTGCCGCAGACCGGGCAGTCCTCCTTGGTGGGCACGTCCCAGGTCATGAAGCCGCATGCCGCGCCCTTCTCGCAGGCGTAATAGGTGTAGCCCTTCTTGGAGGTGCGCTTGAAGATACGGCTGCCGCACTTGGGGCACCGGCCCGGCATCTCCACCACCAGAGGCATGGTAAAGCTGCAATCGGGATAGCCGGGGCAGGCCAGGAACCGGCCGAACCGGCCGGACTTGACCACCAGGTTCCGCCCGCAGTTGGGGCAGATCTCCGCGGACACCTCGTCCGGGACCTTGATGCGCTGGCCCTGCAGGGCCTCCTCCGCCTTATCCAGGTCCTGGGCAAAGCCCTCGTAAAACTCCTTCAATACGCCCTTCCAGTCGGCCTTGCCTTCCTCCACCTGGTCCAGGGTATCCTCCATCCGGGCGGTGAATTTCACGTCCACGATGTCGGGGAACCGCTGCTCCATCAGCTCGGTCACCGTCTCGCCCAGGGGAGTGGGCTTGAGGTACTTGCCCTCCTTGACCACGTATTCCCGGGCGGTGATGGTGGTGATGGTGGGGGCGTAGGTGCTGGGCCGGCCGATGCCCTTCTCCTCCATGGCCCGGATGAGGGTGGCCTCGGAATACCGGGCGGGCGGCGCGGTGAAGTGCTGCTCCGGGTCCAGCTTCTGCAGCGCCACGGTCTGGCCCACGGCCAGCTCCGGCAAGGGCTTTTTGCCGCCCTCTTCCGTCTCTTCCTCGTCCCGGTTGTCCTCGTACACGGCGGTATAGCCGGGGAAGGCGATCCGGGAGTGGTAGGCCCGGAAGAGATAGCCCTCGCACACCGCGTCCGCGGTGATGTTGTCATAGACCGCGTTGGACATCTGGCTGGCCGTGAAGCGGCCCCAGATGAGCCGGTAGAGCCGGTACTGCTCCCCTGTCAGGCTCTTTTTCACCCGCTCCGGCGTCAGGCTGGGGGTGGTGGGCCGGATGGCCTCGTGGGCGTCCTGGGCGTTGGAGCCGGTCTTATACCGCCGGGGCTTGCCGTAGTAGTATTCCTCCCCGTAATGGCCGCGGATGAAGGTCCCCGCCGCGGCCAGAGCGTCCTCGGAAAGACGCAGCGAGTCGGTACGCATATAGGTGATGAGGCCCACGGTGCCCTCGCCCTCGATATCCACGCCCTCGTAAAGCTGCTGGGCGATGGACATGGTCCGCCGGGGGGTCATGCCCAGTCGGCGGGACGCCTCCTGCTGGAGGGTGGAGGTGATGAAGGGGGGTGACGGACTGCGCTTTTTCGTGCCGTGGGCGATATCCGCGATGGTAAAGGGCTTACCCCGTACCGCGTCGGCTACCGCGTTGACCTCCGCCTCGCTGTGAAGTTCCTGCTTTTTCTTGTCCGTGCCGTGGAACGCCGCCTGGAAGCTCTCGCCCTTATCCGTGGTCAGGGTGGCGGTCAGGTGCCAGTATTCCTCCGGCTTGAAGTCCTGTATCTCCCGCTCCCGGTCCAGCACCATCCGGGTGGCGGCGGACTGGACCCGCCCGGCGGACAGGCCCTTGCGGATCTTCCGCCACAGCAGGGGGCTGAGCTTATAGCCCACGATCCGGTCCAGGATGCGCCGGGCCTGCTGGGCGTCCACCAGGTCCTGGTCGATGTCCCGGGGATGGGCGATGCCGTCCCGGACCACGTTTTTCGTGATCTCGTTGAAGGTCACCCGCCGGGCCTTCTCGTCAGGGATGGTCAGAAGCTCCTTCAAATGCCAGGAGATGGCCTCGCCCTCCCGGTCCGGGTCTGTCGCCAGATATACGGTGCCCGCCCGTTTGGACGCCTTGCGGAGCTTGTCGATCACATCCTCCCGGCCCTTCACCGGCTGATAGTCCGGCGCGAAATCGTGCTCGATGTCCACGCCCAGGGTGCTCTTCGGAAGATCCCGCAGGTGGCCCATGGACGCCACGACCTTATAGCCCTCTCCCAGATATCGCTCTATCGTCTTTGCCTTCGCGGGGGATTCCACGATGACAAGATCCGTTTTTGCTGCTGCCGCCATAAGCGTTCCTCACTTTTATAATTTACGCGTATACCGTTTCCCGGTCCCCTGGACCACGTGGCCCGCCACCTGGAGCATGGTCAGCGCCGCCAGCGTAGACCGGGCGGACAGGCCCGCCGCCTCGGTGATTTCGTCGGCCAGCATCTCCGGCCGGGTCATCGCGGTCAGGACCTTCCTCTGGTCCTCTGGAAGATCTTTCATCCGTTCCTCCGGAAGATCTTTCATCCTATCCGCTACGTCAATATAAACTATGTCTTGGGGCTTGTCAATCTCTTTTTTAATATGTATCTCCGCAGTTTTCTGCCGGGAAAGGTCGTTTCTGCCCTCATAGGCGCGCAAAATGTCCGCACCGCACGCGATCGGCACCGCGCCCTGGGCGATGAGCTGGTTGCAGCCCGCGCTGGTATAGGAGTCGGCGTTCCCCGGCACGGCGAATACGTCCCGCCCCTGCTCCAGCGCGTGATCCGCCGTGCTGCGGGTGCCGCTTCTGGCCGGAGCCTCCACCACCGCCACGCCCAGGCTCAGGCCCGTGATGATGCGGTTTCTGGCCTTGAAGCTGGCGGGAAACGTCCGAAGGCCCGGCGGATACTCGCTCACCAGCGCGCCACGGGCCCGGACCTCCTCGAAAAGCGCTCTGTTTTTGGCGGGATACACCTCGTCAATGGCCGTGCCCAGCACGCCGACGGCGGTCCCGCCCGCCCGGAGCGCCGCCTCCATGGCCGCGCTGTCGCATCCCTCCGCCAGGCCCGACACCACCACCGCGCCGCTCTCGGCCAGCTCCCGGCCCAGCCGGGCCGCCATCCGGATGCCGTAGGGCGTGGCCTTCCGGGTGCCTACCACCGCCAGGAACAGGCTCTCATCCACCGGCGGAAGCTTGCCCCAGACATACAGTACGGTGGGCGGGTCGGGAATATGCCGCAGCCGGTCCGGATAGGCGGCGTCCTGCACGGTGACGACGGAGATGCCGTGCTCCTGGCAAAAGCGCAGGGCTCTGTCGGACGCCTCCAGACTCTTGTCCATGAGCTTGTCCGCCTCGGCGCTCTGTAGGAGCGGCTCCGCCGCCACGAGCTCGTCCCGGTCGGCGAAAAACAGCTTCTCCGGCCCGCCCATAGCCTCTGCCAGCCGGTATTTGACCAGCGGCCGCACGCCGCCGACGCAGCTGAGCCACACCCAGTACTTCAGCCTTGCCATGGTAATTCCTTTCTCACCATCTCCCATAATGACGCCGGTACTTTTGCTCCGCAAAAGTCCTCGCTTTGCTCGCCGCGCACAGCGCGGGGCGTCAGATCCCATTCGAGGCGGGCTCCCGCCCCCCTCGAGCTCCCCCTTATATGTCGCGGGTCCAGGTCATATTTCCTTCCTCACCATCTCCCACATGACCACCGCCGCGGCCACTCCGGCGTTCAGGCTCTCCGTCCGGGGTCCCATGGGGATGCGCACTGTCCCGGCGCAAAGGGCCAGCAGCTCTTCCGTCAGGCCCCGGCCCTCGTTGCCCACTGCCACCGCCAGGGGCCTGTCCGTCGGCAGGTCCCGCACGTCCAGCCCGCCCGGCGCCAGGGCCGCGCCGTAAAGCGGCAGCCCACGCAGCGCGTCCCGCAGCCCGGCCAGGTCCGTCCTCACCACGCTCTGGCGGAAAACGGCCCCCATGGAGGCCCGGACCGTCTTGGGATTGTAGGGGTCCGCGCAAGCGCCGCACAGCGCCACCATGTCCATGCCGAAGGCGTCCGCCGTGCGCAGCACCGTGCCCACGTTGCCGGGGTCCTGCACGTTCTCCAGCACGATCGCCCGCTTAAGCTCCTCCGCCGGGGGAAGGGGCTTCATCTTCACGGTGAATACCGGGCCGGGGCTGTTTTGCAAGGGCGACACGGCCCTCAGTATCTCGGGCGTCGCCAGCCGCACCGGCAGTCCGGGGATATCCTCCGCGCTCAGCACGCACGTCACCTCCGCGCCGGAGGCGACCGCTTCCCGCAGCAGCGTCTGGCCAGCGCACAGATACTCCCCCGCCTCCTGCCGGGCCTTTGGGTCCCCGCCCAGGGCGATGAAACGCTTGACCAGCTCGTTTTGCCGTGACCGTATCGCTTCCATCGTTCCAACACTTTCCGCTTTCCGTGATTTTTATACAGTATAGAGCTTCCCCGCCCGCTTGTCAATTTGCCGCCGGAAAGGAACAGGGCCGCCCGTCTCCGGGCAGCCCTGCCGTCATCGCTCAAATATCCAGATAATACCACCGGACGATGCTGTATCCGTAGGATTCCTCCTTGTAGAACCCCAGCAGGTCTCCAGCCAGGAAGGGAGAGAGCGTCTCCGCCTCGGGGATGAACACCTGCCCCAGCTCCTTCCCCTGCCCGTCGGCGACAACAAAGCCGCCCTCCACGGGCTCCACGCTCACCTCGTCGCTGGCAAAGGTATAGCCGCCCTCCGCGTACAGGGCGCTGGTGTCGATGTAATAATCGTAGCTGCGGGGATACAGGCTGCCGCAGGTCATGGACCAGTCGCTGTAGCCGCCGCTCAGCTTCGTCTGCTCCACCAGACTGCCGCTGAGATCATACAGCTCCGCGTAGGCGTCTACCGACGTGGGATCGTTCATGGCCTCATAGACGTTCCCGGCCGCCTCCATGGTCCCGGGCTGATAGTAGCCGATGCGGGCATAGCCGCCGTCGGTGCGCCACAGGTCCCCGCAGCCCTCCAGAAGCGTCTCGCCCTTCGCGGTCTCGATCCGATAGAGGTTATCGGCCCCGCCCACATTGACCAGGCAGGTCTTCTGGTCGGGATACCACTCCTGCACATATCCGCCGCTCTGCGCCAGCTGGAACATCCGGTCGGAGAGCACGTCCTCCTCCGCCTCCGCCGCCAGCGTCGGCACGCTCAACAGGCACGCCCCCATGGCAAGGCAGAGCAGCATGGCCAACATTTTGCGTTTCATCTCAACTCACCCACTATATCTTCGATTTGATTTGATTATACAGCATTCCGTCCGGGAAAGTCAACTCTTTCCGACATTTCGGGCAAATATCCGCCCGTGAAAGCCGTGCCGGGCCTGAAAATCGGGCAGGGCCGCCATACCCTGCTCCGTGACGGGCCGGACCCATTTGCCGGAATACAGGTGCCGCTGCATGAGCGCATAGCGGATGGGCTCGTCGATGTAGCAGCACAGGAAGATGGCCCAATAGGGCAGCTTCAGCGCGAATCCCGACACCAGCACGCATGGCAGCACCACGGCGTACATGAACGCGATCTCCAGCACCGTGCCGGTGACCGCGTCGCCGGAGGCCCGGTAGGTGTCGTTCTGTATCCAGTTGCCCATGCGGATCACCGACACCGCGATATAGATGCATAAAAGCCGCAGTCCCGCCGTGAAGGACGGCCCCGACAGGCTCATGCCGGTCAGGATGGGCCGGTGCAGCGCCAGCACGCCCAGCCCCGCCAGCAGGATGAACCCGCTGCAAAGATACACCAGCCGCTTGGCCCGCTCGTAGGCGGTATCCAGCTCCCCCGCTCCCACGCAGGTGCCCACCAGAACGGACGCCGCGTTGGAAAATCCGGCGAAAAAGCCGATGATGAGCCCCTCCAGCGTCCGGAACACCGCCAGCGCCGCGATCACCTCTTCCGGCTGGCGGCCCAGGGTGACGTTGATGACCATGTTGCCCACGCCGATGAGCACCTCGTTGCAGATGATGGGAAAGCACTTGACGAAATATTGCTTCAGCTGGGTCCTGTCCCACCGGAAATGCTCCCGCACCCGGAACAGATAGGGATACCCGGTCGCATGGGCCATGGCGTAGATGGCCAGCATATTCACCGCCGCCGCGCAGGTAGTGGCCAGGGCCGCCCCCCGGATGCCCATGGCGGGACAGCCCAGGCGCCCGTAGATGAATACCCAGTTCAAAAACAGATTCGTCCCCACCGACGCGATGGACGCCGCCATGGGGATGCGCACCCGCTCCGTGGCCCGCAGAAGGCTGCTCATGGCCATGGAGAACACCTGCATGATGTAGGCGAAGCCCACGATGCGCAGATACCGCACCCCGATGTCCCGGATGGACTGTTTGTCCGTATACACCCGCATGACCAGCTCCGGCGCGAACACGGCCAGGCACCCGAACACCACGGCCACCGTCATCATGCACAGCCATGTCATGCCGTAGCTGCGCTCCAGGCCCCAGTCGTCCCGGGCCCCCCAGTACTGGGAGAAAAACAGCATGCCGCCCCCCACGAAGCCCCAGTAGCCGGAGAACATCAGCGACGAAAACTGGGAGCACAGCCCCAGCGCCCCCACGGAGAGTTCCCCCAGGGGCGCCACCATCATGGTGTCCACCATACTGGCCGTGGTGGTCAGCAGATTCTGCAGCGCCACCGGGATGGCGATGGCCGCCAGCTTTTTCAAAAACGGCCCCCACGCAAAGGGGGCGGAGAGTTTGCCCGTCTGTGTCATATCCCGTCCTGCATCACATTGGTTTGCGCCCCATTCTATCACGCCTCCGACCGTTAATCAAGCGCCGTCATAGGCATTTGACACAGACCGGCCGGAATGCCAGAACATTGTAACAAATCTCCGAACGAAGGGGCCCGTATGGAGCGTCTGCTTTTCCTTCTTCTGTCCTTGCGCTGCCCCTGACCATGGGCGCCGCCGGAGAGCAAGCTCTCCGGCGGCTGTTTCTGCGACGGCGGAGGCGGCGCTTATGCGCCGCCTCCCGTTTTATTCCGCTGCATAGGCCAGGCCGAAAGCGTTGGGGCCGATATGCGTCCCCATGGCTGCGCCCACATTGATAAGGCGCTCGTCCGGAGAAAAGCCCTCCTGCCGGAGCAGCTCCGCCAACTGCTCCGCGTTCTCCCGGATATCGGAGTACATCACATAGACGGGAAACGCCGGGTCCGGCGGACGCTTCCGCATCTGCTGGGCAAAAAAGTGCATAGCCCTCCGCTTGCCCAGCTCTCTGGCCGCGATGACCACCTCGCCGTCCTCGGCGATATGCAGCACGGGCTTCACATGCACGGCGGAGCCGATGGCGGCCACCAGCGCCGGTACCCGTCCGCCCCGGCGAAGGTTTTCCATGGTGTCCGGACAGGCAAACAGGACGATCCTGTCCCGCAGCCCCTCCACGCTCCGCACGATCTCGGCCGGTGTTTTCCCCTCGTCCCGCAGCCTCACGGCCGTCTCCACCAATATCCGTTCGCCTCCGGCGGCGCCCCGGCTGTCGATGACGTAGGCGTCGGGATAGTCCAGCAGCTCCTTCGCCAGCAGCGCGCCCTGATAGATACCGCCGAACCGCTGAGACATGGTGATCATGATTGCGGCGTCCCCCCGCTCCTTGGCGGGCAGGAACGCCCGGAGGAAGTCTCCCGGCGCGGGCTGGGACGTCCTGGGAAAGTCCGGGCATTCCCGCAGCAGCCGGTAAAATCCCTCCTTGGACAGCTCTGTGTTCTCTTGATAGGACTTCTCCCCGAACGCCACGGATATGGGCACGCACGCCACGTCCAGCCGCGCCAGCTCCTCCGGCTCAAAATCCGCGACGGAGTCGGTGATGATCTGCGTCATGGCCCGCCCCTCTCAGCGCTCCCGCCGGTGGGGCTGGAACCGCGGCTCCGTCCCCGCGACGAGCCTGCGGATATTCGCCCGGTGCCGGATGAGAACGAGCACGCACATGACGGTGCCGATGGCAAACACGGCGTCCAGACGGCGCGCCGTCAGATAATAAAGAGGCGGGAATACAAGTACGGACAGTATGGAGCTCAAGGATACGCGCCGCCAGATCAGGAAGGCGAGCGCAAAGACGGCGGTGATCAGAAGAAAGAGCTTCCAGTCGAAAAACAGGAGCGTTCCCGCCGCCACGGCCATGCCCTTTCCGCCTTTGAAGCGGAAGTAAAGGGGCCAGCAGTGGCCGATAAGGCAAAAAAGTCCCCCGAGCATATAGCCGCTGTCCCCGGCAAGATACCGGCCGAGCGCGCCTGCCAGCGCCGCTTTCAGGATGTCGCACAGGAGCGTGAGCGCTCCCAGGCCCGTACCGTAGGTGCGCGCCACATTCGTAGACCCGGCGTTGCCGCTGCCTCCGGTGCGCACGTCCTGCCGGTACCTGAGCCGCACCAGCAGGATGGCGCTGTTCACCGATCCGATCAGATAGCCTCCTGCCGCGATCACAAGATAAATGCCCATATCTTCTCCTCTTGTTTTCTCATCTTGCCCGCAAAGCGGGCGCTTTTTCCCTTCACTGGCGAAGCGGTCGGCGCAATGGCGGGACCTGTCTGCGCGGGCCGTCGTTGCCGGGGACGGGGACGCGCTCCCCTCCGACGGCGCGACCACCAGCATACTCCCCGGCGCGCCAAAAGTCCATAGGAAAGTTCTATCTTGTCCTGCGCCGCTGCGCAAGCCCGCCCGTCATTGCAGGAAACGGCAATGCGGGCTTGTGAACGCTCACAAACCCGCATCGATCCCGACCTTCTCAGTCCGTCGGCTTCATCGTGGGGAACAAGATCACATCCCGGATGGTGTCCACCCCGGCCAGGAGCATGACCGCCCGGTCGATGCCCATGCCCAGGCCGCCGGTGGGCGGCATGCCGTACTCCAGCGCCTCGCAGAAGTCCACGTCCATGTCGTTGGCCTCCTCGTCGCCCTTCGCCTTCAGGGCCATCTGGGCCTCAAAGCGCAGCCGCTGGTCCAGGGGGTCGTTCAGCTCCGAGAAGGCGTTGCCCATCTCGCAGGCGCCTATAAACGCCTCGAACCGCTCCGTGAGGCGGCTGTCCGCCGGGCTGCGCTTGGCCAGGGGCGACACCTCTACCGGGTACATGGTGATGAAGGTGGGCTGGATGAGCTTGTCCTCCACCTTCTGGTCGAAGGTCTCATACAGCGCCACGCCCCAGGTGGGCTCCTTGCCGTCCATGTCCACCCCGGCGGCCTTGGCGGCGGCCACGGCGGCGGCGTCGTCAGAAACGGCGCCAAAGTCCACGCCCGCGTATGCCTTCACCGCCTCGATCATGGTCAGCCTGCGCCAGCCGGGGGCCATGTTGATGGTATTGCCGCCCCACTCCAGCTCATAGCCGCCCCGCAGCTCCATGGCGGCGGAGGACAGTATGCCCTCCACATAGTCCATCATGGTCTCGAAATTGGCATAGCTCTCGTACATCTCCAGAGTGGTGAACTCCGGGTTATGCTTGGTGTCCATGCCCTCGTTGCGGAAGATGCGGCCGATCTCATAGACCCGCTCCATGCCGCCCACGATCAGCCGCTTCAGATTCAACTCCGTGGCGATGCGCATGTACATGTCCAGGTCCAGGGTATTGTGGTGGGTGACGAAGGGCCGGGCCGTGGCGCCGCCCTGGATGGTGCCCAGCACCGGGGTCTCCACCTCCAGGTAGCCGCGCCCGTCCAGATACCGGCGGACATGGCTGATGAACCGGGTCCGCAGCTCGAACACCCGGCGGGACTGCTCGTTGGTGATCAGGTCTAAGTAGCGGCGGCGGTAGCGCTGGTCCGTGTCCGTCAGGCCGTGGAACTTCTCCGGCAGAGGCCGCAGGCTCTTGCTCAGCAGCCCGATCTGCTTCACATGCACGGAGATGGCCTCCGTGCGGGTCTTGAACACGAAGCCGGACGCGCCCACGATGTCGCCCACGTCCCAGGTCTTGACCTGGGCCAGGCCCTCCGGGCCCAACTCGTTCACGCTCACGTAGAGCTGGATGCGGCCCCGGTCGTCCTGCAGGTCCATGAAGCCCGCCTTGCCCTGTACGCGCTTGGCCATGATGCGCCCGGCCACCCGCACGTCCTTCTCCTCCAGGGCGTCGTAGTTATCCTTGATCTCCTGGGAAAAGTGGCTGCGGGTGAATTTGGTGATCTGGTACGGGTCCTGCCCGGCGTCCTGGAGCTTGAAAAGCTTCTCCCGGCGCACACGCATCTCGTCGGACAGGCCCTCCGGCTCCGTCCGATACCCCGGCGCGTATTGAAACATGTCTTTTTCTTCCCTTCTGCGAATGAATTAAAATGTGACGTTCAGGATCTCGAACTGGAGGTCCCCGGCGGGGGCCTCAATGGTGACGGTCTCGCCGATCTTGTGGCCGATCAGGCCCTTGCCAAAGGGGGAGTCGTCGGAGATGCGGCCGGACATGGGGTTGGCCTCCTGGCTGCCCACGATCTGATACTCGCTCTGCTCGCCCAGCTCCACGTCCAGCACCGTGACCCGGCTGCCGATGCCGATCACGCCCGCCCGGTGGGTATGCTCCACGATCTCGGCGTTCTCCAGCAGGTTCTTGTACTCGGCGATCTTGGAATACAGCTTGCCCTGCTCGGTCTTTGCCTCGTCGTACTCGCTGTTCTCGCTGAGGTCGCCATAGCTGCGGGCCTCCTTGATCAGCTCGGAGACCTCTTTCTCCCGGACGGTCTGAAGATAATCCAGCTCCTTCTGCAGCTCCTCATACCGCTCCCGGCTCATCTTATATTTGGTGTCCGCCATGCCGTTTTACCTCCCGATGATTTATTCGTGACAACATTGTGACAACATATTATAGTGAACGAAAATCGCTCTGTCAAGGGCCAAGAAGCCCGACGGCCGCCCGGACCTGGGGGTCGTCCTCCGGCTCCAGCCAGCCGGTCTGGTACAGGGTCCGCTCCTCCTCGGTGAGCTGCGCCTCCACGTCCGGCACGAGGCCCTTCGATTCGTACAGGTCGGTCCGGCTGGGGGTAAGATAGGAATACTTGGAAAGATGCACCGCGCTGCCGTCCCAGAGCGCAAAGGTCACCTGGCTGCGGGCCTTGCCGGTGGTGGCCTCCCCCGCGATCCTGGCCCAGTCATAGTCCCGCAGGGCCGCGGCAAAAAACTCCGCCGCGCTGTAGCTGTCCCGATCCACCACCACCGCCATGGGCAGCTCCACACAGGCCGCGTCCGAGGTCTCCGCCACCTCGCGGCCCTTCTTATCCGTCCGGATGAACACGTCTCCCTCCGGCAGCAGATGGTCCAAAATGGCCACCATCTCGGACACCTGCCCGCCCGGATTGCTGCGCACGTCGAACACAAGGCTGTCCACGCCCTGCTCCACGAGCGCGTCCACCGCGTCGATGGCCCGCTCCCCCGCACCGGCATGAAAGTTGTCGATGTCGATATAGCCGATATGCCCGTCCAGGACCTGATAACGCACAGGCTCCGTATAGATCGCCTCGCAGGAGACCGACACCTGCCACTGCTCGCCGCCGGTCCGTTGGACGGTGAGAAACGCCTGCTTGCCATAATCGGCCTGGATCAGGGCCCGCATATCCTCCACGGTCCCGCCCTGAACGGAGATGCCGTCCACAGCCAGGATGACGTCTCCCACCTCCAGACCGGCGGTCTGGGCCGGACCATCCTTTTCGAGCAGCACGATCGCAAAGCCGCCGGTGGCCTCGTCCGCCTGCACCGTGACGCCGATGCCCTGATAGAGATTGGCGGAGTAGTCCTGGTACTCGGCATAGGCGGCAGCGTCCATGTAATAGCTCCAGTCGTCGTCCAGGCTGGCGACGGCGTTGGCCAGCGCAGCGTCCGTCACCTCGTCCAGGTCGCTCTCCCCGACGAACTGGGTGCGGATGATGCGCATCACCTGGGCGAATTTGGCGGCACAGGAAAAGCCCCGGAAGCCGCCGAAGCCCACAATGATCACAGCGAACGCCGCCAGCACGCCGCACAGGGCGCACAGCGCTCCGGTGACAAGATTCTTTTTATAGGAAGATCCCTTCACGGCTATCCCTCAAAAAACCGGGCGACGTCGGTCGCCCGGTCCACAGGTCGAAATGATCCCGATCAGAAGTAGCTGAATCCCAGCGGGTCCATGGCGACGCCGTTGGCGCTGGCGCGTACTTCAAAGTGCAGATGCGGTCCGGTGGAGTTGCCGGTGGAGCCCACCAGTCCCACCACCTGCCCCTGGCTCAAGCTCTCGCCGCTGGAAACGGAAATGGAGGACATATGCCCATAGAGGGTAGTATACCCATTCCCGTGGTTGACCATCACGCAATTTCCGTAGCCGCCGTTCCATCCGGCGTAGATCACCGTGCCGCTGGCGGCGGAATAGATGCTGGAGCCATAGCTGGAGTTGATGTCCACCCCGGCATGCAGCTTGTATATGCCCGAGACCGGGTTCGTGCGCATGCCGAACCGGGAGTTGATGACGCGCGTGTAGCTGGGCCACATCATCCAGGTCCCGCTGGCGCTGGGCGCGCTCTGGGACGTGCTGCCAGCGCTATCCGTGCTGTCTGTACTGTCGGCGCTGTCCGTACTCGTGTCGGTAGCGCTGCTCTCGCCTGTTCCCGAGCCTGTGTCGGTGGCGCTGCTCTCATCGATACCGCCGTCGTCCACGCCGGGAGGCGGCTGCTGGTCCGATTGCGATTGCTGCGCCGTGTCCTGCTGGGCCTGCTGGGCGGCCAGCGCCGCGGCCTGCTGGGCCGCCAGGGCCGCGATACGCGCCGCTTCCTCCGCGGCACGGGCCTGCTGCAGCTCCTGCTCCTTCTGCACGATCAGCGCCTGGACCATGGCCTGGGTCTGTGCCTCCTGCTCCAGCACCGCCGCGTAATCGTCGGAGTCCTGCTCCATCCGCTCGATGAGCAGACAGGCCGCGGCGATGTCCGTCTCCAGGCGGCTCTTCTTGGCCTCCAGCTCCTGACGCCGGGCCGCGTTATCCTGGAACATGGCCTCCGCCTCGGCCTCCAGGGCCTCTACCTTCTCCCTGGCGGCGATGTACTGGCTCTCCAGCGCCTCGTCATAGGCCATGACCTCGTTGACAAGATCCAGGCGGGTCAGCAGATCCGAAAAGCTGGTGGCGTCGAACAGCACCTCCATATAGCCCACGCCGGAGCTCTCCTCCATGGCCCGCAGCCGGGCCAGCCAGAGATCGCGCTGGCGTTCCTCCTCCGCCCTGGCGTCGGTCAGGTCGGCCTGGATGGAGGCGGCCTTGCCGTCGATGATGTCGATCTGCTCCTGGATCACGTCCAGCTCCTCCTGGGCCAGCATATTCTTCCGGTCCAGGATCTCTTTTTTCTCCAGGGTATTGGCCTTCTCATAGTCCAGGCTGTCGATCTCCGCCTGGATCTCGTTCATCCGGCTCTGGATCTCGCTCTGCTGACTGTTCAGAGAGTCGATCTCGCTTTGTATCTCGTCGCTGCTGGCCGCGTAGGCCGACGACGGCACAAGGACCATCACCGTGATCGACAGCAGCATCAGAAGCACCAGCAGGATGCATACGGCCTGTATGAATCTCTTGCGCTTTTTCATAAAAACTCCTCAGACCTGCAGGTAGTTGCGGATGGCGATGGAGCTGCCGAAAACGCCCACTACCAGTCCAACGCCCATAAAGACCACCATGACCACCAGACTCATCGAGGCGAAGGGTATCACGGTGATGAGTCCGCCCAGCATGGCCATGATCCGGGTGGTCATGACGTCATAGATGCCCCACTCCAGCAAAAACGCCAGCGCGCCGCCCAGAAGGCCCAGCACCAGCCCCTCCACCACGAAGGGGAATCGGATGAACCAGTTGGACGCGCCCACCATCTTCATGATGGCGATCTCGTCCCGGCGGCTCAGGGTGGCCAGCTTCACCGTATTGGACATGATGAACACGCTGACGATCACCAGCACCACCACCAGGATAAGGCTCACGGCGCTGATCACGTTGCGCACGGTGACGAAGCCCTCCGCCACCTTCAGATCGGCCCGCACCCAGGCCACGCCGATGATCTGCTCCAGCTGCTCCTCGGTCTGGCCCATCAGGGAGATGTCCTCCAAGTAGATTATGTACCGGTCCCGGAACACGGTGTCGGGCAGGTCCTGGAACAGGGCCTGATTTTCCTGCTGGGCCGCGAACTCCTCCACAGCCTGCACGCGGGACACGAACTGGCAGGAGCGGATGTTGGGGATAGCCTCGATCTGGGTCTGCAGCGCCCGTGCCTGGTCCTCCGTGAAGGTCTCCTCCACGTAGGCCACCACCTCGTTCTGGCTCTCCAGATTGTCCAGCATGGAATCCACATTCACCGCGATCAGGGTGAAGCTGCCCATGATCACCAGGCACGCCACCACGATGGTCACCGACGCGAAGGACATGAATCCGTGGGTCAGTATGCTCTTGAAACCCTCCTTGACGAGGTAACCGATCTTACTGGATCTCATAGCTGTAATACCCATCCATTCCGTCGGAGATGACCTGGCCGTCCTCGATGGCGATGACCCGCTTGGAGAAGGAGTTGACCAGCTCCTTCTCATGGGTGACCACCAGGACCGTGGTGCCGATCTCGTTGTCGTTGATGCGGTCCATGAGGAGCATCAGCTCCAGGCTGCGGGCCGGATCCAGGTTGCCGGTGGGCTCGTCGGCGATGAGAAGCTGAGGGCTGTTGACGATGGCCCGCGCCACCGCCGCCCGCTGCTGCTCGCCGCCGGACACCTCTCGGGGGTAGCGTCTCTCCCGCCCGGACAGCCCCACCAGGTCCAGCACATAGGGCACCCGCTGCCGTATCTCCCGGTTGGACGCGCCCACGATGTGCATGGCGAAGGCCACGTTGTCGTAGATGGTCATATCGTCGATCAGACGGTAGTCCTGGAAGATGACGCCGATGGTCCTGCGCATGCGGGGCAGCTTCCGCCGCCGGATGTGGCGCAGGTCGAAGCCGTTGACGTTCAGCACGCCGCTGTCCGCCATCACCTCGCCGGTGATCAGCTTGATGATGGAGGTCTTGCCGCTGCCGGACGGTCCTACCAGAAACACGAACTCGCCGTCCTCGATGGCAAAGCTCATATCGTCGATGGCGGGCACGTCCCCGCCGGGATAGGTCATGGATACGTTTTCAAAGATGACCATGGGAAAAGGGTCCTCCGAAGGATATCAGTATCTGGTGTTCTGGGAATCCAGGTATTGCTTGACCATCAGGGCCACCTTGAATACGATGGCGTGGTCGAATTCCCGCAGGTCCAGGCCGGTGAGCTTTTTGATCTTCTCCAGCCGGTACACCAGGGTGTTCCGGTGGACGAACAGCTTCCGGCTGGTCTCCGAAACGTTCAGGTTGTTCTCAAAGAACTTGTTGATGGTGTACAAGGTCTCCTGGTCCAGGCTCTCGATGGGGCTCTTCTTGAACACCTCGTTCAGGAACATCTCGCACAGCGTCGTGGGAAGCTGATAGATGATGCGCCCGATGCCCAGGCTCTCGTAGCTGATGACGGTCTGGTCGTTCTCAAAGACCTTGCCCACCTCGATGGCGGTCTGGGCCTCCTTATACCGGTCGGCCAGCTCCCGCAGGTGCAGCACCGGCGAGCCGATGCCCACCACGGAATGGATGCCCATGTCCTGCTCCAGGCTCCGCTGGATCTGCAGGGCCGTCCGCTCCAGCTCGCTGGTGTCGAACCCCGGCTGCAGCTCCCGAATGATGACGATGTCCGTCTCGCTCATGCTGAGGACAAAGTCCTTCTCCCGGGAGGGATAGAGGTTCTGCAGGTACTCCAGCACCGCCATCTCCGCACCGGCGTTCTGCCGCACCACGAACACGCCGCGGGGCATCTCGGCGTTGAAGCCAAGCTCCTTCGCCCGGACGTACACATCGCCGGGCAGGATATTGTCGGAGATGATGTTCTTGACGAAGGTGGTGGTGTCATGCTTGTCGTCATAGCTGCTCTTGGCCTCCGCCAGGGCGACGGAGATCAGGATGCAGATGCTCCTGGCCGTCTCGTCCTGGCCGTCCACGAAGGCGATGTACGTACCTCTGCCTCCGGCGCCGATGACACGGCAGGTCCGCCCCGCCGCAACAAATAGGTCCGTTCCCGCCTCCTGGGCCGCCAGGTGGATCTCCCCGATGGAAAAGCCCATCAGGGACAGATCGCTCGACGCGATCACATTCCCCTGTTCGTCCACAACGCCAAAGCAGCGCTTGCTGGCGTCCTTCATCTGCAGGATCACGCTCTGGAAAATTCGGCTCGACATAAATCTCTACCCCCAGTATATACATGCATATATTGTAAAGCATTCGCTGTCATTTTTCAATAGAAATTGACCAAAAGTTTGTAAACTTTTTCACCGCTTTGCCACAAATCGCCCACATTTTGCACAAAAAAGAGGAAAAATATTATATAAATTCATAAAAATATGGAACCAATTTCATTTTTGGAAACCGGACGGGCCTCTCCCGGCCCCAGTTTTTCGTCCAGCCGCAGCCCTCCGATCGCCACCCGGCGCATGGCCAGCACCCGTCGTCCACAGGCGGCGAGCAGGTTCTTGACCTCGTGATATTTCCCCTCCGTGACCGTCACGGACGCTCCTGTAGGGTCCGCGCCGTCCAGCGCCAGCAGCGCCGGGCGATAGGCCGTGCCGTCCGGCGCCGTCACACCGGCGGCCAGCCGCTCCGCGTCCGCCGGACCCAGCGGTCCGTCTGTCCGCACCTCGTAGACCTTTTTGATCTCCGCCCGAGGCGAGGCGACCCGGTGGGCGAAAGCCCCGTCGTCGGTCAGGAGCAGCAGGCCCGTCACATCCGCATCCAGCCGCCCCACGGGAAACAGGCCGCGGGCCCGCAGATGCCGGGGCAGCAGGCCCGTGACGGCCGGATAGGCCCCGTCCTCGGTGGCGCAGATGACGCCGGAGGGCTTGTTCATCATATAATACACAAATTCCGCCCCGTCTATGACCTGGCCCTGGGCCACGATGCGCGAGGCCCGGTCGACCTTCTCCTCAGGCCGGAGGACCGGCCGACCGTCCACGGTGACGGCACCGGACTGGATGACGCGCCGGGCCTGGGAGCGGGTATAATAGCCGGAACCGGCCAAAATTTTGTCCAATCGCTCAAGGCTCATACATACACCTCGTGACCGGGGAATAGACTGTACCATGAAAAGATTTATGACACCAAAGATACGGACGTTTTTGATCGTCCTGTGCGTATTGGCGTTCATCGCCGTACTGCTGCTGGTGGGCACCGCCGCAGGCGGGGTGAAGCTGCTGGCAAAGGACGTGGCCTCCACCACGGAAAAGCGGACAGCCTTCCTGGCCGAATGCGGCTGGGAGGTGGACCCGGCCTCGGAGCAGGCCCAGGAGATCCTGATCCCCGAGCACTTCTCCCCCGTTTACGAAAGCTACAACGACCTGCAGCGCCAGCAGGGCTATGACCTGAGCAAATTCTGCGGAAGGACATGCACGCTGTACACCTACACGGTGACGAACTATCAGGACAAGGAGCAGACGGTGCTTGCGGATCTGTACATCTACAAAAACCAGGTCGTCGGCGGCGACGTCCACTCCACCAACCTGAACGGCTTCATGGTCGGATTGAAGTAAACCTGTCAGAACATGCCTCGCAGAGTTTGCGCCCGCAGGCGCAAATAAAGTTGGATATGATTTCCGGCGGCGTGTACGTCGGAAATCATACTTCTCGGCTCACGCAGTGTGCGAGCGCAGCGAGTGCGCGCAGTGAGCCGCATCCTTTTCAAAGACAAAATCCCCCGGCGAATGCCGGGGGATTTTGTCTTTGATGAAATTACTCCTCGACCTCGATGACGACGCCGGAGCCCACGGTACGGCCGCCCTCACGGATGGCGAAACGCAGACCGACTTCGATGGCGATCGGGGTGATCAGTTCCACGTTCATATCCACGTTGTCGCCGGGCATGCACATCTCAACGCCCTCGGGCAGGGAGATGACGCCGGTCACGTCGGTGGTACGGAAATAGAACTGGGGACGATAGTTGTTGAAGAACGGAGTGTGACGGCCGCCCTCGTCCTTGCTCAGGACGTAGACCTGGCCCTTGAACTTGGTGTGGGGATGGATGCTCTTGGGAGCAGCCAGCACCTGGCCGCGGACGACGGCCTTCTTGTCGATGCCGCGCAGCAGGCAGCCCACGTTGTCGCCGGCCTCGGCGTACTCCAGGGTCTTGTGGAACATCTCGGTGCCGGTCACGACGGTCTCCTGGGTCTCGCGGATACCGACGATCTCCACCTTGTCGCCGACCTTGACCTGACCACGCTCCACACGGCCGGTAACGACGGTGCCGCGGCCGGAGATGGTGAACACGTCCTCGATGGGCATCAGGAAGGGCTTATCGGCAGCGCGCTCGGGGGTCTTGATCCAGGTGTCGACGGCGTCCATCAGCTCCCAGATGCAGTCGTACACGGGGGCGTGAGGATCCTTCTCCTCGCTCACCAGGCACTCCAGAGCGGAGCCCTTGATGATGGGGGTCTCGTCGCCGGGGAAGTCGTACTGGTCCAGCAGCTCGCGCACTTCCATCTCCACCAGCTCCAGCAGCTCGGGGTCGTCCACCTGGTCGCACTTGTTCAGGAACACCAGCACGTAGGGCACGTTCACCTGGCGGGCCAGCAGCAGGTGCTCACGAGTCTGGGCCATGGGGCCGTCGGAGGCGGCGATGACCAGGATCGCGCCGTCCATCTGCGCGGCGCCGGTGATCATGTTCTTGATATAGTCCGCGTGGCCCGGGCAGTCGACGTGGGCATAGTGGCGGGCCTCGGTCTGATACTCGACGTGGGCGGTGTTGATCGTGATGCCGCGGGCCTTCTCTTCGGGGGCCTTATCGATCTGATCGTAAGCGGTATATTCGGCAGCGGTGGGGTCGGCCATGTTCAGGACCTTGGTGATGGCCGCCGTCAGGGTGGTCTTGCCGTGGTCGATGTGGCCGATGGTGCCGATGTTCACGTGGGGCTTATTGCGGTTGAACATTTGCTTTGCCATTTTGCTTTGTCCTCCTAAAAAGTAGAAAATAATAGATATCGAAAGTCTGAGGAGATTATACAGTATGCAGGGAAAATTTGCAACCCTTTTTACGGTTTCCGGTGGGTGCCGATCAGCTTCTCCCGCAGCGCCGCGGGCAGCTCGATATAGTGGCTGGGCTCCATGGAGTAGTTGGCGCGGCCCTGGGTCCTGCTGCGCAGGTCCGTGGCGTAGCCGAACATACTGGACAGGGGCACGCTGCACTCGATGATGACGGCGCCGTTGCGGAACTCCTGGCCGACGATCTGACCGCGGCGGGAGTTGATGTCGCCGATCACGTCGCCCATATACTCCTCCGGGGTGGTGACGACCACCTTCATGATGGGCTCCAGGAGCGTCGCACCGGCCTTCTCGCAGGCCTCCTTAAAGGCCATGCTGCCGCAGATCTTGAACGCCATCTCGGAGGAGTCCACCTCGTGGAACTGGCCGTCCAGGAGGGTGGCCTTCACGTCCACCACGGGATAGCCCGCCAGGATGCCTCCCAGCATGGCCCCCTGGATGCCCGCGTCCACCGCGGGGATATACTCCTTGGGGATGGCGCCGCCGGTGACGGCGTTGACGAACTCGTAGCCCTTTCCGGACTCGTTGGGCTCGATCATCAGCTTGACCTGGGCGAACTGGCCCTTGCCGCCGGTCTGGCGGGCGTAGCGCACGTCCACCGTCGCCGGGCGGGTGATGGTCTCCTTGTAGGAGACCTGGGGCTTGCCCACGTTGGCCTCCACGCGGAACTCGCGCAGCAGCCTGTCCACGATGATCTCCAGATGCAGCTCGCCCATACCGGCGATGATGGTCTGCCCCGTCTCGGCATCGGTATACGCCTTGAAGGTGGGGTCCTCCTCGGCCAGACGGGCCAGGGCGATGGTCAGCTTTTCCTCACCGGCCTTCGTCTTGGGCTCGATGGCCACGCGGATGACCGGCTCGGGGAATTCCATGCTCTCCAGCACGATCTGATGCTTGTCGTCGGACAGCGTGTCGCCGGTGGTGGTGTTTTTCAGCCCCACGAGCGCCACGATGTCGCCGGAATAGATGGTGTCCAGGTCCTGCCGGTGGTTGGCGTGCATCAGCAGTATCCGCGCCAGGCGCTCCCGCTTGCCCTTGGTGGAATTCATGACCGTGGAGCCCGCCGTGGCCGTGCCGGAATAGACACGGGCGAAGGTGAGCTTGCCCACGAAGGGGTCGGCCATGATCTTGAACGCCAGGGCGGAGAACGGCGCGTCGTCGCTGCTCTCCCGGACGACTTCCTTGTCGGTCTTGGGGTCGGTCCCCTTCACCGGGGGCACGTCCAGCGGAGACGGCAGGAAATCCACAATGGCGTCCAAAAGCTTCTGCACGCCCTTGTTCCGGTAGCTGGTGCCGCAGGTGACGCACACCAGCTTGCCGCTGATGGTGCCCTCCCGCAGGGCCGCGCGAATCATGTCGGCGGGGACGTCCTCCCCCTCCAGATAGAGCATGGCGATGTCGTCGGAAAACATGGAAGCCGCGTCGATCAGCTTTTCACGGTACTCGTTGGCCTGGTCCAGCAGTTCGGCGGGGATATCCTCCACCTTCATGTCCTTGCCCAGGTCGTCGTAGTACACGTCGGCCTTCATCTCCACCAGGTCGATGATGCCCCGGAAGTCGGCCTCCTTGCCGATGGGGAGCTGGATGGGCACGGCGTTGCATTTGAGCCGTTCCTTCACCATATCCACCACGTTGAAGAAGTCGGCGCCCATGATGTCCATCTTATTGACATAGATGAGACGGGGGACGTTGTAGTTATCGGCCTGGCGCCACACGGTCTCGGTCTGGGGCTCCACGCCGCCCTTGG
>CANRDC010000025.1 GCA_947629245.1 uncultured Oscillospiraceae bacterium | reverse complement strand
TCAATCAAGACAACAGGCACCGATTTTGACAAATTGATGCCACCAATGTCTCGCTTTGGTGGCGGTAATCGTGACGAAAAAAAGCAAGGTGTAATCGCAAAACTTATGGACTTCTTTGAAAAATTCTTTGGCATAGGCTAACGTCCCTAAACAAATGGAAGGAGGAGAATTGTGTTTTGACAGCATCGGACTATAGGGAAATGATTTATTCTATTGTCATCCCAGGGCACTTATCATGCGAGGAAAGAAATCAGCGATACCAGCCATTAGCCGATTTTCTCAAGTCTGAAATACCAGAAAGATTGTATCGGTTTAGAACTTGTGATGACCGTAAAATTAATGAATTTGAGCAGGATATACTTGGCTTTTCACCTGCCCATAAAATGAATGATGACTTTGACGGTCTGCTATATTTTGATAAGAAGCGTATTTTGCAGGGATTGGATGACCTAACGCCTTTAGCGTTTCAGAAATACATTAATTCAATAAGGCGAGAGCGAGAAATGCCTGTGTTTAAGACAGCGCTTACAGAAAAGACTTTTAATCAATTCACCGATTTCCTTTTGAAAACACCAGAAAGTGTTCTGCATGATCGTTTGACGCAATTCAAAGGGTATGTAACAGAAGAATTCGATAATCGAATGTCATTACTATGTCACATCACACAAAATGCGAAGATTGCCTGTTTGACCTCAGATATAGAATCCCCTGCTATTTGGGGATACTATGCGAAGGGAACGGGGTTTGCTGTGTCATATGATTTTCGCGGCGAGTATTTTGATAAATATTGTCTACTCCCTGTAATTTATGATGATAATCGGCTGGACGCTACAGAATATGCGAATTGGTTGTTTCAGCAGCAAACACTTAAGCGAGTATTAGATTGCGCTAATGCATCCGACTTGTATCAAATTTTCCAGCACATCATACCATGTCCGGATGAGTTTATGTGCGGTAAAATCCTGATACACAAAGCAAGTGACTGGGCTCCTGAAAAAGAGTGGAGGCTGATTTACTACGCAAAAGAAAGTGAACCTCCCCAATACCCACACATCACGAAGAGTCCAAGTGCACTTTATCTTGGCCGACATATAGATAACAAGGATAAAGAGATACTTTGCCAAGCTGCTGAGAAACATTGTCTCCCGGTCTATCAAATGTCAATTTGTGAGGAAGATTCAAAATATAAGTTGCATCCATTAAGGGTTTAAAAGTACACGCCCTGCCGGGGTCCAGAACCGGCAGGGTATGTTTTTTCGTTTCAATCTTCCAACCTGTGCTCCGCTGCGCCCTGCACATACCCCTCCAACTTACCACCGAGGACGAGCTGGGCGTATTCCAGCGGCTTGTTATAGATCAGCCAGTCCAGCTCGCTGCGCTGATACAGATTGTCGGCGACCTCATTCTCCACGCCCACGGTATCAATGTCGATCCGGCTGCCGTCGGAGAAGCGCAGCTCCACGCAGGCGGTGTCCATGTTGAACGCACATTTGATTAGTTTCTTCATTTCAAAGCCCTCCTAAATCGTGATCCCCGCTATATACTTTATCTCCACTTCATGCCCCATCGCATTGCGGTCGTTTCTTTGAAATCTCACAGTTCGTATGGGACAGATGTTTTTGACCATCTGGCCGCCGACGGAACCGGCCTGACGGCTGGTCAGGTCGCCATTGTAGCCCTGCTTCAGGTTGACGCCCACCTCGGAGGCGGCTTCCATCTTGAAGCGGTTCATGGCCTCGCGGGCATTGGGGTTCACAAGCTGGTTGGAACTCTTCGCCATTGTCGTATAACTCCTTTCCATCGCATTGGACACATAGCAGGATCGGCTGTCCAAAACGGCCGCAAGCCATTTTGCATTGCCGCCCTATTGACTTGTCCGGGGTTATGTTCTGCACTTTTCCCCACGATATGAAAGCCAAATTTTTGCCGCGCATGAAAAATATGCCGCATAATGCCGCGGCGCCGGTACTATCTTTTGCATATGCGCGGTTTTTTATTGATACGCTCTGGAAAACGGCGGGAAGATCTTGTATAATAAAGTCGATCGATCCGATAAAGACCTTTCAGGAGGCGCACGCTATGAGAAGGACGAAAATCATCTGCACGCTGGGTCCCGCCGTGGACAGCGAGGCCATGATCCGCGGTCTGATCCGCGCGGGTATGGACGCCGCCCGGTTCAATTTCTCCCACGGCACCCATGAGGAGCATCTGCAGCGGCTGCATCTGCTCAACTCCGTCCGGGACACCATCAGCCGTCCCGTGGCCACGGTGCTGGACACCAAGGGCCCGGAGATCCGCATCCGCACCTTCGCGGAAGGGACCGTGACGCTGACGGAGGGCGATCCCTTTACCCTGACCACGGAGGACGCGGTGGGGGACAGCCATCGGGTGGCGGTCACCTATGACAAGCTCCATGAGGAAGTGACGCCCGGCCAGGAGATCCTCATCGACGACGGCCTGGTGGCTATTCGGGTGGAGAAGATCGACGGCAGAGAGATCGTCTGCCGGGTGGAGAACGGCGGCACGCTTTCCAACCACAAATCCATCAACATCCCCGGCGCCAACATCCACCTGCCCGCCGTCACCGAGAAGGACATCGAGGACATCCGCTTCAGCGTGGAGAACGACTTCGACTTCATCGCCGCCTCCTTTGTCCGCAAGGCCAGCGACGTGCAGGCCATCCGCCAGGTGCTGCACGAGTGCGGCGGCGACGGCGTGCGCATCATCGCCAAGATCGAGAACCAGGAGGGCGTGGACAATCTGGAGGAGATCATCGCGGCCGCCGACGGCGTCATGGTGGCCCGTGGCGACCTGGGCGTGGAGATCCCGGCGGCTCGGGTGCCCATCATCCAGAAAAAGATGATCGACAAGTGCCTTTTGGAGGGCAAGCCGGTCATCACCGCCACCCAGATGCTGGACTCCATGATCCGCAACCCCCGGCCCACGCGGGCGGAGGTGTCCGACGTGGCCAACGCCGTGTTCGACGGCACCAGCTGCGTCATGCTCTCCGGCGAGACCGCCAGCGGCAAGTACCCCATCGAGGCGCTCACCGCCATGGCGGACATCGTCACGGAGGCGGAGTCCGCCGCGGGCTACTGGCGGGAGTTCAAGGAGTTCGAGAAGATCGCCGCTCCCAGCATCAGCGACGCCATCACCCATACCAGCGCCATCACCGCCAAGGACCTGAATGCCGCGGCCATCCTGACCGCTACGGCCTCCGGCAGCACCGCCCGGATGATCGCCCGGTTCCGCCCGGCCTGCCCGGTGGTGGCCCTGACCATGCACGAGCGGGTGCGCCGACAACTGGCCCTGTGCTGGGGCACCATCCCGGTGCTCACCGGCGAGGTGACCAGCACCGACCGGATCATGGCCATGGCCTGCGAGGTGGCGGTGAAGGAGAAGCTCGTGAAGGAGGGCGACACGGTGGTCATCACCGCGGGCGTGCCCCTTGGCCGCACCGGCCACACCAATCTGCTCAAGGCCCACGTCATCGAGGAAGACGACCTGCTCTGATCGAAACTACATAATTGATCCGCCGCGGACTTTTGTCCGCGGCGGTGCTTTATGGAAGGCCTCCCCTGTCGTCAGAGCACACACCCTAGGTCTCGCCTTGCCGCAAGCGGCAAGGTTTGAGTAGGTTGTGGCTCTTCCTCTCCCCAAAAGGCAGGCGTGCCTTTTGGGGACCCCAAGGGGAGGTGCCGAGCGAAGCGAGGCGGAGGGGTTGATTGATAGAGTTATGCGTCTAACGTGCCTGGTCTATTAATCAATCCCCCAGTCAGCGCTTCGCGCTGCCAGCCCCCTTTGCACAAGGGGGCCATTCAATGATGTATGCCCGGCGGACATTTGTCCGCCGGGCGGTTTCTATTGTGGCAGCGCCGGGGGGTCCATGGCGATGAGCTCATGGAGCTGGGCAAAGGTGCCGGGGGAGCGGAGAGGCTGGGTGGAGGGTTCCTCCCACCAGACCAGACCGCCGCTGTCGTCCGTGGCGAAGGCGTAGGTCTTTTGGCGGTACTCCACCTTCAGCATATATTCATACTCGCCCTCGGCCCAGCCCTCGTCGGTGATGAGGGCCTGGAAGGCGGGGATATTTTCCGGGGCGATGGAGCCGACGCGGTTCCGGGCCGCGTCGTAGACCGGCAGAGGCTCCTGGGACGGCTCCGGCGCGGGCTCCCCGGCGGGAGCGGCGTCCTCCGGGACGCCTTCCTCCGTGGACCCGGCGGCCTCCATGGGAGCGTCCTCCAGACCGTAGACCGCCTCGCCGCCCGCTGAGGACGCGGCCATGGGCAGGTCGCCGCTGTCCTCTCCGGACTCGGCGGCCTGGGCCTCTGTCCCGGTCGTGTTCGCGGAGCGGGCATCGGCCGTATCCAGCTGGGAGGATTTTGCGCGGTCCCGGAGGGCGAAGGTGGCGACGCCGGTCACGATCAGGACCAGACAGGCCGCCGCGCCCAGCCGTATCCATGGCCGGAGCCGCCGGGCGGAACGGCCCGCTGTGCGGCGTGGAGCGGCGGTCTGCTCCTCGTCGCGGATGCGCTCCATGACGCCGCGAGCCAGGTCTCTGGGCGGCTCGGCCAGATCTTCCCGCAGGGCGGCGGTCATGCCGGTGAAGGCCGCGCCCAGACGCCGACAGTCCGGGCAGACGCGCATATGCTCCCGCAGGGAGGTCTCCTCCTCCGCCGTCAGGCTCTCGTCCAGCAGGCGGCTCATCAGCTCCTGATAATATTCGTGCTCACGCATCCCGGCCGCCTCCTTTCCCGGCTGTACTATCCGACGAGGGATGATCGAAAAAGTTCCCGTCCTTGGCCAAAAGCGCGGCCAGCTTTCGCCGGGCCCGGAAAATGCGGCTTTTCACGGTGCCGGGCTCCAGCCCCGTGATTTGGGCGATCTCGTCGTATGTGAGGCCGTTCACGTCCCGCAGGACCAGCGCCTGTCGGAAGTCGGGCCCCAGACGGGTCAGATTGCGCCGCACGGCCTGGCGCAGCTCCTTTTCCTCCAGCTCCCGCTGGGGGTCGGAGCGCTCGTCCGGCACAGGCAGCTCTTCGCCGTCCTCGTCGGTAAGAGAGCTCTCCCGGCGGCGGCCGGACCTGCGCAGCATGTCCAGACACACGTTGCTGGTCACCCGGTACAGCCACACGGAAAATCTGCTGTCGCCCCGGAACCGGTCCAGGGACCGGAAGGCCCGGAAAAACGCCTCCTGGGAGGCGTCCAGGGCGTCCTGCTCGCCGCCGAGCATCCGCAGGGAAAGGTTGTAAACACCCTTTTCGTTGGCCTTTACCAGCTTCTCGAACTGTTCCGTCTCTCCGTCCAGCACCCGCGCGATGACGGCCTGTTCTTCTTCTCTTGTCATGAAGTCACCTCAATTCCCGCTTGGCCAGGCGGACCACGGCCCGGATATCCTCCAGGGAGCTGACCTTCACCATCTCCCGCTTGACAGGCCCGGACCAGGGCACGCCCCGCAGATACCAGCACAGCTGCTTTCGGGCCTCCAGCGAGGCGACGTAGGGGTCCTTCCAGCCGCAGGCCAGCTCGAACTGGCGCAGGGCCGTGTCCATCCGCGACGCCAGAGGCGGCAGCTCCGGTTCCGGCTGCCCCGCCAGGGCGGCGTTGATGCGGGCGAATATCCACGGGTCCCCGAACGAGCCCCGGCCCACCATGCACATGTCCGCCCCGGTCCGGCGCAGGATGCGCGCCGCGTCCTCGCCGGAGAACACGTCCCCGTTGGCGATGACCGGGATGGATACCGCCGCCTTTACGTCCCGGATGACGTCCCAGTCGGCCGCCCCCGCGTACATCTGCACCCGTGTCCGGCCATGGACGGTGACGGCGGCGGCGCCGGCCTGCTCGCAGACCTTCGCGAACTCCACCGCGTTCACGTTCCCGCCGTCCCAGCCCTTGCGGAACTTCACCGTCACGGGCCTGTCCGTCGCGGCGACGCACGCCTCGACGATGCGTCCGGCCTTTTCCGGGTCACGCATGAGGGCGGAGCCGTCCCCGGCTTTTACGATCTTCCCCACGGGGCAGCCCATATTGATATCCAGGATATCCGCGCCGGAAAGCTCCAGAGCAAGTCCCGCCGCGTCCGCCATGACGGCCGGGTCCGAGCCGAAGATCTGCGCGGCCACGGGCCGGTCGCCGTCGGGACAGTACAGAAGCTCCTTCGTCTTGGGGTCGTTGTACACCAGCCCCCGGCTGGAGACCATCTCCGTACAGGCCAGGGCCGCGCCCTGCTCATAACAGATATGGCGGAAGGCCGCGTCCGTGACGCCCGCCATGGGCGCCAGCGCCGCGGAGCCTTTGATCTCCACCTGCCCGATCTTCATGCTCACCTCCGGAGCGCGTCCGCCCCGGTACATTGTATAATCAACGGACCGGGGTGTCAACCTCCTTTCGGAACAGCGCGGATATGACCGGCCGCGGGGCGTGTTTTTTTCCTTTTTGTAATTTGACGGCAGAAGATGATTTGTGTAAAATATGAACCGGACCGACCTGTCAGCCGATCCTATAATGATCATCTGATGGCGAAACGCCGTAAGGCGTTGCGCCGAGCCGCTTTGCGGCTGAAGCAAAACAGCTGTGCTGTTTTGCCAGATAGTCATTGCAATGAGCATCGCGCAAATGATCCTTGGATCATTTGCTGCCAAACATGTCGTTTGGCGGCGAAAACATTCGTTTTCGCCTTGCGATGATCATTATCAGGATATGATAAGGAGCGCCGGTTTTCCGTGGACGTCAGAGAGAAAAAGCTATTACACGCGCAGGTCTATCTCTTCCCGCTGGCTCTGATCTACTATGAGATCGTCTTTCGCATCTTTACGGTGGGCGGGATATTCCGGCTCAGGACTTTGCTCATCGTCCCGTTCTGCTGCGCCTATGGCGGGATCGGGTATCTTCTGAGCACCATCTTCAAAAACCGCCGGGCAAATTACTTCGTGACCCTGGCTTTGCTGCTTCTGACGGCCCTGCCCTATGGGGTGGAGGCCTTTGTATACCGCGCGTTCAAGATCTTTTTCAACATCAAGGCCATCGTAGACGGGGCCGGTGACGTGGCGATGGACTTTTCTGGCGAGGTGTTCCGGCTGATCTTCAGCTTCCGGGGCATCGCGTGCATCGTGATGTTCCTGCTGCCCGGCGGGCTGTATCTGTTTTGCGGCACGGCGCCGGCGGCAATCGGCGGCCGGGCCCGTGGGATGGCGGCGGCGCGGGCGGCGGCGTTCTACCTCATCTGCATCCTGGTCATCCACACGGCGCCTACGCTGTCCCGGCTGTACGGGGACGAGTACAGCTTCAACGCCGCCGTGGAACAGTTCGGCTTCCTCACCGGCGTACAGCTGGACGTGCGGGAGAGGATGTTTGGCCGGGCCACCTTCCAGGATATCGACATCATCGAGGCGCTGGCCACCCCGGAGCCGGAGGTCACCCCGGAGGTCACCGCCGAGCCGGTCAATTATGGGCTCAACCAGATGGAGCTTCCGCTGGACGACCCCTTCGGCATCGCCACCAACGAGATCAAGGACCTGAACAGGTATGTGGCCAGCCTGACGGCCTCTAAGAAAAACGAGTGGACGGGCCGGTTCCAGGGCAAAAACCTCATCATCATCACCGCCGAGGCGTTCACGAAGGAGGTCATCGACCCGGAGCGGACGCCGACCCTGTATCGGATGGCGACCAAGGGCGTGCAGTTCACCGACTATTACCAGTTCGCCGCGGCGGGCACCACCGGCGGGGAATTCCAGCAGCTTTTCGGCCTGCTGCCCAACTGGGGGCTGGACTCCTTCAAACAGATGACCAGTCATTCCTACAATATGGCCATCACCCAGTATCTTGCCGCCCAGGGCTATCAGGGGGCGGCCTATCACAACGGCACGTCCACCTTCTACGACCGGGACAAGACCCATAACCGCCTGGGCTATTCCGACGGCTTCCTGGCCATGGGCTGCGGCCTGGAGGACATCATGGGGACGGACTGGGACACCAGCGACAAGGACCTGTTTGAAAAGACCGTGCCCACCTACATCGACCGGCAGCCATTTTCCTGCTATTACATGACCGTCAGCGCCCATACGCCCTACGGCTTTGACGACAACGCCTGGGCGTACAAGCACAAGGACGAGGTGGACGATCTGCCCTACAGCGAGCCGGTGAAGGGATATCTGGCCTCCAACATGGAGCTGGAGGAGGGCCTGACCTACCTTATCGGCGCGCTGGAGGAGAAGGGCATCGCGGACGATACGGTCATCTGCCTGACCGGGGACCACTTCCCCTACGGCCTGGACGACAACGCGGCCCTGGGGGATATGCCCTATCTGTCCGAGCTGTACGGGTACAACGTGGAGAATACGTTCCAGCGGGACCACAACTGCTGGCTCCTCTGGTGCGGCGAGCTGGAGGACGAGGAGCCCGTCGTCATCGACAGCCCCACCTCCAGCCTGGACATCCTGCCCACGCTGTACAACCTGTTCGGCATCGAGTTCGACTCCCGCGTATTCCCCGGCCGGGACGTGTTCTCCGACGCGCCCGCGCTGGCGTTCACCATGAGCTACAACTGGAGGACCGATTACGGCCAGTACGACAACACGGAGAACACGTTCACGCCCAACGACGAGGACGTGGCCCTCCCGCCCAACTATGTGGAGAATATGAAGACCATCGTACATAACAAGGTCAGCTTTTGCAGCGGCGTGCTGGCGTCCGACTACTACGGCTACCTGTTCCAGGGCATGTGATGAAGCGGCCGCCTGACATTCGTCAGGCGGCCGCCGCGCTTGTCGGGGAACGGGCCTATGGTCACATCTGGCGTATCAGCTCCCGGCGGAGCCGGAGGATGATGCGCTTTTCCAGGCGGCTGATGTAGCTCTGGGAGATGCCTAAAAGGTCCGCTACCTCCTTCTGCGTCAGCTCCTCGTAGCCCTCCAGACCGAAGCGCATGAGGATGATGGACCGCTCCCGCTCGTCCAGCCGGTCCACCGCCTCCATCAGAAGCTGCCGCTCCACGTCGTCCTCGATGGGCTTGATGACCTCCTCGCCGTCGGTGCCCAGCACGTCCGAGAGCAGCAGCTCGTTGCCGTCCCAGTCGGTGTTCAGCGGCTCGTCGATGGAGATCTCCGCCCGGTGGGAGCTCTTCTTGCGCAGGAACATGAGGATCTCGTTTTCGATGCACCGGGAGGCGTAGGTGGCCAGCTTGATCTTCTTGTCCGGGTTGAAGGTGCCGATGGCCTTGATGAGCCCGATGGTACCGATGGAGATCAGGTCCTCGATGTTCACGCCGGTGTTCTCGAACCGGCGGGCGATGTAGACCACCAGCCGCAGATTGTGCTCGATGAGGGCCTGGCGGGCGTCCTGGTCCCCCCGGACCAGAGCGGCGATGGCGGCCTCCTCCTCGTCCTTTTCCAGGGGAGGGGGGAGCACGTCGCTGCCGCCGATGTAAAAGATGCGGGGCGTGCTCTGCAGCCGCAGCTGCAATTGCAGCAGAAACAGTTTCAGCTTGTTCATGTACTGTGCTCCTTTCATATCACGGCGTCGTAGGCACCGTCCGTGCCGATGGGCGCGGCGGCCACGGCGGCGATCAGGTCCCGGCGCTCCTCGCCGTCCACGGTGACCCTGTCGGGCCGGAAGGCCAGCAGCAGGTTTCGGCCGCCCGCCACGCCCTGGCAGGGGATGAGCCGGGTGCCGGGGATGCGCAGCACCGCCTCCGCGGGAGGCCCTCGGAGAAGCGGCGCGTCCACCGGCTCGAAAAGACCGCTCAGGGCCCCGGCCTCCGCCACGAAGGCGGCGCAGCCGGTGACCGGGTCCATCAGGTGGTTTCCCGTATCCTCCAGCGCCCGCAGCCGCACCGCCCGGCCCTGCCGTTCCACAGTCACGTCCAGGATGCGCCGGGCGGCGCGCTTCGCGCTGGCCCTGAACAGCAGGCTCACCGCCGCCCAGCACAGGGCGAAGGACAATGCCAGCACCCGCATATCCAGCCGCAGCAGAGGCCCGCCGGAGATGCCGCCGCCCCGGAGCAGCGCCGCGGCGTATACCGCCCCGCCGAACAGGGCGGATACCCCCAGAAATCCCGCGAAGCAGCGCCAGAGCCGCCGCTGGTCCCCAAAGGCCGCCAGGGTCATGGCTGCCGCCAGTACCGGCAGCATGGCAGGGCGTTTCAGCCAGCCCAGCCCCGGCAGCAGCGCCGCGCAGCTCCACGCCGCCCCCAGCGCCGCCCCCGCCAGAAAACGCCTCCGCCGGTAGGGCAGAGCCAGCAGCTTCGCCGTGCCCAGCAGCAGGAAATAGTCGATGATGAGGTCCAGCAGGAACAGCTCATCCAGATACACCGTCTTCATAGCTATGATGATAGTCCTGCGGACATGCGAAGCCGGTTGAAATCAGCGGACGACTGTGATAAAATTTGAAGGGCGCGTAAGATGTGGTTGAAAATGTAACCTTTGTCCCATACAATAGAAGAAAACGAAGCGGGAGGCGTCTTGTATGGACAAACCTGTATACGGTCGTGTGCTTTTGAAGCTCAGCGGCGAGGCTTTGGGCGGCGAGAGCGGCCGGGGCCTGGATTTCGACATGATGCACAAGGCCGCCAGGGCCATCAAGGCGTGCGCGGATATGGGCGTGGAGATGGGCGTGGTCATCGGCGGCGGCAACTACTGGCGGGGTGCCAAGGATGGCGGCGGCAAGATGGAGCGCTCCCGGGCCGACATGATGGGCATGCTGGCCACGGTCATGAACAGTCTGGCCATGTGCGAGGTGCTGGAGCAGGAGGATGTGTCCGCCCGGGTGATGACCATGCTGGATATGCCCCGGGTGGCGGAGCCCTATTCCTATGGCCGTGCCATGCGCCATCTGCGGCTGGGCCGGGTGGTGCTGTTCGCCGCCGGCAGCGGCAACCCCTATTTCTCCACCGATTCCGCCGCGGCCCTGAAGGCGGCGGAGATCGGCGCGGAGGCCCTGCTCATGGCGAAAAACATCGACGGGGTCTATACCTCCGACCCTAGGACCGACCCCGCCGCCAGGCGGCTGGACCACATCGGCTACGGGGAGATCCTGGCCAAGGACCTGCGGGTCATCGACGCCGCCGCCGCCAGTCTTTTGCGTGACAACGCCATCCCCACCATGATCTTCGCCCTGGACCCGCCGGAGAACATCCACCGGGTGGTCTGCGGAGAGAAGATCGGAACACAGGTCGATTGAAAGCAAGAGGCTCCCTCTGACGAGAGGGCCTAAGAGGTAAGGGATCTGAACGCCTCCCTCTGATGAGGGAGGTGGCTCGCCCGCCAGGGCGAGACGGAGGGAGAGATACACCGGCACTGGCGGAGACCTGTCTCTCCCCCAGTCAGCGCTAAAGCGCTGACAGCCCCCTCGTCAGAGGGGGCCAAATATGTGAAGATTTTAAATCATAATCGAAGGAGGACCTGACCCATGTCTGAGCTGAAGGAATTCGAGGAGAAAATGAAGAAGGCCAAGGACTTTCTGTCCGGGCAGTTTGACGCCGTGCGGGCCGGGCGGGCCAACGCGGCGGTCCTCAACGGCATCACCGTCGACTATTACGGCTCCCCCACGCCCATCAACCAGGTGGCGGCCATCTCCGTGCCGGATCCCCGTACCCTGGTCATCTCCCCCTGGGACGGCTCGGTGCTGAAGGGCATCGAGAAGGCCATCCAGACCTCGGAGCTGGGCATCAACCCCCAGAACGACGGTCGGGTGATCCGGCTGGTGTTCCCACAGCTGACTGAGGAGCGGCGCAAGGATCTGGCCAAGCAGGTGCGTAAGTACGGCGAGGAGGCCAAGGTGGCCGTGCGCAACATCCGCCGGGACGCCATGGATAAGATCAAGAAGCAGCAGAAGGCCGGGGACATCACCGAGGACGACCAGAAGGACCTGGAGAAGGACCTGCAGAAGCTGACCGACGACAACATCAAGGACATCGACAAGCTCACCGAGGCCAAGGAAAAAGAGCTGTTCGCCATATGAGCGCACAAACGCAGAACAAGGTGGCGGGAGGGTCCCCTGGACTCCCCCGCCATATCGCCGTCATTATGGACGGCAACGGCCGCTGGGCGAAAAAGCGTGGGCTTCCCCGGACGGCGGGCCACTCCGCCGGGGCGGACAGCTTCCGCAAGGCAGCCCGGTACTGCCAGAAGCTGGGTGTCGAGTACCTGACCGTGTACGCCTTCTCCACGGAGAACTGGAAGCGGCCCGCCGACGAGGTGGCGGGCATCATGAGCCTTTTGGAGAAGTATCTGCGTCAGGCCCTGCGGGACCTGGAGAAGGAGAAGGTCCGCATCTGCATCTTCGGGGACCTGGCGCCCTTCGCGCCGGAGCTGCAAACGCTCTGCCGGGAGTGCATGGACAGGTCCAGCGTCTACACCGGCGCCCAGGTGAACATCTGCCTGAACTATGGCGGCCGGGACGAGATCGTCCGGGCGGCCAAAAAATGGGCGGCGGACGGCTGTCCGGAGCTTAACGAGGACGTGTTCGGCGGCTATATGTGGGGCGGGTCTATCCCAGACCCGGACCTGCTCATCCGCCCTGGCGGGGAGATGCGCATCTCCAATTTCCTGCTGTGGGAGCTGGCCTACGCGGAGATGTACTTCTCCGACGTGCTCTGGCCGGACTTTGACGAAAAGGAATTTGACAAGGCCATTGAGGCCTATCGGAACCGGCAGCGCCGGTTTGGCGATGTGGAGTAGGGGAGACGGTCATGATCCATTCGGTTTCCATATTGGGTTCCACAGGGTCCATCGGCCGGCAGAGCCTGGCGGCGGCGGAGCGGCTGGGTATTCGGGTGGAGGCCCTGGCGGCCCGGAGGAACATCAGCCTGTTGGAGGAGCAGATCAGAAGGGCCAAGCCATCCTATGCCGCCGTATACGACAAAAAGGCCGCGGCGGACCTGCGTGTCGCCGTGGCGGATATGCCTGTGGAGATCGGCGAAGGGCTGGAGGGTCTGCGCCGGGCCGCCACCGTGGACTGCGAGGCGGTGGTGACGGCGGTGTCCGGCTCCGTAGGGCTGCGGCCCACGCTGGACGCCATCGCCGCGAAAAAGCGCATCTGCCTGGCCAACAAGGAGACGCTGGTCTGCGCGGGCTCCATCGTCATGAAAGCGGCGGCGGACCGGGGAGCGGAGATCGTGCCTGTGGATTCGGAACACGCCGCCATCTTCCAGTGCCTGGAGGGGCGGCGGGACCAGCTGAAAAAGATCCTGCTCACCGGCTCCGGGGGACCCTTCCGGGGCTGGACGAGAGAGCAGACCGCCTCCGTCACGCCGGAACAGGCGGTGCGCCACCCCAACTGGCGCATGGGGGCCAAGATATCCGTGGACAGCGCCACCATGATGAACAAGGGCCTGGAATTCATCGAGGCCATGCACCTGTTCGGCGTGACGCCGGACGACATCCAGGTGGTGGTCCATCCCCAGAGCGTGATCCACTCCATGGTGGAGCTCGTCGACGGGACCGTGCTGGCCCAGCTGGCCGTGCCGGACATGGGCCTGCCCATCCAGTACGCCATGACCTGGCCGGAGCGGGAGCCTTCACCCTATGAGCGGCTGGATTTCTGGAAAATGCGGGACATGACCTTCGAGGCGCCGGACCTTGCCAAGACCCCCTGTCTGGCCCTGGCCATGGACTGCGCCCGCCGAGGCGGCGTCGCCCCTGCGGTGATGAACGCCGCCAACGAGGCGGCGGTGGCGCTGTTCCTGCAGGGGCGCATCGGGTATAACGACATCTATGACCGGGTGGCGGAGGCGGTGCGCCGCGCGCCCGATATGGCGGACCCGACGCTGGACGACATTTTAGCCGCGGACTTGGAGGCCAGACAGCTGGTGACGGGACGATAAGTTGCCCCCTTTTGGCATAAACTGTTTCCAGAGCACAGATACAGGAAAGGAACAGTATGAGTATTCTTTACATCCTCTTTGCGATACTGATCTTCGGCGTTCTGATCGCCATCCATGAGCTGGGCCACTTCGTGGCGGCCCGGCTGTGCGGCGTGCGGGTGCTGGAATTTTCCCTGGGCATGGGACCGGTCCTGTGGCGGAAGGACACGAAAAGCGGCACCCAGGTGAGCCTCCGGGCCCTGCCCATCGGCGGGTTCTGCGCCATGGAGGGGGAGGACGGGGATTCCCAGGACCCGGCGGCCTTCTCCAACGCGGCGGTGTGGAAGCGGCTCGTCATCCTGGCGGCGGGGGCGTTCATGAACTTCGTGCTGGGCTTTGTGCTGGTGATCGTGTGCTTCTCCCAGCTGGAGGCGTTCACCGCCCCCACCGTCACCGGCTTCATGGAGGGCTGCCCCTATGAGGGGGCCGACGGCCTGCTGGAGGGGGACACGTTCTATAAGATCAACGGCGAGCGCATCTATTTCTCCAGCGATGTGGCCACCTATCTTGCCAGGGGCGGTGGAAAGACCGCCGACATCGTTCTCATCCGGGACGGCCATAAGGTCCGGCTGAACGATTACCCCATGGTCCTGCGGGAGTATACGGACCCGGAGACCGGCGAGACCAGCATGAAATACGGCCTGTACTTCGGCGTGCAGGAGACAGGCGTTCTGGCCAAGCTCAAGTATTCCTGGTACTGCGCCAGAGATTTTGTGCGTCTGGTGCGCCTGGGACTGACGGACCTCATCACCGGCGCGGCGGGCATCAGGCAGATGACCGGCGTGGTGGGCGTCGTGGATATGATGGCGGAGGTGGGCACCTCGTCGCCCACGGTGTACGACGCCATATTGAACATCGTGTATCTGGCGGCGTTCATCGCGGTGAACCTGGCGGTGATGAACCTGCTGCCCATCCCGGCCCTGGACGGCGGGCGCATCTTCTTCCTCGTGGTCACCTGGCTGCTGGAGAAGCTCTTCCGCCGGAGGATCGACCCCAAATACGAGGGCTACGTGAACACGGCGGGACTGGTGCTGCTGATGGGGCTCATGGTATTTGTGATGTTCAACGACATAGCGAGGATCGTTACGGGATGAAGCGAGAGGATACCAGAAGGATCGATGTGGGCGGCGTGCCCATAGGGGGCGGCGCGCCGGTGACGGTGCAGTCCATGTGCAACACGGACACGCGGGATGTGGAAGCCACCCTGGAGCAGATGCGGCGGCTGCGGGCCGCCGGGTGCGACATCATCCGGGTAGCCGTGCCGGACGAGGCGGCGGCGCTGGCCCTGCGGGACATCATGGCCCAGGCGCCCATGCCCGTGGTGGCGGACATCCACTTCGACCACCGGCTGGCCATCCTGGCGGCGGAGGCCGGGGTAGACGCGGTGCGCATCAATCCGGGCAACATCGGCGCCCGCGACCGGGTGCGGGCCGTGGCGGACGCCTGCAGGGCCCGGCATATCCCCATCCGCGTGGGCGTCAACACCGGGTCGCTGGAAAAGCGGCTGCTGGAAAAGTACGGCGGCCCCACGGCGGAGGCGCTGGTGGAGAGCGCGGAAGGGGAGCTGGAGGCGCTGTACGCGGTGGGCTTTGAGGACGCGGCCCTGTCCGTGAAGGCGTCGGACGTGTCCCTCACCGTGGCGGCCTACCGGCTGGCGGCGGAGCGATTCGACTGCCCGCTGCACGTGGGCGTCACCGAGGCCGGGACAAGCTACGGCGGGCTCGTCAATTCCGCCGTGGGCATCGGAACGCTCCTGATGGAGGGCGTCGGGGACACCATCCGGGTGAGCCTGACGGCGGACCCGGCGGAGGAGGTCCGGGCGGGTCTGGCCATACTGCGCTCCTGCGGCCTTCGGAAGGGCGGAGTCCGGTTCGTGTCCTGCCCCACCTGCGGCCGGACCCGGATCGACCTCATATCCCTGGCGAAAAGGACGGAGGAGCGGCTGTCCGGCCTGGATAAGCCCATCACCGTGGCGGTGATGGGCTGCGAGGTCAACGGCCCCGGCGAGGCCCGGGGGGCGGATTACGGCATCGCCGGCGGGAAGGGCTTCGGAAGCCTCTTCGTGAAGGGCCGGGTGGTCCGGACCAGGGTGCCGGAGGACGAACTGCTGGACGGGCTCATGGAGCTGATACAGCTGGACCAAAAATAGGACACTGAACATGCTAAGCTGCGGACAGCCGGGCATAAGGAGTACATAGATTTGGACAAGGTACCTTTATTGGACATGTTCCCCTGCTGCGCGGGGGTGGATAAGAGCTACGGCAACCTGAGCGGGACCTTCGTGCAGGAGGCCACGGTGAACAGGGAGCGGACGGCCATGACCGTCCGGGCCCTGTTTTCCGCCATGCCCGCCCCGGCGGAGATATCGGCCCTGGAGTGGGCCATCGCGGGGGAGTTCGGCCTGCGGGAGGTGAAGATCGAGGCATCCTGGCCCCAGACGGAGGAGCGGTCCCAGGCCCGGAAGAGCGGCGGTGCCCCGTCCGGCGGCGGCAAGGCGCTGCTGGGCAAGACGATCAAGGGCCGTCCCATCCCTATGAGCCAGGCCAGCCCCGAGCAAAAGACCGTGGTGGTCTCGGGCCGGGTGTTCGCCGTGGACAACCGGTCCATCCAGCGGCTAGGCGCGTCGGTGCTCCAGTTCGACATGACCGACGGGACCTCCAGCGTCCGGGTGTCCAAGTACATCCCCAAGGAGGAGGACCAGTCCATCATCGGCAAGATCTCCTCCGGGATGTGGCTGACCGTGTCCGGCGCCATGAAATTCAACAGCTACAGCAAAGAGGTGGAGCTGGAGCCCCGGCATATCCAGACCGCCCCCGCCCAGGAGCCCCGCCGGGACAACGCCCCCCAGAAGCGGGTGGAGCTGCATCTGCACACCCAGATGTCCGTCATGGACGGCCTGACCGACGTGGGCGCCGCCATCAAGCGGGCGGCGTACTGGGGCATGCCCGCCATCGCCGTCACGGACCACGGGGTGGCCCAGGCGTTCCCCGCCGCCTCCAAAGCCGCCAAGGGCATCAAGGTCATCTATGGCATGGAGGGGTATTATGTAAATGATATTGACGACAGCGCCGCCGTCCACGGTCCGGTCGACGGGCCTCTGGACGGGGAGTATGTGGCCTTTGATATCGAGACGACCGGCCTTTTTGACCAGACCGACCGGATCACGGAGATCGGCGCGGTGGTGTTCCGGGACGGAAAGCCGGGGGAGAGGTTCCAAACTTATGTAAACCCAAAACGGCCCATTCCGGAGGACATTCAAAAGCTGACCGGCATCACGGACCGGGACGTGTTCGACGCGCCCGACGAGGCCGAGGCGGTGGGCGCGTTTCTGGACTTTGCGGGGGACCGGCCTCTGTGCGCCCACAACGCGGAGTTCGACGTGGGGTTCATCGAGAGGGCGGCCCGGCGTATGGGCCGGGATTTCGACCCGCTGTATATCGACACCCTGCCGCTTTCTCAGGCGCTGCTGCCGGACCTGCGCAAATACAAGCTGGACGTGGTCTCGGACCGGCTGGGTCTGCCCGGCTTCAACCACCACCGGGCCTCTGACGACGCGCTGGTGTGCGGGCGGCTGCTGGAAAAATTCATCCCCATGCTGGCGGAGCGGGGCGCGAAGCGGCTGGGGGACGTGAACGGCCTGTGCCGGACGCTGCGGGAGAAGGCCGGACGCCATCCCCGGACCCGGCATATCGCCCTGCTGGTGAAGAACCGGGCGGGGCTGAAAAATCTCTACGAGCTCATTTCCAAGAGCCACCTGGAGCACTTCCGCAAGGTGCCCATCATCCCCAAGAGCCTGCTCATGGAGCACCGGGAGGGACTGTTGGTGGGCAGCGCCTGCGAGGCGGGGGAGTTTTATCAGGCGGTGGCCCGGCACCAGGGCATCAAGGCTCTGCGGCGCATCGGGGAGTTTTACGACTACTTTGAGATCATGCCCCTGGCCAACAACGCCTTCATGCTGGAAAACGGCATGGTCAAAAGCGAGGAACAGCTCCGGGACCTGAACCGGAAGGTGCTGGCCGTGGCGGACGAACTGGGCAAGCCCGTGTGCGCCACGGGGGACGTTCACTTCCTGGACCCGGAGGACGAGATATTCCGGCACGTGTTGCAAAACGCTCGCGGCTTTGCCGACGCGGACAAGGAGCTGCCTCTGTACTTCCGGACCACGGAGGAGATGCTGGAGGAGTTCTCCTATCTGGGCGAGGACCGGGCCTTCGAGGTGGTGGTGACCAACACCAACCGGATCGCGGACCTGATCGAGGGCCAGGTGCCGCTGCTGCCGGAGCTGCGGCTGTACCCGCCCGTCATCGAGAATTCCGCCGGGCAGCTGAAGGACTTGGTCTACGGACGGCTGCGGGAGCTGTACGGTCCCGAGCCGGAGAAGATCGTCACGGACCGGGTGGAGATGGAGATGGACACCATCCTGGGACGGCACTTCGACGTGATCTATATGTCCGCTCAGAAGCTGGTGGCGGACTCTCTGGCCCATGGGTATCTGGTGGGCAGCCGGGGCAGCGTGGGGTCCAGCCTGGTGGCGTTCCTGGCGGGCATCACGGAGGTGAACAGCCTTCCGGCCCACTATCTGTGTCCGGGGTGCTACTATACCGATTTTGAATCCGGCAAGGGCTACGGCTGCGGCGCGGACATGCCGGACAAGGTGTGTCCCCGGTGCGGCCGGGAGCTGCGCAAGGAGGGGTTCGACATCCCCTTCGCCACGTTCCTGGGCATCAAGGGCGACAAGGTGCCGGACATCGACCTGAACTTCTCCGGGGAGTATCAGGCCAACGCCCACGCCTACACCAGGACCCTGTTCGGCGCGGACCATGTGTTCAAGGCGGGCACCGTGGGCACCATCGCGGAGAAGATCGCCTACGGCTATGTGCGGAAGTACGCCGAGGAGCGGGGCCTGACCTTCAGTCAGGCGGAGATGAACCGGCTGGCCCAGGGCATCACGGGCGTGAAGCGCACCACCGGCCAGCATCCCGGCGGGCTGGTCATCATCCCCCAGGACATGGACGTGACGGACTTCTGCCCGGTCCAGCATCCGGCGGACGACGCGGATACGGACATCGTCACCACGCATCTTGAATATCACTTCATGGAGGACTATCTGCTGAAGCTGGACGAGCTGGGCCACGATAATCCCACCATGATCAACATGCTGGAGCGTCTCACGAACACCGACGCCAAGACCATCCGTCTGGACGACAAGCCCACCATGAGCCTGTTCACCTCCCCCAAGGCCCTGGGCCTGCCCGAGGACGACCCCATTATCGGCCAGACCGGGTCCATCGGCATCCCGGAGTTCGGCACCAGCTTCACCAGGCAGATGCTGGTGGACACCAAGCCGGACAAGTTCGACATGCTGGTGCGGCTTTCCGGCTATTCCCACGGCACCGGCGTGTGGGTGGGCAACGCCCAGGACCTCATAAGATCCGGCACCGCCAGGGTGGACCAGACCATCGGCGCCCGTGACGACATCATGATCTATCTCATGAGCGTGGGCATCGACGCCAACACCGCCTTCAAGAGCATGGAGAACGTGCGCAAGAAGAACAAGCAGCTCACCGAGGAGCAGATCGAGGCCATGCGCAGCCACGGGGTGCCCCAGTGGTACATCGACTCCTGCAGCAAGATCGAGTATCTGTTCCCCAAGGCCCACGCGGTGGCCTATGTGCTGATGGCGTTTCGCATCGCCTGGTACAAGGTCCACGAGCCTCTGGCCTTTTACTCGGCGCTTTTCTACCGCCGCAGCCAGAAGGACGGTTTCGACGCGGAGATGATGGTGGGCGGCGCGGCCAAGGTCCGGGCCAAGCTCAAGGAGATACGGGCCAATCCCAACGCCACCGCCAAGGAGGAGGACCTGGCCACTACGCTGGAGATGGTCTATGAGTTTTACATGCGGGGCTTCGACTTTGCGCCCATCGACCTGTACGCCTCGGACGCGTTTTTGTTCGAGCCGGTGGACGACAAGCGCCTGCGGCTGCCCTTCGTGGCCATCTCCGGCCTGGGGGAGACGGCGGCGGCGGACTTGGCCAGAGCCAGGGAGGGAGGCCGGACGTTTGTGTCCATCGAGGAACTGGCGGCGGCGTGCCCCAAGGTCAGCTCCGCCCACATCGAGGTGCTGAAGAAGATGGGCGCCTTCGGCGACCTGCCCGAGCAGAGCCAGATGACGCTGTTCGATTTTTAAAAAACGCATAAACTCAAAGCCTCCGGCTGGTCTATCTGGCGCAGACAGACCAGCCGGAGGGGAGAAATAAACACATCCCCGGCTCCGTCGAGTCGGGGATGTTCACATAATTCGATTTACATAATATCATGACAGCGTGATGTCCGCGTCCGGTCAGCGATAAGGATACCGGATCGGCCGTACCATAAAACGGATAGAGGGACGAAACCGTTTGGGACCGGCACATATGGATAAGGACCGCCGCAGATATACACCCTGCGGCGGTCCTTATATCAACATAATATTGTTTACATAATTTTAAATGCTCTGGAATGATCCTTTCCTATAGCGCCATTACATAGACCTGGCAGGGATTTTGCTCGTCCCACAGCGTAGGGAGGACTTCAAACTCCTGAAAGCCCATGTGGAGATAGAACCGGTTCGTGATGTCGTATTCCGGATATTTGCCCATCTGCACGGTCTTGACCTGCATGAACCGATAGCCGCTGTCCACGGAAAATTTCCGCGCGGCGAAAAACAGCGCCCGCCCCGCGCCGTGTCGGTGGTATTGCTCCAGAACGCCCATGACGCACAGCTCTACCGTGGCGCGTCCCGTCTGCTTCAAACAGAGAAAACCGATGGGGTCCTCCTCGTCAAAGGCGGCGAAAAAAGGTTGAGCTTCGCTCTGCCGAATATACGCCTCGCGCGCATCCGGGATGCCGAACGAGGCTGGCAGGGACTCCAGGATATGCCGGGCGACAGCGCGCTTTTCCGCCGCGTCTGCGATCTGTCGGACGTGGTAAAGGCATTCCATGGTCTGTTCAGAACCGCACCGTCTCGGGAGGGGCGGTGAAGGAGCTGAAGGTGGCGACAGCGTCCTGGAAATAGAGCACCTGGGTGTTGCCGTCGTTCTCGTCGTACATGGCCCGCAGGTCGGGATAGGCGTCCAGCATGCTCTTGCGGGCCTCCGTCCGGTCGTCCTCCACCAGATTGCCGGACACCCGGACCCAGACGCCGTCCTTGAACGCGCATATCTCCGCCTTGGGGTTGGCGGCCAGCTGGCGGGACACGTCCTTGCTCCTGCCGGTCTGGATGTACAGTTTGCCCTCAAAGATGTGGATGGTGCCGAAGGGCCGCACCCTGGGCTGGTCCCCGTCCACCGTGGCCAGGTAATAGGTCCCGGCGGCCTTCAAAAACTCGTATACCTTCTCCATGACAGTTCCTCCTGAATTCGGTTTTGCACAATTATTATCCTGTTCTTCTCCGTTATCGAACTGCTTCAGATATTGGCCCACGGAGCGGGTCATCTCCCGTGCGAAATCGGATTCATATTTGCGCTTCCAGAGGGCCTTGATCGAGACGTCATAGCCGTTTGCGGCCCGGGACGCGAACATCTCCCGCAGTTCGGGGCCGTCCATACGCCGGTAATGGTTTTCGTGGACGATGTGGCGCAGGTCAAAGCGCGCGGGCTTTTCCCGGAGCTTTTGCTGTTCGGTGGGGTAGCCCAGCACCAGCATGACGCAGGGGACCACATACTCCGGCAGACACAGCAGCTCCCGATGGGTCTCGCACTGCTCCAGAATGTCGCCGATGTAGCAGGAGCCGATGCCCAGACTCTCCGCCGCGGTGACGGCGTTTTGCGCGGCGATGGCGGCGTCCGTCACCGCCAGCAGAAGATCGCCCGCGCCGGGCGTCCGGGGCGAGAGACCGGCCTCCACATAGGCGTCGTACCATTTTCGGCAGTCGGCGCAGAATACTAACACCATGGGCGCTTGGGCGATGAAGCTCTGGTCGTCGCAGCTGACGGAAAGCGCGTTCTTCAGGGACTGATCGGTGATGTCCAGAATGGTGTAAAACTGCTGATTACCAGCCGTGGGCGCGGCGCATGCCGCCAGGAAAATGGCTTCTTTGTCGGCGTCGGATATGGGCCTGTCCAGATAGGCGCGCACGGATTTTCGCGCGTGCAGGGCGGTGAGGATGTCATTCATGGCGAAACACTTTTTGCCCGTTACTTTTTTAAAAGACCCGCGCCGGAGTTCCACGCCTGGCCCACCTTTTCGGTGACGGCGTAATAGCCGTTGCGCATCTGGTCGAAGGCGAAGGCGTTCAGTTTGCCCGCGTCGATGCGGCCCAGCTCGTCCAGGACCTTCTCGTCCGCCATCACGTTTACGATGCGGCCAAGGACCCGCAGACCGTAGGGCTCGTCCTCGAACCGCTCCACGGTGCACTCCAGCGTCAGGGGGTATTCCACGATGACGGGCGCGTCCACACGGGCGCTCCTGACCGCGTGCAGACCGGTGCGCTCGAACTTGTCCGGGGTGTCGTTGGCGGAGGCGATGCCCATAAAATCGGAGGCCGCCAGGGTGTCGGCGCCGGGTACGGACAGGGTGAAGGAGCCTCTGGAGCGCAGATTGGCCACGGTCTTGTGGCTGGCCTCCAGATTCAGCGCCACCATGTCCTCGGCGCAGATGCCGCCCCAGGCCATCATCATGGAGTCCACCGTGCCGTCGTCGTTGTAGGTGGAGATCATATAGGTGGGCATGGGATACAGATAGGGTTTTACGCCAAAATCCTTCATCATAACGATCGCTCCTTTTCGGTCATTTATTTTAAGATCTTATGCGCTCAGTATACCAGATCCCGCTCGCAAAGTAAATGGGCGGTGCGCCCGCTACAACGGACGGACGCTCTCGCGGACGATCAGCTCCGGCATGGTCGTGATGTGCCGCTTCTGACAGTCTGGATCGGTGATCTGCTGGTAGAGCATCTCGGCGCAGTTCTTGCCCAGTTCATATGTGTGGAAATCGATGGTGGTAAGGGCGGGCGAGGATATCTCCGACAGGACGATGTTATCCATGCTGACCAGCGACAGGTCCCGCGGGATGCGAAGCCCTGCCTCGCCAAAGCGCTTCAGCGCGCCGATGGCCAGCATATCGTTGGAGCACAGCACCGCGTCGGGGAGGGCGATGCCCGACTTCAGCAGCCTGTCGGCCAGATGCATGCCCGTCGATATGGGGGAGATGTTGTTCCACGGGTCTGGCTCGCTCTCCGCGAAAAAGCCCAGCGAGGAATCCACAGGTATCCCCGCCCTGGACAGGCCCCCGCAATACCCGTTGTAGACGTCCGTGCGGGTGGGCCTGGTAAGGGCCATGCCCAGATAGGCGATGCGCCGGTGGTTGTTCTGCACCAGATACTCCACCAGCATCTCGCTGGCGAGCCGGTTGTCCGAATAGATCGTGGCGCAGCCCTCCAGCGGCGGCTGCTCCAACAGGACGAGCGGTATGTTCGCCTGGATGAGCGGCGTCAGATGCTCCAGCTCGCTGGTGACCGGCGCGATGATCAGCCTGACCCCTTTTTTGCCGCACAGCTCCCGGATGTACTGCTTCTCCAGACCCAGGTCGCCGTGCGTGCTCCGAAGGATCATGTTGAGGCCGAACATGCTGAGCGCCGTCTCCAGCCCGGAGATCATGTCCGTATAAAACAGGTTGGACAGGTTCGGCACCACTACGATGACGTCGCCGGCGCCGACCTGCATCTTGCCCCGCGCGGAATAGTGCAGCCGCTCCGCGACCTCCAGCACCCGTCTGCGCAGCTCATCCGAGACGGAATAGGCGGAGTTGCTCAGCACGCGCGAGACCGTGGTAGGGGACACGTCCGCTTCCGCGGCAATGTCATAGATCGTCGCTCCGTTTCTCTTTCGATTCATCCGCGATCACTCCTTCGCCTTCTATTATACTTTGGAACGGCAAAAAATCAAGAAAAAGATTCTATTTATTTCTTTCTAAAAGTTTCTTTCGAGAAATGCGTCCCGCGGCCGCAAGTTGTCGTTTTGCATAGAATTATTCTTTGGCAATGAGAGGATTTAATTTTTTTCACAAAAAAGCTTGACTTTTTGTGTGATAGGTGTTAGTGTGATGTCAAGAAATAGTTTCTTGACGAATCTAGAAGAAATAGTTTCTCGTGTTGGCTCGGCTTCTTGTGCCGCAACGTAGAGAAGAAAGGATAGTGCAATGGAAATCATCGTCTCAAAAACGCCGTCTGATCTGGGCCAAGCGGCTGCCCGCAGGATCCTGCGTCTTCTGTCGGAGGCCATCGCGGACAGAGGCGAGGCCAATTACCTGGTCTCCACCGGGGCGTCCCAGTTCGATACCTTCGACGCCCTTCTGCGGGAGGATTTCGACTGGAGCCGGGTGACCATGTTCCACCTGGACGAGTATGTGGGGCTGCCGGTCACGCACAGGGCCTCTTTCCAGCGGTATCTGCGGGAGCGCTTCACGGACCGCGTACACCTGAAGCGGGCCGTGTTCGTGGACGGCCTTGGCGACGCCGCCGCCGTCATCCGGAGCCTCTCCGAGGACATCGCGGCCCACCCCATCGACGTCGGCGTCATCGGGATCGGCGAGAACGCCCATATCGCCTTTAACGATCCTCCCGCGGATTTTGACAACGAGGCCGCCTATCACATCGTGGACCTTGACGAGGCATGCCGGAGGCAGCAGGTGGGCGAGGGGTGGTTCGCCTCCGTACAGGACGTTCCCCAAAGGGCCGTGTCCATGACGCCAAGGCAGATCATGCGCTGTCGGCATATCGTCTCGCCGGTGCCGGGGGCGCGGAAGGCCAACGCCATACGCGCCATGCTCTCCGCCGCCGCCACGGACCCTATGGTACCGGCTACGCTGCTCAGGACCCACCCCAGCTTTTACCTTTATCTCGATACCGACTCCGCCGGGCTTTGTTCGGAGGAGATGCTCCGCCCGTAAGGCGGCAAAAAATGTGAACGGAGGCGTGCCATGAAGATCAGCGTTACATACCTTGTCACGATCCTGAAGTACGGGTATCCCCCGGCTCCGCGGGACGATTTCGCCTCGCTGGAATACCTGAGCAAGCTCGGCTTCCACTATCTGGAAATGGAGGGGCTCGGCGTCCGCCACGCGGCGGGGCTCAGGAACAATCTGGCCGAGTATAAAAAGGCGCTGGCGGACAACGGCATCCACGTACACAACTTCTGCGCTGTAGATCCGGATCTGACCTCTCTTGACGCGGGGAAGCGCCGGAAGGCCTACGACTTTTTCATGCAGATGGCGGACGTGGGCTGCGAGCTTGGCGCGGAGACGCTGCATCTGGCCAGCTACGCCCCGCCGGTGGAGTATGTGGGGCGAAAGCCGTATCAGCTGGACGGCCAGTACGAGTTCGGCGGCCGGTCCCGGCTGCGTATACCCGAGGATTTCAGCTGGCGGAGAGTCTGGGATACGGTAGTAGAGAGCTGCGGATTCTGTGCAGAGTACGGCAAAAAAGTGGGAAAACTGGTCATAATGGAGCCTCGGGTAGACGAGGTCATCTGCTCTGTGGATTCCATGATCCGGCTGCTGGACGACGTTGGCAGCGACTATCTGAAGGCGAATTTCGACACCGGACATTTCTCCGCCCAGCGCGAGAACGTGTGCCTGGCGCTGGAGAAGCTGAAGGGCCGCTATGCCAATATCCACATCGCGGACAACGACCCGGCGGACACCCGGCATGTCCCGCTGGGAGAGGGGACCATAGACTGGGACGAGTTCTTCCGCGTCCTCGCCCGCCATGGCTACGACGGGTATCTGGGGCTGGATCTGGGCGCGAAGGACGACGCGCAGCTGGAGGACTGGCTGAACCGCTCCCGGGATCGGGTCGCGGAGCTGGCGGGCACACACGGCCTTTCGGTGAGCTGGTGACGCGCGGCAGCGGCGGGGAGACCGACCGGCAGGATTTACTTTATGGGAGGCGTCGGTATGGAGCTGGGTTATGAGTTCGATGTATATCCGCTGAAGAATATGGACCACCTGAACGCCTCGGCCACGCTGTCCTATCTGGAAAAGAGCCCGCCCTGTCATCTCTTCCTCGACCTGGGGGACCAGCTGAAGGACGCGGTGTACGCATCCTTCCGCGCGGCGCTGCTCAACAGCCGCCGGGAGAAGGACCGTCTGGCCGCTTCGGGAAGCCGACAGGCGGTGGAGCGATACCGGAAAACGCTGCGAGAGCGGGTGCTGAACGCCCTGGGCGGGCTCCCAGACTCGGAAGGGCCGCTGAACGCCGTCGTCCGAGGCGTCGTCGTACAGGACGGATACCGCGTGGAAAAGGTCGTGTTCACTTCCCGCCCGCGGGTGTACGTCACCGGGAACCTGTATGTGCCGGATGGGCTGGACGCGCCCACGGGCGCCGTGCTGTTCGTCTGCGGCCACGCCGCTCAGGGCAAAGCGTTCCCCGAATATCAGCGCGTCTGTCGGCTCCTGGCAAAGGAGGGCCTCGTGGTGCTGGCCATGGACTCCTACGGCCTGGGGGAGCGCTACGGCTACGTCAATCCCAGGACGAACAATCAGGATGTGGAATGGGGCTGCCCCGAGCACGACCACGTCGGCGCGCAGCTGCTCATGTCCGGATACGCGGAGGCCCGGTACTTTGTGCATGACGCCATGCGCGCGATCGACTATCTGGCCGCCCGGCCGGAGGTGGATGCGGGATGCATCGGCGTGACCGGGAACTCCGGCGGCGGCACGCTGACGGCGCTGCTCATGCTTCTGGACGACAGGGTCGCGGCGGCGGCGCCGGGCACGTTCATCTCCTCCATGGAAGCTATCCTCCGCAGCGGCGCGCCGCAGGATGCGGAGCAGGTCTGGCCGGGGCTGGCGGCGGCCGGGTTCGACCACGACGACGTCCTCATCGCCATGGCGCCGAAGCCCGTGCTGCTGCTCGCCACGCTTTACGACTATTTTCCCATCGTCGGCACGCGGGAGACCTATGCCTCCGCCAGACGGTTTTACGCCCTGTATGGGCGGAAAGAAGCTCTGTCCCTCGTGTCCGACGCCGCGGAGCACTCCTACAGCCGGAAGCTGGCCGAGGCGGCGGCAGCGTTTTTCTGCGAGAGCCTTCTGGGCCGTCCCTGTGAAAGCGTCCGGACGCCGGACGCGCCCCTGCCCGAGGAGGAGCTTCGCTGCACCGCGACCGGTCAGGTCCGCTGCGAGTATCCGGACGCGGCCTTCCTCTTCGAGGAACAGCTCCAGTGCCTGGACATGGCCCTGTCCCGCCGGAGGAGCCTGCCCCCGGAGGAATTGCGGACGCGGGCGCTTGGCTGGCTGCGCGAACGCGGTTTTTGGGGCCGCGCCTTCGTAGAACCCCTCCTGCGCCGGTTCGGGCGCGTCATAGTGGAGGACTGCGCGGCCGAGTGCATGGTCTTTGAATACGCCGAGGGACTGACGGCCAACGGACTTTTCTTCCATCTGCTGGAAAATGATGGAGAGCCCTCCAGGCCCGTGACGGTGGCTGTGTGGGAAAACGGCACGGCGGAGCTTCAGCGTCATCGCGACTTTCTGTTTTCCCGGTGCCGGCGGGGCGAGAGCGTCCTGGTGCTGGATATCCCCGGCTACGGCGCCATGCGTCCCAACCGGATCCTGCGGATGAGCGGCACGGGCTTTGAGGGGACGAACTACCTGCTGGCCAACGACCTTTTCTGGCTGGGCGACAGTCTCTTTTCCCTGCGGGTCTTTGAGCTTTTGAGCGCCATCCGAATGCTCCGGGAGAGCCTTTCCTTTGACGGTCCGGCCATCCGCCTGTACGGAGAGGGCTTTCCGGCCGTATATACCGCCGCGGCGGCGCTTTTGACGGAGGTGGATCTGGGCGGCTGCCTTCTGCGGGATTATCCCCGCGACATGGAGCAACAGGCCGGGGACAGACTGTACGACAGCTATGACATATACAGCCGTCTGCTCCCCGGGGCCCTTGCTTACTTTGACTTCTCCCATTTGAAAACATGGGTTGAGGAAAAATACTATGAAAAGGAGAACAAGAAAAATGAAACGTGCGGTTAGAAAAGCGGTCGCGCTGCTCCTCGGCGTCCTGCTGCTCGCTTCCTGCGCCAGCTGCGGCGCATCCTCCGGAGACGGCGGCAAAAAAGAGATCACGTACTGGTCCTTCATGAACGAGGGCGAACCTGTCCAGAAATGGATGCAGACCTTCATCGACGACTACGAGAAGGAGACGGGCGTCAAGATCAATGTGGTATGGTGCGGACGCGACGTGCTCATCAAGCTCCAGAGCGCCATCGCCTCCGGCTCCTCCGAGGACCTGCCGGACATCGTCGACCAGATGAATACCACCGTGCTGACCCTGCAGGAGTCCGACGGACTGTTCTGCCCGCTGGACGAGCTGATGAAGCAGACCAAGGCCTATGGCAGCGAGACCCCATTCTACGACATCTTCGACGAGACCGCCCTGAACGCCGGGCGCGCCTCCGACGGCAAGCTGTACTGCATCCCACGGGAGATGTATACCTCCGCCGTTTTCTATAACGTCAAGATGTTCGAGGAAAACGGCGTCTCCGTGCCGACCACATGGGATGAGTTCATGGATGTGTGCGAACAGTTCAAGGCTCTCGGCATCGCGCCCATTGCCTATGACGGCATATTTGAAGAGTATATCCCCTGGTGGTATATCCGCTCCTGCGAACGGATGGTGGGCGTAGATACGCTTCAGGCCGCCTGCCGGGGCGAGGTGGCGTGGTCCTCCAACAGCCGGTTCCTGGAGGCCGCGCAGGATATGCAGGCCCTGGTGGACAACGGCTATTTCCAGGAGAACTATGAGGGCGCGAACTGGCCCAGCTCCCAGATCTACTGGGTCTCCGGCGGCGCCGCCATGTACTACTGCGGCACCTGGCTGCCCTCCGAGCTGGCGGAGTCCACCCCGGAGGACTACGTGATGGATATCTTCTCCTTCCCGGCCCATGACGACGAGGACGCGCCCGGCGTCGAGGAGGTCTGGGGCAACTACTGGGCGATCCTCAAGGACGCCGACGCCGAGCTCGCCCTGGATTTCATCAACTACTCCTTCCAGAAGAAGTATGACGACGCCAAGAGCGACATGATCATCCCCTCTCCGCTGAAGGACGGCAAGCCCGCCGCCGGGCTGGAGTCTCAAAGCGACATCCTCGCCAACGCGGCTTCCACCTGCGAGATCTACGGCGACCTTGTCCAGTACGGCGATTATTACAGCAACATCTTCACCCGGAACATCAACGACCTGATGCTCGGGAAGATGACGGCCGAAGAGTTCATCGGGAAGATGGACGCGGACACCGCCAATTATTACAAGTAACAACGACTTTGCGAGAACTCAGCGCTGCGCCCAACGCTTCCGCGGCCGGTAACAGTCCGGCCGCGGAACGCCCCGGAAAGGAGGACGAGCCATGCGGCGGCTCAAAACCATTCGAGAGAACAGGAAAACGCGGACGAGGCTGTTTATCTTCACCTTTTTGTTTCCGGCCTTCTTTCTGTATCTTGTATTCTTCATCTACCCGGCCATCGACGCCATCAGGATCAGCTTCACCGACTGGTCCGGCTTCGGCACCTCGGCGTCCTTCAACGGCCTGGACAATTACGCCCGGATGCTGTCCGACGAGGTGTTCTGGATCTCTCTCGGCAATTCCTTCGCCTTTATGCTTGGCGGCGGGATCATCGTCTTTGCGCTGGCCCTCGTCTTTGCGTACCTCATCACCAACTATATCGTCCATCAGAAGTTTTACCTGAATCTGTTTTACTTTCCGAACCTGATCTCCTTCGCGGCCCTGACCATTTTGTGGGTGTTTATCTTCGACGGCACCTTCGGCGTGCTGAACTCCGCCCTGCGGGCGGTGGGCCTTGAAAAGTTCGCCACGGCCTGGCTCGGGAGCCGCAAGACCGGTATGGGCGCCATCACGCTGGTGGGCGCGTGGTTTTATCTGGGATTTTACCTGATACTTATCTACTCCGCCATCACCAAGATCCCGGATTCGCTTTTCGAGGCCGCCATCATGGATGGGGCCAGCAATCTCAAGATATTCTTCAAGATCACCTTCCCGCTCATCTGGGAGATCCTGATGACAGCCGTGGCGCTGTGGATCATCAACTCCCTCAAACTGTTTGAGATCGTGTGGGGCATGACCAAGGGCGGACCGTCCATGCAGACCCATGTCATGGGCACGTACATCTATTTTAACGCCTTCGGCACCTATCACGCGTTTACATTCCGCCTGGGCTACGCCTCCACGTTGGCCGTCGCCCTGGTGATCGTCGCAACGATCGCGGTCACGGCGTTCCGCCGGTTGACCGCCCGTGAGACGTACGAATACTGAGGTGGACAGCATGAAAAACAAATCCAAGGTCGGCAAGCCTGCCGCCCATATCATCCTGGGGATCTGGTCGATACTGATCTTGTCCATTCTGTGGATCGCCGTCATCAACTCGTTCAAGACCAGCGCGGAGATCTATGCCAACATTCTGGCCCTCCCCTCGCATCTGCACTTTGAAAACTACCGCAACGCCCTCATAAACTCGCAGCTATACAGGTTCTTCTTCAATTCGGTCATCATCGTCGGCTCTACCCTGGTCATCCTGACGGTCATCTGCGCCATGGCGGCATACGTCCTCTCCCGGTTCAAGTTCCGGGGCAGGCAGGCGCTCATCACCTCCATCATTTTCGGGATGAGCGTGCCGGAGCTGCTTCTCATCATCCCGCTGTACAGCATGCTGTCCAAAATGAACCTGCTGGATACCAAATTCTGTCTGATCCTGATCTACGTGTCCCTCTGCATCCCCTTTACCATCTATGTGCTGATCGGACACTATAACGCCCTGCCGAACGAGGTGCGGGAGGCCGCGATCGTGGACGGCTGCTCCGAAAGCAAGACCTTCTGGAAGATCATGTTCCCCCTGTCCAAGCCCGGTCTGTTTGCCGTGGCCTCCTTCAATTTCGTCTGGATGTGGAACGAATACCTGCTGGCAATGGTGTTTACCACCTCCAAGGAGAGCCGCACCATGGCCTTTGGCATGTACGCGCTGCAAAATTCCATGACCTTCACCATCGACTATGGGGCGCTGTTCGCCGGTATAGTGCTGATGATTGTGCCCGCCGCCATCATATTCATGACCTTCCACAAATACATCATCTCCGGCGTGACGGTCGGCGCCATAAAAGGCTGAGCGCACAGATCGCCGAATGCGGCCCTCCGGAGGCTCGCCGGTGTTTATGAGAAAAAAGAGCTTTGAAGATGAAGGGGCCCCGCTTGCGGGGAGCCGACACCTTCAAAGCTTTTTTAATGTGGGGCCCCCAAAGGGCACGCCTGCCCTTTGGGGAAAAGGAAGAAGAGCTTTGACCGATGGAGGAGCCCCGCTTGCGGGGATCTGACATCTTCAAAGCTCTTCTGACGTGGCGGAAGCGGTGGGATTCGAACCCACGAGACCTTGCGGTCTACCTGATTTCGAGTCAGGCCCGTTATGACCACTTCGATACGCTTCCGTATTCCTTTGCGCGCCCATACTATATCACGGCGAATGGTCGATTGTCAACGGGGAGAGTCCGCGGCAGGACGTATGTTTGCGAAGATATTGCATATACTCTGGACAGAGAATACGCGGAAAAAGGTGGAGCATATGGTAAAGATCAAACCGCTGGTGATAAGTCTGGCGATCAGCCTGGGCGTAGGGGGCCTGTCGGCGCTGCTGACGAAGGACGCCATGAAGGAATTCGCGACGCTGGAGCAGCCGCCTCTGTCGCCGCCGGGATGGGTGTTCCCGGTGGTGTGGACGGTGCTGTTCATTCTGATGGGTGTGGCAGCCTACCTGGTGTGGATCGAGAACAGCCCGGACCGGAACGGGACCCTGTGGCTGTACGGGGTGCAGCTGGCGTTCAACTTCCTGTGGACCATCATCTTCTTCAACACCGAGCGGCGGGGCTTTGCCCTGATCTGGCTGGTCATTTTGTGGTTCCTGATCCTGGCCACCATCCTCCGGTTCCGGAAGGAATCCAAAACGGCCTGGAAACTGCTCATCCCCTATATCCTTTGGGTCACCTTCGCCGGCTATCTGAACGCGGGCGTGTGGTATCTGAACCGGTGAGGAGAGGGATATGCTACCGGCATGGCGCTGGCCATGCCGGTTTTATATTTCGTGCGGTTAGCGTTGACAAAAACCGGTCCGCGCCTCTATCATAATGATTATATGATGGCGAAACGCCGTAAGGCGTTGCGCCGAGCCGCTTTGCGGCTGGGCAAAACAGCGTGGCAGTTTTGCCATATATTCATTGCAATGAGCATCGCGCAAATGATCCAAGGATCATTTGCCGCCAAACGCGTCGTTTGGCAGCGAAAACAATCGATTGTTTTCGCTATGCGATGATCATTATGGACAGAAAAGAACGTTTTCGCATAGTATGGCGCGGATGTCTTACAGAGGTGAGAGGATGTTTCGCTGGTTTGCCGCAAAGTTCATACGGGATTGGGACAAGACGGAGCGGCCCGAGGTGCGCATGGCCTACGGGCAGATGGCCAGCGCGCTGTCCATCGCGTCCAACGTGGTCCTGTGCGCGCTGAAGCTGGCGGCGGGCCTGGCGGCCGGGTCCGTGGCGGTGGTGGCGGACGGCGTCAACAACCTGTCGGACGCGGCCAGCAACATCATCGGCTTTCTGGGCTTCCGGCTGGGCGCTCGTCCGGCGGACGCGGAGCACCCTTACGGCCACGGCCGGTATGAGTATCTGGCGGGCCTGATGGTGGCGGTGCTCATTCTGGTGGCGGGCGTGGAGCTTCTCAAAAGCAGCGTGGAGCGGGTGCTGCATCCCGCGGCGCCGGAGTTTTCCTGGGCTATGGCGGCGGCGCTGGCGGCGTCCATACTGGTGAAGCTGTGGATGATGGCCTTCAACCTGGAGGCCGGACGGCAGATCGGGTCTAAGACCCTGGCCGCCACGGCCATGGACAGCCGCAACGACGCCATTGCCACCAGCGTGGTGCTGGTTGGTATGGCCGTGGCCCGTTTCACCGGCCTGGACCTAGACGGCTGGCTGGGCGTCGGCGTGGCGGTGTTCGTGCTGTACAGCGGCTTTGCCCTGGTGCGGGACACCATAGACCCGCTGGTGGGTCGAAAGCCGGAGAGGCAGGTCGTCGACGGCATCCGGGAGCGGATCATGGCCTGCCCCGGCGTGCTGAGCACCCACGACCTGATGCTGCACGATTACGGCCCCGGACGGCAGTTCGCCAGCGCCCATGTGGAGATGGCGGAGGAGGAGGGGCTCGCGGCCTGTCACGCCGCGCTGGTGGCGCTGAGCCGGGAGTTTTTGGAGAAGGACGGGCTGCACATCGTGTTCCAGCTGGACCCGGTCTCCGGGGCGGATACGGAGGAGAACCGTCTGCGCCGACACCTGACGGAGCGGGCGGCGCTCATCGACGAGCGCCTGACGGTCCACGACCTGAGCCTGGCCCAGGAGGGGGAGGGGCTCTGGGTCCGGTTCGACTGCTACATACCGGCGGATATCGCCATCCCGGAGCCGGAGCTGCGGCGGATGCTGGAGCGCATGGTCCACGAGGTATACCCCGGCGCGGCCTGCCGCATCACCATCGATAGGGACTACATGGCCCCGCCCCACTGAGCGCGAGCAAAAGGCCTCGCAGTCGTCGTCGCTCGCGCCGTAGGCTTCCCCCTGCCGCAAGCGGCAGGGCTCAGATACGGCGCAGTTCCTCCTCTCCCCAAAAGGCAGGCGTGCCTTTTGGGGACCCCTCGCCGCCGGAGCGGCGAATTGAGTTGGATATGATTTCCCAGGACATGCGCCTGGGAAATCATACTTCTCGGCCCGCAAACGTGAACGCCTCCGCCAACGGCGGAGGCGCTTTGCGCTGCAGCGGGCCGCAAGCCCCATAATTCAAAACGTGAGGCGCATTTCATGCGCCTCACGTTTTGGTGACCTGGCGGGGATTCGAACCCCGGACCCACTGCTTAAAAGGCAGTTGCTCTGCCTACTGAGCTACCAAGTCATATGGCAGGGACGGCGGGATTCGAACCCACTATATCAGAGTCAAAGTCTGGTGTGTTACCTTTACACTACATCCCTATGGATGCCGCCATCCGTCTTATAAAGTTCAATAGGCCGACCGGCTGGACCGGGCAGCCTATTGAAAATGGGGTGGGAGATGGGACTCGAACCCACGACACCCGGAACCACAATC
>CANRDC010000024.1 GCA_947629245.1 uncultured Oscillospiraceae bacterium | reverse complement strand
CTATACCCCCTGTCGTAGTCATTCTCCTACAACAGGGGGCTTCTTGTCTACTGTCCGTTTTTCCTGGGTCAGTGCACATGGTGAGACGCATTTTTGTAAGGTGTTCTTTATTCAGGACAAGATCAGGCGGCGGCTGGCAAGCCGCTCCATAGGTTGTGAGCCTCCCCCCATGCTCATGGCAGGGCGTCCTACGCTGTGACGCATAGCCGACGCAAGTATCTGACCCATGTACGCCTCATGGCCGGTAGCTTTGCCAAAGCTGTGTGCGGCGCGGTGTTTCTCGCTCTGCCTTCCTGGGGCGTGTGGCGCACCCGCCGTATGGCTCCGACGCACATGGAACGTGTCTGATTCGCCCTATACTGCGCCGTCAGTTGCTACGCCGCTTTCTTTGTCAGGTGGCCGTCAGGCCGTGGGCCGGGACTGGGGGACAAGAAAGGGGAGAAAACTTGTCCCCCCCCGGCTTACGCCGAGAGTACCTTGAAGCCCGTCAGGATGCTGTGGATCAGCTTTGTCTCCAGCCGCAGCCGCATATCTTCCTCGACGCAAAGGTATTCGTTTCCGAAGCCATATTCAAATGATCTATTGACAAATAAGAAAATTTATATTTTTCGAGCAAGTTCTGGGCAAGAGCAGTTTTCCCCTCTCTTCCTCCGCAAACGCCGAGTTGGCAATTTGCTGCCGGCATCATAACACGACGGCCTGACAAGCGCCGCCGCTTATCCCGGCGCGGCTTCGCCGAAGGTGACGGGCACGGTGATGGTCTGACCGTCCCGGACGACGGTGAGCCGGGCGGTGTCGCCAGCCTTATAGCGCCGCACGGCGGCCACAAGGCTGTCCGCGCCGGTGACGGTCTCGCCGTCCACGGCGGTGATGATATCCCCCACTCGCAGACCGGCGGCCTCGGCGGCGCTGTCCGGCTGGACGGCGCTGACGAAGGCGCCGGGCTCCGTGTGGAAATACTGGGCCGCGGCGGGGGAGAAGGAGTCCAGCACCAGACCCAGATATGCCTTGCCGGAGACGTAGCCCTTGGTGATGAGTTCGTTGGCGATGGCGCAGGCGTCGGAAATGGGGATGGCGAAGCCCAGGCCCTCCACGCCGTCGGCGGTATATTTGGCGGTGGTCACGCCCACCACCTGGCCGTAGAGGTCATATACCGGTCCGCCGGAGCTGCCGCTGCCCACCGGCGCGTCGAACTGGAACATATTGGCGGTCACATTGTCGGCCAGGAGGATGTTCCGGTCCTGGGCGGACACGATGCCGCGGGTCATGGTGCAGGGAAGATCCCCGGTGGGGTTGCCCACGGTATAGATGGTCTCGCCCACGGCCAGCGTGTCCGAATCCCCCAGCACGGCGGGGGTCAGGCCCTGGGCGTCCACCTTCAGCACGGCCAGATCGCTGTCGGACTCCGCGCCCACGATCTCGGCGTCGTATTCCTCCCCGTCGAAGGTGACCACCGTGAGGGGGCGGCCCCGCAGGACGCCGGGCTGGATGACGTGGTAGTTGGTGAGGATATAGCCGTCGGCGCTGACGATGATGCCGGAGCCGGACAGGGACCCGCCCTGTCCGCCGGAGGAGCGCACGGCCACCACCTGGCCGCAGGCCATGGCGTACAGGTCCTCCCCGGACAGCGCCGGGGCGTCTGCCGCCGGGACGGACAGCGTCAGGGGACCGGAGACATCCTGTTCCGACTGGGCCTCGGCGTAAAACTCCGGCGCCGCCGCCGTCCGGGCCCGCAGGCCCCGCATATCCCTGGACAGCAGATACAGCCCCCCGGCGCCCAGCAGGCTTGCCACCGTCACGCACACCAGACACAGGATCAGCACGGTCTTTAGTCCGATCTGGCCCCGGTGGCAGGAGCCGCCGTCTCCGGCGTAATAGCGGGCCGGGTTATAGCCATAGGACGTCCCGCCCTCCCTGGGCGCGGTGCGGTAATAGGCGTCGCTGTACGCCGACCGCTCCCGTTCCGGGCGGACGATATGATATTCCGACTCCTCCTGTCCGAAGGGCCTGTCGTCCCGGTGCTCGTTCAATGGGGACCTCCCACAGCGTTTTTCTGAGCCGCAAAGCGGCTCTGCGCAACGCCTTGCGGCGTTCCGCCATCATATGTCATTATATATGTCATTATAATAATACTTTTGAAGGCGTAAAGTGTGAACAGTTTGAAAAAACCGGACGGCTATACCAGGTGCTGATGAGGAAGTATGAAAACAAACCTATCACACATTGGCATAGCAAAGGGCAAAAGTAACAGCAGAGAGGCATTTTTGCCTCTCTGCTGTTCTATGAAATTTTCGATCCGCACATTGGACAAGGTAAAGCCTTCTTTGTAGAATAGCCATACAAAGGAGGCCTTGATCATGGAATAGTACAAAGAAATCAACGGAATTGGCTACACACTGGCGGGAGATTATTATCTTCCTGATCTGCTCCCGCCCCCGTCAGAGGACAGGCCCGTAGGCATCTGGGGACGGCGGCGGATGGAGTACCTGAGGTTGCTTACGACCCGATTTTCACTAATATTGTTCACCTCACAAAACAGATTTTCCGAAAATTGCTGTTGCATATCACCTTACCGTTGCGTATAATATGAGTAGGAAATTCCCTACTTTCCATACACAAGGAGGTGCGATGCTATGAATACGAATGCTTTTGTTGACAATGCCAAGGTCATGGCAAAAGGGCAGGTCACGATCCCGAAGGATGTTCGGAGGGTGTTGGGCGTCTCAAACGGGGATCGTGTCTCTTTCATTGTTGAGGGGAACACCGTCCGTATCGTCAATTCCGCCATTTACGCCATGCAGGTGCTTCAACAGGAGATGGCCGGAGAAGCGGAGCGGGCCGGGATCGCTTCGGATGATGATGTCATGGCGCTTATCAAGGAAATGCGTGATGAGGACTGACAGATGCGGGTGCTGATAGATTCCAACGTCCTCATTTCTGCGGCGCTGTTTCCGAACGGTGTTCCATGCCGCGCCTATCCCACGATGTCTGCACCCCCAGACGGCGGTACGATCTGCGAGATGGACAAGACGCGGGAGATACAGGTGGATATCGTTCGCAGCGGGCGGAAGAGCTTGGCGGTGGAGATCCGGCAGGACGGCGGCGTGCTGGTCCGGGCGCCTTACGGCCTGAGCCAGGCGCGCATCCGGGCGTTTCTGGACGCGAAGCGGGACTGGATCGAGACGCGCCGCGCCGCCGTCCTGACCCGGCGGCAGGCCGCGGACAGCCTGGAGAAGCTCACGGCGGCGGAGCTGGACGCTCTGGCCGCCGCTGCCAGGACGGATCTTACGGAGCGGACGGCCCGTTTCGCGCCGATGGTGGGCGTGACCTACGGGCGCGTGACCATCCGGCGGCAGCGGACCCGCTGGGGCAGCTGCAGCGCAAAGGGGAATTTGAACTTCAACTGCCTTCTGATGCTGGCGCCGCCCGAGGTGCGGGACTATGTGGCCGTCCACGAGCTGTGCCACCGAAAGCATATGGACCACAGCCGCCGGTTCTGGGCCGAGGTGGAGCGGGTGCTGCCGGACTGGCGGGAGCGCCGCCGGTGGCTGCGGGATAACGGAGAGCTTCTCATGGCCAGGCTTGACAGAGACGGGACCGGGGTTTAAACTGGAAAAGTACATACGTTTTTTGTCATGGAGGCGATACGATGAAATGGCTGATCGCGTCCGACCTGCACGGGTCGGCGGAGTGCTGCGAAATGCTGCTGGAGGCCTACCGGCGGGAGGGAGCGGAGCGGATGCTCCTGCTGGGGGACATACTGTTCAACAAACTTGGGTCCCGGCGGAAAAAACAGTCGGTGGCGGATCTGCTCAACCCCATGGCGGACCGGATCACCTGCGTGCGGGGCAACTGCGACAGCGACGAGGACGCCGAAATGCTGGCCTTTCCCATGGAGCCGGATTATGTCCGCATCCCGATCGGCAAACAGGCGATGTTCGCCACCCACGGCCATATATATAATGATACGAACCTGCCGCCCAACATGGACGAGGGGGATATCCTGCTCCACGGCCACACCCATGTGCCCAGGACGGAGAACCGGGGCCGTTACCTGTGCTTCAACCCTGGCTCCGCCGCCCAGCCGCTGTGGGGCAGCGTCCGGGGATACATGACGCTGGCCGACGGCGTTTTCCGCTGGGTGACCCTGGAGGGGGAGGAGTACCGGCGCTACGAATTGTAAAAAATCTATATGCTGCCTTTCAGGGCGCGTCTTTGGACGCGCCCATTTTGTTTGGCCCTCTCTCCCGGCGGAGGGAGGTATTTTTTTGCGAAGAGGCGTTTTCAACAGCCGGATTTTCTGTTCGATCCTGTCAAAACTAGATGTTGTGGCGCGAAAAATTGGTGTCCACAATAGGAAAAAATTGGCAGGGATTTTTGATGAAATTTTTGCTTTTGCCCCCTTGCAATTTAAAAACCTGCCCTCTATAATAGGGGCAAGTGGGGCGAAGTGGGGAAAAGTGTTTTGATTTCCCACAGAATGAACGGGAGAGGAGTGAGCAGGATGACAGGCGAATACCAGCATTCCCTGGACGCCAAGGGACGGCTGTTCATTCCTGCGCGACTTCGGGACGAGCTGGGCCCGGAGTTTTATGTGACGCTCTCCATGGACCACTGCCTGTGCGCCTACAGCGCGGAGCAGTGGCAGATCTTTTCCGACAAGGTCAACGCGATGCCCTACGTGAAGCAGCGGGCCATGCGGCCGCTGTATGCCTTTGCCTGCAAGTGCGAGCTGGACGCGCAGGGCCGTATCCTGCTGCCGCAGAGCCTTCGGGACCGGGCGGGCCTGACGAAGAACGTGACCGTTCTCGGCTCCAACAACCACGCGGAGTTCTGGGACAGCGACGAGTGGGCCGAGCTGCGTGACAGCGAGGCTTCGCCGGAGAACATCGCGGCCGTTATGCAGGAGTTCGACTTCTGATGCAGCACAAGAGCGTATTGCTCCGGGAGTGCGTCCGCTATCTGGAGATAGACCCTGAGGGGACATATGTGGACGGGACTCTGGGGCTTGGCGGCCATGCGGAGGCCGTTTTGGAGCAGCTCACCGGCGGGATGCTGGTGGGCGTCGACCGGGACGAGCGGGCGCTGGCCTACGCGGGACGGCGGCTGGCCCGGTTCGGGGACAAGGTCAGGCTCGTAAAGGGCAATTTCGGCGATCTGGGCGCGATCCTGGACAGCCTGGGGATAGACAAAGCGGACGGGATGATGTTCGATCTTGGCGTGTCGTCGCCCCAGCTGGACGACGCCTCGCGGGGGTTTTCCTATATGCAGGACGCGCCTCTGGACATGAGGATGGACGAGACGGCGCCGCTCACGGCCAGAGACATCCTGAACAACAGCACGGAGGCGGAGCTGCGAAGCATCTTCTGGCGCTACGGGGAGGAGCGATACGCCGGGCGCATCGCCGCGGCGGTGGTGGCCGCCCGGGAGCAGGCGCCCGTGGAGACCACGGGACAGTTCGTGCAGATCATCCGCCAGACCGTCCCGGCCGCGGCGCTCCGGGAGAAGCAGCACCCGGCCAAGCGGTGCTTTCAGGCGGTCCGCATCGCGGTCAACGACGAGTTGGGGTCTCTGGAGCGGATGCTGGATACGGCGCCGGACCGGCTGAAAACGGGCGGAAGGCTGCTGGTCATCAGCTTCCATTCCCTGGAGGACCGCCTTGTGAAAGAGGCCATACGCAAACGTGAAAACGGCTGTACGTGCCCGCCGGAGTTTCCAGTGTGTACCTGCGGCTTTGTAAAGACGCTGAGAAGCGTGACGCGCAAGCCGGTGATCCCCAGTGGGGAGGAGCTGGCGGAAAATCCCCGGGCCAGAAGCGCCCGGCTGCGGATAGCGGAGAGGGTGTGAACCATGCCTGACATCAAGACCTTCAAGACCTATAATTTCGTCACCGGCGCGGTGGACGGGACGCTTGCCTACGACTTCGGCAACCCGGACCTGTACCGGGACGAGACTGTCTACGAGCAGCCGCAGAAAAGGGAAAGACGCCGGGAACGGCTCCAGCCCAGGGAGTGGATCAAGGAGGACGTGCGTCCCGCCGAGCGGGAGGAGGCCGCGGCGAAGGACCGGCAGGGCTTCTCCGTGTTGTCTCTGCTGGGCGTGGGCGCGGCGGTGGTGCTGCTGACCATGATGCTGCTGGCCCAGATCCGCCTGACGGACATCTCCGACACCGCCGCCAAGCTGGAGAGCCAGATCTCCCAGCTGGAGACGGAGCGGGACAAGCTGACCGTGGAATACGAGTCCGTGTTCAATCTCAAGGAGGTGGAGGAGCGGGCCGTGAACGTGCTGGGGATGCAGGAACCGGACAACGAGCAGATCTTCTATCTCACCGGCGTCGCCTCCGCCGACCGGGCCGTGGTGGTCACGAAGCAGGACGCGGACATGTTCTCGCTGGGTATCGCGGACATCCTCTCGTCGGTCAAGGCATATTTCAGTTGACAGGCGTATTATACTGGTAATGACAGCAGACCGCGCACAGCTACCAAAGGAGAATCCGTATGTTCAAGAAACGCCGGGAGAACAAGTCGCCCGCTTCGCCGAATCGCATGATGCTTCGCCGCACACTGTTCCTTATGATAGTGTGCGGCATAGTTGCATTTATCGCGCTGGCCGTACGGCTGTTCCAGCTGCAGATCCTTGATCATGATACATACGAATCTGCCGCCGTGGAGCAGCAGCTTCGCCAGACCACCGTGTCCGCCCAGCGGGGGACGATCTATGACCGGAACATGAATATCCTGGCCATGAGCGCCTCGGTGAGCAACATCTACATCAGCCCCGCCGAGATCAAGATGAACGAGGAGAACCCCGCCTACATCGCCCAGGGCCTGGCCGATATCCTGGGCCTGGACTACAACGACGTCTACCAGAAGACCCTCAACACGGAGTCCTGGTACGCCACCGTGGCCCGGAAGGTGGAGGACGACGTGACCGACAAGGTCCGGGAATTCAAGGAGAACGCGGGGCGCAACGCCATGGGCGAGCCTGTGGCTGACGAGAGCGAGCACAAGTCCCTCACGGGCGTGAAGATCGAGGAGGCCAGCAAGCGGTATTACCCCTACGGCAGCCTGGCCAGCCACGTGATCGGCTTCGTGGGCTCCGACGACCACGGCCTGTCGGGCCTGGAGTTTTATTACGACGACGTCCTCTCCGGCACGGACGGCCGCATCGTCCGGGCCACCAACGCCAACGGCACGGACATGATGTTCACGGATTTTGAGGATTACTACGACGCCGTGGACGGCCAGAGCATGGTGCTGACCCTGGACCAGACGGTGCAGTACTACCTGGAAAAACACCTGGAGACGGCGTCGGAGACCTATGACCTGCAGGACGGCGCGGCGGGCATCGTCATGGACGTGAACACCGGCGGCATCCTGGGCATGGCGTCTCTGGGCAATTTCGACCTGAACGACTATCTGACCATCAGCCCCGAGGCCCAGGAGCGGGTGGACAGGGCCGACATCCACACGGAGGAGGAGCGGGACACCCTTCTGGAGGAGGAGCGGCAGCTCCAGTGGCGCAACAAGGCCCTGTCCGACACCTATGAGCCCGGCTCCGTCTTTAAGATCATCACCCTGGCCGCCGGTCTGGAGAGCGGCGCCGTGGACCCGGATACATCCGCGTTCTACTGCGGCGGCAGCATCGATGTGCTGGGCCGTACGGACCCGCTGAACTGCGCCAATATCTACGGCCACGGGAACCTGAACCTGGCGGACGCGGCCAAGTATTCCTGCAACGTGGCCTTCGTGACCATCGGCCTGCAGATCGGCGCGGAGCAGTTTTATCAGTATATCCGGGCCTTTGGGCTGTTTGACAAGACCGGCATCGACCTGACGGGCGAGTCCGGCAGCCTCTGGTGGACGGAGGACGTGTTCTTCGACAAGACCAACCTGTCCCAGCTGGCGGCGGCGGCCTTCGGCCAGACCTTCACCATCACCCCCATACAGCTCATCACGGCAGTCAGCGCCGTGGCCAACGGCGGTTATCTCATGGAGCCGTATTTCGTCAGCGAATTCCTCAATTCCGACGGCACCGTGGCCAGCCAGCGGGAGCCCACCGTGGTCCGCCAGGTCATCAGCGAGCAGACCAGCAAGACCTGCTGCGAGATCCTGGAGGGCGTCGTGGGCTCGAAGGACGGCACCGGCGTGAACGCCTATGTGCCCGGCTACCGGGTGGCTGGCAAGACCGGTACTTCCGAGGACGTGGTGTATGAGGCCGTCCACGGCACGAAAAAATATATATGCTCCTTCCTGGGCTTCGCCCCGGCGGACGATCCCCAGGTGGCGGTGCTGGTGGTGCTGGAAAACCCCGGCCCGGAGACCCAGTACAGCGTCAGCGGCGGCCAGATGGCCGCGCCTACGGTAGGCGCCGTGCTGCGGGACATCCTGCCGTATCTGGGCGTGTCGCCGGAGTATGCCGACGGCGAGGAGGCCCTGGTGGACCAGCGGGTGCCCAGGCTGGTGGGCAAGACGCCCGCGGAGGCGGAGGCCGTGCTGACCGATTCCGGCTTCACCCTCAAGCAGACCGTGGGCAGCGGCGCGGCCGTGACGGCTCAGGTGCCCGCCGCCAACGCCAAGGTGGCCGCGGGCAGCGAGATCATCCTCTACTGCGGCGAGGAGCCGCCCACGGAGCCGGTGGAGATGCCGGACCTGCTGGGCCTGAGCTACGAGGTGGCCCGTATCCGGGCGGGCTGGGCCGGCTTGTATATCCGGGGCGAGGGGACCATGATGAAGAGCGACTATGTGCTTACCGTGAGCCAGAGCGTGGAGCCCGGAATGCCAGTGGAGCCGGGCACCATCGTGACGGTCACGCTCAATGACGGAACAAAGACGGGGATATTTTGACATGAAACTGAAAGAGCTTCTCAAAGACATATCTGTTTTGGCCATGACGGCGGACCCGGACACGGAGATCCGGGACGTCCGCTACGACTCCCGCGCCGTGGAGCCGGGGGATCTGTTCGTGGCGGTCCAGGGGCTGCAGAGCGACGGCCACCGGTTCATCCCCATGGCGATGGAGAAGGGCGCGGCGGCAGTGCTGTGCCAGCGAAAGCCGGAGGGGGATGTGCCCTACGTGCAGACGGACGACAGCCGTCTGGCCCTGGCGCTGGTCTCCTGCGCCTATTTTGGCCATCCCTCCGAGAAGATGACCATGGTGGGCGTCACCGGCACCAACGGCAAGACCACCTCCACGGTCCTTCTCAAGCGCATTCTGGAGGATGTCACCGGCGAGAAGGTGGGCCTGGTGGGCACCATCTCCCACTGGATCGGCGACGAGGAGGTCCCGTCCGGCAACACCACGCCGGAGTCCTACGACCTGCAAAAGCTGCTGGCCCGGATGGCGGAGGCCGGATGCGCCTACGCGGTGATGGAGGTGTCCTCCCACGCGCTGGCCCTGGACCGGGTGGCGGGCATCCATTTCCGGGCCGGACTGTTCACGAACCTCACCCAGGACCATCTGGACTTTCATAAGACCATGGAGGAGTACGCCGAGGCGAAGGCGCTGCTGTTTTCCCGGTGCGGCCGGGCCGCCGTCAACCTCGACGACCCCTGGGCGGAGTTCATGATCCGCCGCGCCCAGTGTCCGGTGAGCACCTTCTCCGCCAGGGGCGGGGACGCGGATCTGCGGGCGGAGGATGTGCGGCTGTCCGCCTCCGACGTGCGCTTCACGGCCTGCGCGGGAGACGAGCGAGTTCCGGTGCGCCTGGGCATCCCCGGCGCCTTTTCCGTGGCCAACGCTCTGACGGCCATGTCGGCGGGGCGGCTGCTGGGCCTGAGCCTGGCCGACTGCGCCGCGTCCCTGGGACGGGCGACCGGCGTGAAGGGCAGGGTGGAGGTGGTCCCCACGCCGGACGACTTCACCATCGTCATCGACTATGCCCACACCCCGGACGCGCTGGAAAAGGTCCTCAGGACCATAAAGGAGGTATCCCAGGGCCGGGTGGTGGCCCTGTTCGGCTGCGGCGGCGACCGGGACCGGACCAAACGCCCCATCATGGGCCGTATCGGCGCCGCGGAGGCGGACTTCTGCGTGATCACCAGCGACAATCCCCGCACCGAGGACCCCCAGGCCATCATCGACGAGATCCTGGCGGGCATGCCGCCGGAGGCGCCGAAAAAGGTGATCTGCGACCGCCCGGAGGCAATCTGCTGGGCCATCGACAACCATCTGCCCGGGGACGTGATCGTCCTGGCAGGCAAGGGCCACGAGACTTATCAGGATGTGAACCACGTCAAGCGCCACATGGACGAGCGGGAGATCGTGGCGGAACATCTGCGAAGGAACGAGGAACATATGACATGACGCTGCGACTGATATCAAGCTTTCTGGCGGCCTTTGCGCTGGCGGCCCTGCTGGGGACGGTGTACGTGCCCTGGCTGCGGAAGATCAAGGCCGGTCAGGAGATCAAGGAGATCGGTCCCAACTGGCACAAGACCAAGGCCGGGACCCCCACCATGGGCGGCGTGCTGTTCATCACGGCGGTGACCGCGGTGGTATTCTCCTTCGGCTTCCCCTTCATCCGGGACGGTGAGCTGGGGGCGCTGTTCGTGCTGGTATTTTCCCTGTTTTTCGGCGCCATCGGGTTCCTGGACGACTATGAGAAGCTGAAAAAGAAGCAGAATCTGGGGCTGCCCGCCAGAGCCAAGTTCATTTTGCAGCTGGCGGTGGCGGTGGCGCTATTGTACCTGCTGCGGCTGGAGGGGTATCTGACGCCCGCGCTGTACGTGCCGTTCTGGAATACGACCATCCATATGCCCGAATGGCTGTATTTCGTGCTGTGCGCGTTCATCGTGGTGGGCACGGTGAACGCCGTGAACATCACCGACGGCATCGACGGCCTGGCCGCCAGCGTGTCCGTGCCGGTGTTCCTCTTTTACACCGCCGTGGCCTTTTTCTGGGGCGGGCAGTACGGCTCCCTGGGCGTGTTCTCCGCGGGCCTGACCGGCGGACTGTTCGGGTTCCTGCTGTACAATTTCCACCCGGCCAAGTGCTTTATGGGCGACACGGGCAGCCTGTTTCTGGGCGGGGCCGTGTGCGGCATGGCCTTCGCGATGGATATGCCCCTGATCCTGGTGCCCCTGTGCCTGGTGTTCATCCTGGAGACCCTGTCCGACATCATCCAGGTGACCTATTTCAAGCTGACTCACGGCAAGCGGCTTTTCAAAATGGCCCCCTTCCATCACCATCTGGAGATGGGCGGCTGGCTGGGCCACAAGTGGACCGAGGTGCAGATCGTGTGCCTGTTCGCGGGCGTCTCCCTGGTCTGCGCCGTGGTGTCGTTCGTCTCCTGCGTGGGGCGCTTTGCATGAGGCTATATTTCTAAAGGAAGGTGATGTCCGTGGCGGCTAAAGAAAACACCGTGACCTATGAGAACACACGGCTTGCGGACTATACTTACGACAACACCATCGACCGGGGCAGCATCGATATCCCCTTCGCGCTCTTGACGCTGCTGCTGCTGACCGTGGGCGTGGTCATGGTGCTCTCGGCCAGCTTTGCGCGGGCCTACTACGACCCCGGCAACACCACCGGCGGCAACGCAACCTATTACTTCGTCCGCCAGGCGCTGTTCGCCCTGTGCGGCGTAGGCGTCATGTTCGTCTGCTCCCGGTTCCCCATGGGCTTTTACCGGCATATCTCCGGCATCGTGATGATGGTCGCCCTGGCGCTGCTGGTGCTGGTGCTGGTGCCCGGCATCGGCGAGAAGGCCAACAACGCCCGCCGGTGGATCAACCTGGGCTTCACCACGTTCCAGCCCTCCGAGATCGCCAAGATCGGCGTCATCATGTTCTTCTCCGTGCTCATCTGCCGGTTCAAGGACAAAATGCGCACCTTCCGCTACGGCATCGTGCCCTTCGCGGCCATCCTGGGCGTCGTCTGCTTCCTGCTGGTGCTGGAGCCCCACATGTCCGCCATCATCATCATCCTGGCCATCGGCATGGTGATGCTGTTTCTGGGCGGGCTGCCGCTGTACTGGTTCATCGGCGGCGGCGTCGCGGGCGCGGCGCTGCTGGGCATCGGCTACGCGCTGTTCCCCTATGTGCGGGAGCGGTTTTACGCCTGGCTCAATCCCTTCGCGGACGCCTCCGACGCGGGCTATCAGATCGTGCAGAGCCTGTACTCCATCGGCTCCGGCGGTCTGCTGGGCCTGGGCCTGGGCAATTCCCGGCAGAAGTACCTGTACCTGCCGGAGGAGCACAACGACTTCATCTTCTCCGTGGTCTGCGAGGAGCTGGGCTTCATCGGCGCCATATTGATATTGGCGCTGTTCGCCCTGCTCATCATCCGGGGCTATTGGCTGAGCATGCACGCCCGTGACCGGTACAGCGCCCTGGTTGGGGCGGGCATCACCACCCATCTGGCCATGCAGGTGCTGCTGAACGTGGCCGTGTGCACCAACTCCATCCCCTGCACGGGCATCTCCCTGCCGCTTTTCAGCTACGGGGGCACGGCGCTGCTGCTGCAGATGGCGGAGCTGGGCATCATTTTGTCCATATCACGGGACGTTCCGGAGAAGAGATAGCTATGAGAGTGCTTTTTACCTGCGGCGGCACCGCCGGACATATCAACCCCGCCCTGGGCGTGGCGGGTCGCATCCGGGAGCTGTTCCCGGACGCCGAGTTCCTGTTCGTGGGCGCGGAGGGGCATATGGAGACGGAGCTGGTGCCCCGTGAGGGGTACGAGCTGAAGACTGTGCGCATCTCCGGGTTCCAGCGCAGCTTCGCGCCGAAGATGATCCTGGCGAACGTGCGGGCCGTGGGGAGGGTGGTATCCTCCTGTCGGCTGGCGAAGCGGTACATAAAGGAATTCCGGCCCGACGTGGCCGTGGGCACCGGCGGGTACGTGTGCTACCCGGTGCTGAAGACGGCGGCGTCCATGGGCGTGCCCACGGCGGTGCATGAGTCCAACGCCGTGCCCGGCCTGACCACCAGGCTTCTGGAAAAGACCGTGGACCAGATCATGGTGGGGCTGGCCGAGAGCCGGGAGTTTTATAAAGCGCCCGGCAAGGTGGAGGTCACCGGCACCCCCGTGCGGGTGGACTTTCGCGGCCTCAGCAAGTCCCAGGCCCGGCGGGAGCTGGGGCTCGACCCGGGTCAGCCGGTGGTGCTGGCGGTGTTCGGCTCGCTGGGCGCGGACTATATGAACAGCGCCATGCAGGGCTTCATCCGCCGGATGGGCGGGAAGGACAGCTTCCGCCTGATCTACGCCACGGGCAAGCGGTACTATGAGGACGTCCGGAAGAGCCTTGACGCCGCCGGGCTGCGCAGCCCCCATATCGACGTGCGGGAATATATCTACGACATGCCGAAGGTCATGGCGGCGGCGGATGTGATCATATGCCGCAGCGGGGCCTCCACCATCAGCGAGCTGACGTATCTCGGCAAACCGGCGGTGATGGTGCCCAGTCCCAACGTGGTCAACCACCATCAGGAGAAAAACGCCAGGGTGCTGGAAAAGGCCGGGGCGGCGAAGATGCTCCTGGAGGGGCAGTTCGACGGCGACGGGCTGTTCGAGGCTGTGACGGGCCTTCTGAGGGACCCGGCGGCCCTTGAGCGGATGCACGGCGCGTCGCTGAAAATGGGCGTGGCCGACGCCACCGACCGCATCGTCTCCATCGTGCTGGGGCTTGCGCAAAAGGGGAAAACAGTGTAAGATCTATAGGCAGATCCGCAACCTCCTGCATAGTATGTTTTGATGTTTGATCGAGACATACTGGCCGGAGGGCGGATCATGAGCATATGGCGGGTACAGGGCGGATATCCCCTGGACGGGAGCATGACCATCCAGGGCGCCAAGAACGCGGTGCTGCCGGTTCTGGCGGCGAGCATACTTACGGGCAGCGAGATCGAGCTTACCAATGTGCCGCGGCTGCGGGATGTGGAGGCGTCGCTGAACATCCTGCGTCATCTGGGCTGTGCGGCGCAGCGGCAGGATGATGTGGTGAGCGTGGAGCCCCGAGGGCTCACCGGCTGCCGGATACCCCGGGAGCTCACGGGGCGGATGCGCTCGTCGGTGATCTTTCTGGGGGCTATCCTGGCCCGGTGCGGCCAGGTCCGCATCGCCATGCCGGGCGGCTGCGAGCTGGGCCCCAGGCCGGTGGACCTGCATCTGGCGGCCATGAAGGCCCTGGGGGCGGAGGTGTCCCTGGAGGACGGGGAGATCGTCTGCCGGACCGACGGACTCGTCGGCGGGACCGTGGAGCTGGCGCTCCCCAGCGTGGGCGCCACGGAAAACGCCATGATCGCCGCCTGCGGGGCGAAGGGGACCACCGTCATCACGGGCGCCGCCCGGGAGCCGGAGATCGTGGAGCTGCAGGGCTTCCTTCGGGCCCTGGGCGCGGATATGGAGGGCGCGGGCACGTCCGTCGTCACCGTGCGTGGCTTTGCGCCCGAGCCGAGGGTGGGCTGGCGTGTCATGCCGGACCGGATCGCCGCGGCCACCATGCTGTGCGCCTGCGCCACAGCGGGCGGGGACGTGGAGCTGCGGGGCGTGGACCCGGAGCATGTGCGCAGCGTTACCGATGTGCTGGAGGGCATGGGCGCGGGCATACATACCGGCTCCCGGCGGCTGCGCATCCGATGCGCGGGTCGGCTCCGGGGCGGCCAGACAGTGGTCACGAGGCCCTATCCGGGCTTTCCCACGGACGCTCAGCCCCTGATGATGGCCGCGAGCCTTCGAGCGGACGGCGTCACGGTATTCGAGGAGAACATATTTTCCGACCGTTACCGGCAGGGGCTGGAGATGATCCGCATGGGCGCCCGGATCGAGATATCCGGCCGGAGGGCCGTCGTCACGGGCGTGGAGCGGCTGCACGGCGCGCAGGTGCTGGCGGAGGATCTGCGGGGCGGGGCGTCTCTCATCGTGGCCGGTCTGGGCGCGGAAGGGGAGACCGTCGTCACGGACCGGGGCCATGTGGCCCGGGGCTACGAGGGATTGGACAGGGCGCTCGCCGCCCTCGGCGCACATATCGATTTTACGGAATGAGGTAGATACATTTGGCAAGACGTGACCGCTACGGCGCGGCGAGAAAGAAGAGGAGTAGAAGCGCGTTTTTCGCGCCGCTGTCGTTTTTGCTGGTGCTGGTGGCCGTGGTGTTCGGCATGGGCGTGTTTTTCCGGGTGCAGACCATCGAGGTGGAAGGCGCGGAGGGCTATACCCCCGAGGAGATCATCGAGGCCTCCGGCATCGACGTGGGAGATAACCTGTTCTTCATCAACCGCGCCGCCGCCGCCACCCGCATCTACTCCCGGCTGCCCCGTGTGGAGGTGGCCAACGTGGAGCCTCACCTGCCCAACAGGCTCACCATCCATGTGGAGGAGAGCTACGCGCTGGCCTATGTGGAGTGGCAGGGGACGTTCTGGATAGTCACCGGGAACTGCAAGCTGCTGCAGACCGCCGCGCCGGACGAACTGGGGGGCCTGATCCAGGTGCTGAACATCTCCCCGGACGCCCCGGAGGCGGGAAAGGCCATGACCGTGGCGGAGGAGGATAACCTGAAGCTGGCCTATCTGCAGGAGCTGCTCGGCGCCATCGAGGAGCTGAACATGGTCCAGGACGTGGCCCAGCTGGATATGTCCAACCCCGCCAACCCGACCTTCCAGTATCTGGGCCGGTTCACCGTCCGCATGGGCTCCAACGACAACACCGACTATAAGCTGCGGATGCTCCTCAGCGGCGTCGCCCAGCTTGGTCCGGAGGAAATGGGCACCATAAATCTGTCCGACGGCGTGACCGTCCGCTTCACCCCCGGCTAAAATGAGAAAATATGAAAAATTTTCTTCCGTTTGACATAATATTTTTAAATAAACTATTGACCTCTGCGGGAAATCGTAATAAAATGTAATATATGTAATTTGGGCGGGGCTCATTGTGTCTGGTCCAGTGATCCCACATCGGAATACACGGGAGGCAAACTAAAGATGGCAGTACATTCGGTTGAAACCGGTCCTGAGAACGTTGTGACCCTGAAGGTCGTCGGCATCGGCGGCGCCGGCGGCAATGTCGTGAACAGAATGGTCAGTTCCGGCACCAGCGGCGTGGAATTCATTGCCGTCAATACGGACAAGCAGGCGCTCTCCATGTCTACGGCGGACACCAAGATCCAGATCGGCGAGAAGCTGACCCACGGTCAGGGCGCCGGAAGCGACCCCAACGTGGGCGAAAAGGCCGCGGAGGAGAGCCGCAACGAGGTGGCCAAGGCCCTGGAGGGCACGGATATGGTGTTCATCACCGCCGGTATGGGCGGCGGCACCGGCACCGGCGCGGGCCCTGTGGTGGCGGATATCGCCCGCGAGGCGGGCGTGCTCACGGTGGGCGTGGTCACTAAGCCCTTCGGCTTCGAGGGCAAGCAGCGCATGACGCAGGCCATGAACGGCATCAACTCCCTGCTGGGTAAGGTGGACAGTCTGCTGGTCATCCCCAACGACAGGCTGAAATACGCCACCGACCAGAAGGTCACGCTTGCCAACGCCTTCGAGATCGCCGACGAGGTCCTGCACGAGGCCGTCACCAGCATCTCCGGGCTCATCAAAAACACCGGCTTCATCAACCTGGACTTTGCCGACGTGTGTACCATCATGCGCGGCGCGGGCTTCGCTCACATGGGCGTGGGCCACGCCGTCGGCAAGGGCAAGGCGGAGGACGCCGCCCAGATGGCCATTTCCAGCCCCCTGATGGAGACCTCCATCAACGGCGCCCACGGCGTGCTCATCAACATCACCGGCTCCGAGGACATGGGCCTTGACGATGTGGAGACGGCGGCGAACCTGGTCCAGGCTGCGGCCCATCCCGACGCCAACATCATCTTCGGCGCCTCCTTCGACAACTCCATGGAGGACGAGATACGCGTCATCGTCATTGCCACCGGCTTTGACGAGGGCACCCAGACCGCCAAGGCGGTCGCCACCAGCGCCACGAGTTCCAGCGAGCCCCAGACCACGGCCGAGCAGCTCTTCACCAACGCGGATAAGGCCGCCGAGGAAAAGCCCCAGCCCGCCGCCGAGTCGGATGAAGAGGACCCCTTTGACAGCATCTTCCGCATCTTCAATTCCAAGTGAGCCTCAACGCGCATTGTCTTTGAGAGAAACGTTCCCCTGCCGGTCCCGGTGTCGGCAGGGGATTTTTTTGACCGCGATCTGGTCGCCGCCAGCGGTGAGGTATAGGGCGGCGCGGACGGGCGGGGGACCGGCGTGGAGAGCGTGCGGAAAACCGCGCGGTCCATCCTGTTGTGACGGCGGAGTGAGACTGGCGGAGAGGAGCCGGGAAGAAGCGACACTGTCCCTGCCGCGGGGTGCGGCAGGGACAGTTTTCATATGCTTTATTCCATGTCTTTTTCCAGTTTTTTCGCCAGCGCCTCCAGGCGCCGGACGGCGGCCCGGTCGCCGTCCAGGGACAGAGCGCTCCGGTCGGCCAGCGGGGCCAGATGGGCCTTGCCGTGACCCAGGGATACGGTGAGGCCGTCGTTGAAATCCGCGCCGAATTCCGCCAGCGCCTCGCCCATGGCCCGCATGAGCCGGGCACGGTCCCGGCAGGGAAGGACCCGCCGGGGCTGGTCCGTGCCGCCGGGCAGATGGTAAAGACCGTTCAGAGCGTCCAGATTGCACTGGTAATATGCCTGGGGCGTGCCGATGTCGCACCAGTAGCCGTCCATCACCCGGCCACGCATAGGGAGCGTTCCCTGCTCCAGCAGCTTGGGGAACAGGTCCTTGGCGAAGTCATAGGGCGTGTTCTTGGGGATATAGGACAGCACGTCCGGACTGAGCGCGTATATGCCCGTGCTGACCTGGTCCGTCACCACCCGTTCCCAGGCGGGCTTTTCCAGAAAGCCGGTGATACGGCCCTCCCGGTCCGTGATGACGAGACCGTAGGGGAGGGGCTCCGCCTGGGCCGCCAGGGCGATGGTGACGCCGGACTCATGTCCGGCCATCAAATCGGCCAGATCGTAGTCGCAGGCGCTGTCGCCGCTCATGACCAGGAAATTCTCGCCGGAGATGAAGTCCTCGCAGTTTAAAACGGCCCCTGCTGTACCCAGGGGCGTGCGCTCTTCGCGGTATTCTATTTTGACGCCGAAATCAGACCCGTCCCGAAAGTGTTCCCGGATGGCCTGCGGCTGGTAATGGAGCGTCAGGCACAGCCTGTCGAAGCCGTTTTCCCGCAGGAGCGCCACGGTCCGCTCCAGCAGGGGCGTGCCCAGAAGGGGCATCATGGGCTTGGGAAGTCCGGCGGATATGGCCCGCAGCCGCGTGCCCTCGCCGCCGGTGAGTATGACCGCTTTCATCCTTTCACCTCGCCGATAGTATGTGGACGGGGCGAAGGAAAAATGTATTTGTATTATCATGGCAATTCTGCTATAATAATGCAGTATATTTATTTTGGAGCAGTACGCCATGAATAAGATCACGAAAAAACTTGGCGAGCCGGGTTCCCGGTTCTATATACTGTGCCTGTTCATTTTCGCGGCGGTGACGGCGGTCTTTTTCCGGGAGCCCTACCTGGCTTTGGGAGAGGCGGTCGTGTCGCTGGTGCTGCTGATCGTCAATATGGCCATGCTCCGGCGGCGGCGTCGGGAGCTGATGGAATATATCCAGTCCGTCACCTATGACTCCGAGGCGGCCCGCGACAACGCCATGATGAACTTCCCGCTGCCTATGGCGGCCTACTTCGTGGATTCCGAGCGGCTGGTGTGGGCCAATCAGGAGTTTTTTGCCGTCTGCGGACGGAAGGAGCCCAGCGTGGACGTGGCCATCACGGACCTGGTCCCCGAATTCCAGGGCAAGTGGATATTGGAGGGCAAGAGCCGGTGTCCGGGGCTGGTGGAGATCGGCGAGCGGCGCTATCAGGTCCACGGCAATCTGGTCCAGGGCCGGGGCGAGGACCGGGTCAGCGGCGCCATGGGCGTCACCTACTGGGTGGACGTGACGGATTACGAAGATATCCGGCGGGAATACGCCGCCTCCCGGCCCGTGGTGCTGCTCATTATGATCGACAACTACGACGAGCTTATGCGCAACGTGCCGGAGCGGACGAGAAACGAGCTTCGCAACCAGCTGGAGGACCTGTTCGTCCAGTGGATCGAGGGGACCCGGGGCTTTTTGCGCCGGTATGATCGGGACCGGTATATCTTCCTGTGCGAGCGGCGGCATTTCGACAAGCTGGCCGCGGATAAATTCACGATCCTGGACGAGGTGCGCAAGGTGGCGAACACCTCGGGCATCCACGCCACGGTCAGTATCGGCGCGGGACTGGACGGCGCCAGCCTGGAGGAGGACTTCAACTTCGCCTCCATGAGCGTGGAGATGGCCCTGAGCCGGGGCGGCGACCAGGCGGTCATCCGCAACCGGATCAATTTCGAGTTCTTCGGCGGCCGGGCCACCGAGGTGGAGACCCGGACCAAGGTGAAAAGCCGGGTGGTGGCCAACGCCCTGGCCTCCTTCATCAAGGACGCCTCCATCACCTATGTCATGGGCCATCGGTTCGCGGATATGGACGTGCTGGGCGCGGCGGTGGGCATATGCTGCATCGCGAGAAGCTGCGGCAAGCGGGCCCGCATCGTCATGGGCGGCGGGCCCAACGCCTGCGGCGTGCTGATGGACGAGCTGAAAAAGCACAAGGAATACGAGGACATCTTCATCACGCCCAAGGACGCCATGCTCCAGGCCAACTCCAAGAGCCTTCTGGTGGTGGTGGATACCAACCGGCCCGAGCAGGTGGAGGACGAGGCGCTGCTGCAGACCATCAGCCGCCTGGTCATCATCGACCACCACCGCCGGGCGGCCAGCTATATCGACAACGCCGCCCTCACCTTCCACGAGCCCTACGCCTCCTCCGCCTCGGAGCTGGTGGTGGAGCTCCTGCAGGAGGTGGTGGAGCAAAACAGCGTCAGCCGCCTGGAGGCGGAGGCCCTGCTGGCCGGTATGGTCACCGACACGAAAAACTTCACCATCCGTACCGGCGAGCGTACCTTTGAGGCGGCGGCGTTCCTGCGCCGGATGGGGGCGGACACCGTCTCCGTCAAGCGCATGCTCCAAAACGACATGCAGCATACCGTCAGCCGCTACGCCATTTTGGAGCGGGCCGTGATCTATCGGGACAACATCTGCCTGGCGGTCATGGACCATGAGGTGGACCGGATCGCGGCGGCCCAGGCGGCGGACGAGATGCTGAACATCTCCGACGTGGAGGCGTCCGTGGTGCTGTTTCCCACGGCGGACGGCGAGGTCATCCTCTCCGCGCGGAGCATCGGCGCGACGAACGTACAGGTGATATTGGAAAAGCTCGGCGGCGGCGGCAACCAGTCCGCCGCGGGCGCGCAGATGAAGGACGTCTCCATCGAGGAGGCGGAGGCACGGCTGAAGGCCGCTATCGACGAATATTTAGATTCGTGAAAATGCGTGCATTTTCACGAGAAGGCTGCGGCCCGCTGCAGCGCGCTCGCTGCGCTCGCACGTTTGCGGGCCGAGAAGGATTTTTTCCGAGGTACACGCCCCCGGGAAAAATGATCCCACGTTATTTGCGCCTCCGGGCGCAAACTCTGCGAGGCTATCAGTTCATCCCAGGAGGAGGAAGCACGATATGAAAGTGATTTTGCAGCAGGATATCAAGGGTCAGGGGAAGAAGGGCCAGCTGAAGGAGGTCTCCGACGGCTACGCCCGCAACTATCTGCTGCCCCGGAAACTGGCAGTGGAGGCCACGGCGGACAATCTCAACGCCATGCGCCTGAAGGATAAGGCCCGCCAGGCCCAGATCGCCAGGGAGAGAGCCCAGGCCATGGAATACGCGGAAAAGCTGGGGGCCGTGGTGGTCCATGTGAAGGCCAAGGCCGGCGCCGGGGGGAAGCTGTTCGGCTCCATCACCTCCAGCCAGATCGCGGAGGCCCTGGCCGCCCAGCACGGCATCGCCATCGAGAAGAACCAGATCGTCCAGGCGGAGCCCATCAAGCAGTTCGGCACGTTCCAGGTCAAGTGCAAGCTGGGCTATGAGATCACCGGCACCATCCACGTGATGGTCACAGAGGAGAAATAATTTTTCAGGGAGGCCGCCATGGACGAGATCCTCGGCCGCAGGGTGCCCTATTCCCAGGAGGCGGAGCAGGCGATCCTGGGCTCCATGCTCATCGACCCCGCCTGCATCCCCGACGTGGTGAACAATGTGCGGGGGGCGGAATTTTATATCGACGTCAACCGGGACATCTTCGACACCATGTACGCCATGTTCGCCATGGGCGCCAGGATCGACCCGGTCACCGTGCTGGACGAGATGCGCACGCGCAAGTGCTGGAAGGAGAATTCCCAGCAGTATCTCCTGGAGCTGATGGACGTGACGCCCACGGCGGCGAACGTGCTGCAGTACTGCGCCATCGTCCGGGACCGGGCGCTGCTGCGGGAGCTGGGCTCCGCCGCGTCGGAGATCTCCGAGCAGGTCTATCAGGAGGCGGGCCAGGGCCAACAGGTGCTGGAGCTGGCGGAGCGGAAGGTGTACGCCCTGCGCAAGGAGAGCACCACCGGCGGGCTGGTGTCCATGACCCATGTGCTCCAGGACGTGCTCAGCCAGATCTCCCAGGCGGCGGCTAACGGCAGCCAGCTTCCCGGCATCTCCACGGGCCTGGCGGATATCGACGAATGCCTGCAGGGCTTGGGGGACGGGGACTTCGTGCTGATCGCCTCCCGGCCCGGCATGGGCAAGACCAGCATCGCCCTGAACATCGCCGTGAACGCCGCGAAAAGCTCCGGCAAGACCGTGGCCATCTTCTCCCTGGAGATGAGCCGACAGCAGCTGGTGCTGCGGATGCTGTCCTCGGAGAGCCATATCGACCTGTATCAGCTCAACCAGGGACGGCTGAACACCGAGGAGTGGGGAAAGCTCGCGGAGGCGGCGGGCGCGCTGTCCAAGGTGGACATCCGCCTGGACGACAACCCCACCATGACCGTGGCGGACATGGCCGCCCAGTGCCGCCGGATCGAGGATCTGGGCCTGGTGGTGGTGGACTATCTGCAGTTGATGCAGAGCGCGGGCTCCGGTAATTCCTGGGCCAACGAGAGCCGTACCCAGGCCGTCAGCGACATCAGCCGCATGATGAAGGTCACCGCCAAGGAGCTGGGCGTGCCCATCGTGTGCATGAGCCAGCTGAGCCGCGCCAACGAGGCCCGGCAGAACAAGCGGCCCATGCTGTCGGACCTGCGGGAATCCGGCTCCATCGAGCAGGACGCGGACGCGGTGATCGGCCTGTACCGGGAGGGGTATTACGACCGGGAGTGCGAGGACCCAAACTCCGCCGAGGCCATCATCCTGAAAAACCGCCATGGCCGGGTGGGGACGGTGTATCTGCGGTGGATCCCGGAGTACACCACCTATGTGAACGACGAGCGTCGTCATGACGAGGATGGATACTGAGCTGCTGCCAAAAGAGGGATTGGTGCTGTGCGCCGTGTCCGGCGGGGCGGACTCCATGTATCTGCTCGTCCGGCTGCGGGAGCTGGGCTTTCCCGTGGCGGCGGCCCACTATAACCACGGCCTGCGGGGCGAAGAGGCGGATCGGGACGAGGCGTTCGTCCGGGACTTCTGCGCCGGGCGGGATATCCCGTTCGTCGCGGAGAAGGGCGACGTGCGCGCTTTCGCGGCGCGGGAGCGTCTGGGCCTGGAGGAGGCCGGAAGAAGGCTCCGGTACGACTTTCTGGAGCGGGCGGCGGATGAGTTGGGGGCGGCGGCCATCGCCACGGCCCACACCGCCGACGACAACGCCGAGACGCTTCTGCTGCGTCTGGCCCGCGGCGCGGGCTTGCGGGGCCTGGGGGGCATCCCCCCTCGCCGGGGCCGGGTGGTCCGGCCTATGCTGGGCGTGAGCAGGAGAGAGATCGAGGCATATCTGCGGGAAAACGATATCCCCCATGTGGAGGACGCCACCAACCGGGAGGACAGCTATGCCCGGAACCGGGTCCGCCACGGGGCGGTACCGGCCCTGGAGACGGTCGATCCGGCGTTCGTGTCCGCGGCGGGGCAGACGGCCTGGCTGCTGCGGCAGGACGAGGCGTTTCTCACGAAGCTGGCCCGGAATTTTCTGGCGGCGAACGCGGATGAAAATTCCGTCGACGCGAAGGCCCTTTTGGACCAGCCCTGGCCGGTGGCGTCCCGAGCGGTGCGGCTGATGGCGGGGCGGGAGCTGAGCCTTGCCCATGTGCGGGCCGTGCTGAAGGCGGCACGGGACGGCGGCGCGGCGGACGTGCCGGGGCTGCGGGCGGCGAGGAATAAAGGACGGCTGGTGTTCGGCGCGGAAAACGCGCCCCGGCTGCCTGAGCGGGAGCTTGCTGTGCCGGGCCGGACGCCCATCCCCGAGGCTGGCCTGACCGTTCTCGCGGCGAAATTCACACATTGCACCGAAGATGTTCACAAATCGTACAACATTTTTTCCTTTCAATGTGAGAATATATATGGTAGTATTACAGTCGCCGGTCGTCGGCCGGGAGACAGCTTCCGTCCGGCGGGACGGAATTGTACCAAGACGCTCAAAAAGCTGTTCCTGGAGGCGGGGATACCGCCCTGGGAGCGGGACGCGGTCCCGGTCCTGCGGGACGAGCGGGGCATTCTGGGCGTTTACGGCCTGGGCGCGGACCAGCGGGTCTGCGCAAAGCCCGGAGACAGAGATATACTGCGGATAGAATTCCGGCCTGAGCCGGACGAGGGAGGGTAAGGATATGCACAATGACGTGGAGCGATATATTGCCACCGAGGAGGAGCTGAAGAGCATCGTGGCCCGGCTGGGACGGCAGATCACCGCGGATTACAGAGGGAAGAATCCCCTGTTCGTGGGCGTGCTGCGGGGCTGCTTCATCTTCATGGCGGACCTGGTGCGGGCCTGCGACATCCCCTGCACCGTGGACTTCATGGTCGTGTCCAGCTACGGCTCGGGCACCACCTCCACCGGCGCGGTCAAGATCATCAAGGACCTGACCGAGAACATCGAGGGCCGGGACGTGATCATTGTGGAGGATATCCTGGACAGCGGCAACACCCTCAGCTATCTGAAAAACTATATGATGGCCCGCAAACCCAATTCCATCCGCATCGTGACGCTTCTGGACAAGCCGGACCGCCGGGTGGCGGATATCAAGGCGGACTACGCGGGCTTTACCATCCCGGACGCTTTCGTGGTGGGCTACGGCCTGGACTACGATGAAAAATACCGCAATCTCCCCTATATCGGCCTTCTCAAGCCGGAAATTTATTCATGAGGTAAGGTTACACATGGACAATATGCCTGGCAGCAACAACAATAACAACCCCGGACCGGGCCCCGGCGGCCCCGGCCCCGGAGGTCCGACCGGCGGACCGGGCGGCGGCAACCGCCGCGCGCGGGATATCGGCTTTTACGCCCTGATCCTGGTGATATTGCTGGCGACGGTGTTTTCCCTCACCAACAACGGCAAATCGCCGGAGCTCAATTACTCGGAGATCATCGACCTGTTTGAGGCCAAGCAGGTGGAGTCCTTCGTCATCTCCGGCAACGAGCTGTACCTGTATCTCCGGGAGCCCTACAAGGGCCAGACGGAGCTGGGACGGAACCTGCGGGACGTGGACCTGTTCTATCAGGATCTGGGGGACCTGATCCGGGAACAGAAGGCCCAGGGCATCCTGACGGAGTATGACGACAACGAGGGCTTCGTGGCCCCCTGGTGGCTGAGCTTCCTGCCGTACCTGATCGTGGTGGGCGTGTTCGGCGTGCTGTGGTACGTCATGATGAGCCGGGCCACCGGCGCGGGCGCGGGCGGCGTGGCCAAGTTCTCCAAGGCCAGGACCAAGGTGGCCGCGGAGGGCCAGACAAAAAAGACCTTCGCCGACGTGGCCGGGTGCGAGGAGGAAAAAGAGGAGCTGCAGGAGATCGTGGAGTTTCTCAAAAATCCCGCCGCCTATACGGCCATGGGCGCCCGTATCCCCAAGGGCGTGCTGCTGGTGGGCCCTCCGGGCACCGGTAAGACCCTGATGGCCAAGGCCGTGGCGGGCGAGGCAGGGGTGCAGTTTCTGTCCATCTCCGGCTCCGACTTTGTGGAGCTGTATGTGGGCGTGGGCGCCAGCCGCGTCCGGGACCTGTTCGACCAGGCCAAAAAGGTAGCGCCCGCCATCATCTTCATCGACGAGATAGACGCCGTGGGCCGCCAGCGCGGCTCCGGTCTGGGCGGCGGCCACGACGAGCGCGAGCAGACCTTGAACCAGCTGCTCGTGGAGATGGACGGCTTTACCAACAACGAGGGCGTCATCGTCATGGCGGCCACCAACCGGGCCGACATTCTGGACAACGCCCTGCTCCGGCCCGGCCGGTTCGACCGGCAGGTCTATATCGGCCTGCCCGACGTGAAGGGCCGGGAGGAGATCCTGCGCGTCCACGCCAAGGATAAGCCCCTGGGGGACGACGTGAACCTCAACTCCATCGCCAGAGGCACCGCCGGTTTCTCCGGCGCGGACCTGGAGAACCTGCTGAACGAGGCGGCCTTGCTGGCCGTGCGACGTCACCGCCGGTTCATCGTCAACGACGACATTGACGAGGCCATTTTGAAGGTGGCCATGGGTCCGGAGAAGAAGAGCCGGGTCATCACCGAGAAGGAGCGGCGGCTCACCGCCTACCACGAGTCCGGCCACGCCATCGCGGCCAAGTATCTGCCCCATGTGGACCCGGTGCATTATATCACCATCATCCCGCGGGGCCAGGCGGGCGGCTTCACCCTCATGCGCCCCAGCGAGGACAAATCCTTCCAGGCCAAAAGCGATATGTTCGAGCAGATCGTCATGAGCCTGGGCGGCCGTATCGCGGAAAAGCTCTTCCTGGACGACATCTCCACCGGCGCCTCCGGCGACATCCAGCAGGCGTCCAAGCTGGCCCGCGCCATGGTCATGCAGTACGGTATGAGCGACCGGCTGGGCCCCATCAGCTTCGACGACTCCGGCCACAGCCTGTTCATCGGCCGTGACTTCGGCACGACCAAGAGCTATTCCGAGGAGACCGCCGGTATCATCGACGAGGAGGTCAAGCGCATCTTCGACGAGGCCAGCGCCAAGTGCGAGGAGCTTCTCACCGAGCATCGGGAGCAACTCGTCGCCGTGGCGGAGTACCTGCTGGCCCACGAGTCCATGGACGGCGCGGATTTCGACTACTTCTGCGACCACGGTGAGCTTCCCCCGAAGCAGCCCCAGGGCGTGTCTCCCAAGGAGCCCGAGAAGGCGCAGCCCCAGCCTGAGCCGGGACCCGCCCCGGAGCCCAGAGCGGACAAGGAGGAGCCTACGCCGGAAAAGAGCCCGGAACAGGCCCCCCATGACGAGGGCGGCAGCGAGCAATAAGGAAACAAACGCAAGCCGGGCCTGGTCCCGGCTTGCGATCACGTGTCTGTCCGTTCGACGGCGTGGGGATGAAACAGACCAAGCAAATACGCGGAGGATAGTTTCTATGATGATGGCGCGCAATGCAGGGATCGACATGGCGAAGTTCGTTTTCTGCCTGGTGATAGTCTTTTATCACTTCTTTGGAGGCGGAGTTTTTCCGGGGGGGTATACGGTGTTGAATTCTTCATGTTGTGCGCCGGGTTGTATCTCTTCCGTTCCTTTGAATATAAACCGCAAACGCCCGGTGCGTATTTAAAACGACGTTTTTGGCGGTTTTCCCCTGGATCGCCGTCGCGTTTGTTGTGTCGTTTTGTATCAAGAATTTTCTGCTGTCGCCGGTCGCTTCCGTAGAAGAGTTGTATGAAAGAGCGAGCAAAAGCGTCTGGGAACTTCTCATGGTCGAGATGAACGGATTGAACGGTGACCAGTTTCCTATCAATGTAGCCAGCTGGACGGTCAGTACAATGCTGATCGTCGGCACGGTGATTTGGGGATGCCTATATTATTACGGTGAGAAATTCCGGGACTTTTTTATGCCGGTCTCCATTCTTGTCCTATTGGGCGTGTGGGTACATTTTGAGAATCTTTCAAATTCAAAATGGCATGTGCTGTTTACCGCAGGGATGGTGCGGACGTGGATCGAGATGTGTCTTGGGTACTACTGTCTGCGCCTGTCGGAATTGATCACCGTGAAAGACAATCCCCGCGTAAGAAAAATTGCCCTTGCGCTGATAGAATCCCTAGGCTATGGCCTGGTACTGCTGTCGATATATAATGGGGCGACTCGTTGGCATCAGTTGATGACGCTGCTGCTTATGATCCCTGTGGTGGCGATAACCGCCTCCGGTCAGAGCGCGTGGCAGGATTTTTTTGCCTGGCTGACGGCGAGGCTGAGAATATCGTTTGACTGCGTCAGCTTTTGTGTTTATCTTATTCATGTTCCCGTGATTCTGCTGTTCCAGTCCCGTTACGGCAGTGTGTTCGATGCGGACAGAACGCCATATTCTGCGAGATTCTTTGTCTGTGTGGCGCTGGCCGCAGTGGTATATTATTTTTGTACAAAATGGCTCATTAAGGCATTTCGTAAAATGGCCGTTCCATGGAAACGCTTTTGGACCGGCGCGTGAGTTTTATCCATACATAGCAGCAAAATCCCTTGATAACAGGAAGGAAACAGGTATATGAAATTAGGTATCCTGGGCTTGCCCAACGTGGGCAAGAGCACCCTTTTCAACGCCCTGACCAACGCCGGGGCGGAGTCGGCCAACTACCCCTTCTGCACCATCGACCCCAACGTGGGCGTGGTGGCGGTGCCGGACGAGCGGCTGGATTTCCTCGCGGAGATGTACCACCCCAAGAAGTTCACCCCGGCCACTATCGAGTTCGTGGACATCGCCGGGCTCGTGAAGGGCGCCAGCAAGGGGGAGGGCCTGGGCAACAAATTCCTGGGCAACATCCGGGGCACCGACGCGCTGATCCATGTGGTGCGCTGCTTTGACGACGCCAACATCATCCGCCACGAGTGCTCCACCGACCCCAAAGGGGACATAGAGACCATCGACCTGGAGCTGATCATGGCGGACCTGGAGATGGTCCAGCGGCGGCTGGAGAAGGCCCAGAAGTACGTAAAATCCGGCGATAAGAAATACGCCAAAGAGGCGGACCTGATGGCCCGGCTGGCGGATTGGCTGGACGGCGGCAAGTCCGCCCGGAGTTTTCCCTGCGAGGGGGAAGAGGCGGAGATGGTGGCCCAGTCCGACCTTCTCAGCCTCAAGCCCGTGATCTATGCCGCCAACATGGATGAGGATGGCTTCGCCCAGGCGGAGCAGAGCGAGTACTATAAGCAGGTGAAGGCCATCGCCGACGCCGAGGGCAGCATGGTGCTGCCGGTCTGCGCCCGGTTCGAGCAGGACATTGCCGAGCTGGAGGACCCGGCGGACCGGGAGATGTTCATGGAGGAACTGGGAATCCGGGAGTCGGGGCTGGAGCGGCTCATCAAGTGCTCCTACGACCTGCTGGGGCTCATATCCTTCCTGACCTGCGGGCCGGACGAGTGCCGGGCCTGGACCATCACCAGGGGCACCAAGGCCCCTCAGGCCGCCGGGAAGATACACACCGACTTTGAGCGGGGCTTCATCCGGGCCAACATCATCGCCTTCGACGACCTGCGGGCCTGCGGCAGCGAGGCCGCCGCGAGAGAGAAGGGCCTTCTCCGGGCCGAGGGCAAGGAGTACGTCATGCAGGACGGAGACGTGACCCACTTCCTGTTCAATGTCTGAGCGCATCCGCTGGGTGGACGGCTGGCGGGGGCTTGTCTGCGTCCTCATGGTCTTTTACCACTTTGTGTTCGATCTGACCATGTTCGGCTGGGTCCCCTACGCCATAACAGAGCGGTGGCCGCTGTTTCTCCTGCAGCGATTCATCGCCCTGAGCTTCATCTTCCTCTCCGGCGTCAGCGCCCATTTCACCCACTCGAACCTGCGCCGGGGGCTTATCACCCTGGCGGCGGGGGCCGTGGTCGTGGGGGCGTCCTATGTGGTGGACGCGCCTATCCGGTACGGCATTTTGCAGTTTCTCGGCTGCGCCATGATCCTGTACCACTTTCTGGGAAAGTACGCGGAGCGTGTGCCGGACAGGCCGGCACCCTGGCTGTGGGCGGCGCTGTATCTGCTCACGCGCGTCGTAAGCTACAGGGCGGTGGTGGAGCCCCGGTGGCTGTACTGGCTGGGGCTGCGGTATCGGGGGTTCACGTCCTTCGACTGGGTGCCGTTCTTTCCCAACATCTTCATGTTCTTCCTGGGCGGCTGGTTCGGGAAAAGACTCATGGCTGCCCCGGAGGACAGCCGCCTGCGGACTGTGGGCGCGCCAGGATGGCTGGCCTGGACAGGGCGGAGGACGCTTTGGATCTATATGCTCCACCAGCCGGTGCTGTACGGCGCTTGCTGGCTGGCGTACAGGGCGCTGCATTGAGAGGGAAACTGCTATGTCGGTCGAGATCAAAGATTATACGAAGGACAAAATACCGGATGTGCTGGAATTTGAGCGGCGGCTCCGGGAAGAGGAGGACGACTGGGGCTGGGAGATCGACGAGCCTTACGTCCGGGCGGTGGAGGCCAGCTTTTCCGACAGCGCCTTTGACGGGTCCGTTTCGCTGCTGGCTTATGAGGGCCCGGCGGTGGTAGGCCGGATCGACGCCACGCTGATCGCCAGCCGTTTCGACGGCTCCAAAAAGGCGTATCTGGACTGGATATGCGTGCTCAAGAGCCGCCGTCATCGTGGCGTGGCGCAAACGCTGCTGGAGGCGCTGCGGGGGATCTTGTGCCAGCGCCGTATCGATACGCTGATCGCTCTGACGGCGGCCAACGAGGAGGCCCAGCGGTTTTACCACAGTGTCCCCGATTCCGAGATGCACGACGTGGGGATATGGATAAATATAAAGGGAATTGAACACAATGGAGATTAAGAAAATCGGAGCGGATGATGTGGATGCTCTCGCACCGCTGGACGCTGATTTTCGCGTAGCGCTCAGGTCTTATAAGGGCGTCGTGGTACAGCCCGACGTGCAGGCGGGGCGGGAGGAACTGCTGTATTATCTGGAAAAGGGCTATCCCATCTTCGCCGCATTGGAGCAGGGGCAATTTCTCGGATACGCGGTCTGCCGGATCGACGATTCCTGCGTATGGGTGGAGGCGCTGTACGTGCGCCCGGAGTACCGTCGGCGGCATGTGGCGTCGGCGCTGTTTGACTGGGCGGAGGCGCTTGCCCGGTCCTATGAGCAGGACACGGTGTATAACTATGTCCATCCCAACAACGACGGCGTCATCGCTTTTTTGCGCTCGCGGGGCTACGATGTTTTGAATCTGATCGAGATACGAAAGCCATACGCGGGGGAGGATCCTGGTATGGTATATCGCGTGGGGAACAATGATTTCCGGTACTAATACCGCTTGACAACGGTTTTCAACCGTGATATATTGCAAGGCGATAAAGGCGACGACGGGAATTGCCCCGGTATGCGTGCCCCAGAGAGAGAGGGTCATGGGCTGGAAGCCCTCTCGGTTCACGGACCGGACGCTGACCATCCCCGAGCCGCGGGACCCAAAGGCAACGAGTAAGCCCCGCCGTGTGACGCGCGTGAAGCGTTTTCGAGCGAAAGTTTAGGGTGGGACCGTGTGTATTTTACGCACCCCTGACGTTTGTCAGGGGTGTTTTGTTTTTATGGAGGGAGACAATATGGAATACAATTTCAGCGACGCCGAATACAGAAAAATGTACCGGCACACCACCAGCCACGTGCTGGCCCAGGCGGTAAAGCGCCTCTATCCGGAGGCCAAGCTGGCCATCGGTCCGGCCATCGAGGACGGGTTCTATTACGACATCGACATCGAAAAGCCCTTCACCCCCGAGGACCTGGAAGCCCTGGAGGCGGAGATGCGCAAGATCTGCAAGGAGAAGATCAAGCTGGAGCGGTTCGAGCTGCCCCGTGCCGAGGCCATCGCCTTCATGCAGGAGCGGAACGAGCCCTACAAGGTGGAGCTTATCAACGACCTGCCCGAGGATGCGGTCATCAGCTTTTATAAGCAGGGGGACTTCACGGACCTGTGCGCCGGGCCGCACCTGGACTCCACCGGCCGGATCAAGGGCAACGCCATCAAGCTCACCAGCGCCACCGGCGCATACTGGCGGGGCGATTCCAGCCGGAAGATGCTCCAGCGCATCTACGGCACCTGCTTCCCCTCCAAGGCGGAGCTGGACGAGTACCTGGCTAAAAAGGAGGAGGCCCTCAAGCGTGACCACAACAAGCTGGGCCGGGAGCTGGAGTACTTTACCACCGTGGACGTGATCGGCCAGGGTCTGCCCGTACTGCTGCCCAAGGGCGCACGGGTCATCCAACTCATGCAGCGCTGGATCGAGGATGAGGAGCAAAAGCGCGGGTACCTGCTCACCAAGACCCCGCTGATGGCCAAGAGCGATCTTTATAAGATATCCGGCCACTGGGACCACTATCTGGACGGCATGTTCGTACTGGGCGACCCCCACGACGAGTCGAAGGAGTGCTTCGCCCTGCGGCCCATGACCTGCCCGTTCCAGTACCAGGTCTATCTGAACCGCCAGCGGTCCTATCGGGACCTGCCCATGCGGCTGGGGGAGACCTCCACGCTGTTCCGCAACGAGGACTCCGGCGAGATGCACGGGCTCATCCGCGTGCGCCAGTTTACCATCTCCGAGGGCCATCTGATCCTGCGGCCCGATCAGCTGGAGGAGGAGTTCAAGGGCTGCCTGGACCTGGCCAAGTACTGCCTGGATACCTTGGGCCTGCTGGACCAGTGCACTTTCCGCTTCTCCCAGTGGGACCCCGCCAATCCCGACAACAAGTACGAGGGCACCGCCGAGCAGTGGCAGACCGCACAGTCTGTCATGGGCCAGATCCTGGATGATCTGGGCGTGGAGTATACCATCGGTATTGACGAGGCCGCCTTCTACGGCCCTAAGCTGGACATCCAGTACCACAACGTGTTCGGCAAGGAGGATACCCTGGTCACCATCCAGATCGATATGCTGCTGGCCCAGCGGTTCGGCATGTATTATATCGACGAGAATGGCGAGAAGGCCCTGCCCTATATCATCCACCGCACGTCCATGGGCTGCTACGAGCGGACGCTGGCCTACCTGATCGAGACTTACGCCGGGGCGCTGCCCCTGTGGCTGAGCCCGGAGCAGGTCCGCGTGCTGCCCATCACTGACCGGGCTATGGACTACGCCAGGGATGTGGCCGCGAAGCTGGAGGCTGCGGGCATCCGCACCGAGGTGGACGCCCGCAACGAGAAGCTGGGCTTCAAAATTCGCGAGGCTCAGATGGAGAAGGTGCCCTACAAGCTGGTGGTGGGGGACAAGGAGGCCGCCGACGGCACTGTGGCCGTTCGCACACGGGACGCCGACAAGGGCGCTATGGCTCTTGACGAATTTTTGGCGAAGCTGCAGGAAGAGATCGCTTCCAAGTCCAAAACTTCACTTTTTTGACATGGCATAATCGGACAGGCTCCCTCGTAGACTAATTTCAGTTTACGAGGGGGTTTGTTTTGCGATGTCAAGATCACGAAAGAAGCTTTGCGCGGCGCTGGCGGTATTGTTTGCGGTGAACGTGCTGTTTATATGCCTTGCCCAGGACGCCGACGCGGTCACATATCAGAAGGGCTCCACCGGCTCCACCGTCACCACCATCCAGCAGAAGCTGTCCCGCTGGGGCTATTATTCCGGCAAGGTGGACGGGGTATACGGGTCCAAGACCGTGGAGGCGGTCAAGTATTTCCAGCGGAAAAACGGCCTTGCCGTGGACGGCAAGTGCGGGCCCAAGACCCTGGCTGCCCTGGGGATCAACGTCAGTACCACCCAGCAGAGCACGTCGGGGGACGTAGACCTGCTGGCCCGGCTCATCTCCGCCGAGGCGAGAGGGGAGCCCTATTCCGGCCAGGTGGCCGTGGGGGCGGTGGTTTTGAACCGGGTGGAGAGCCCCGCGTTCCCCAGTACCATCTCCGGCGTCATCTATCAGTCCGGGGCGTTCACGTGCCTGCAGGACGGCCAGTTCTGGAAGCCCGTGGCGGACAGCGCCTATAGGGCGGCCCGCGAGGCCATCAACGGCTCGGACCCCTCCGGCGGCGCAATATACTATTATAATCCCCGCACCGCGACCAGCAAATGGATCCTGTCCCGGCGGGTTTTGACCACCATCGGCAATCACAGATTCTGCGCGTAAGGCGTGAAGGCTCTTCCAAGGGAGGGGCCTTCAAAATTTTTTGAAAAAATCGAAAAAAGGTGTTGACAATCGACCGTTTGGATGGTATATTAGCAAAGCGCCTCGCGGGGGAGCCCGCAGGGCGCACGGTGTACCTTGTAAATTAAACAATGCAAACAAGCTTATGCAAATAAGCACCAGAAGAGGGTTCTTTAAAAGAAACCAGCGATGGTTTCTATGAATTTCTTTGAGAGCTAGTAATAGCGATCGATGAATGGTTTAGACAGCCTGAAAAGGCTGTTTAGATACGATTTATTGAGAGTTTGATCCTGGCTCAGGACGAACGCTGGCGGCGTGCCTAACACATGCAAGTCGAACGAAGCTGCGCGAATAGAGGCTTCGGCCAATTGAAACGTAGACTTAGTGGCGGACGGGTGAGTAATGCGTGAGCAACCTGCCCTTCAGAGGGGGACAACAGTTGGAAACGACTGCTAATACCGCATGATGTACCTGGGAGGCATCTTTTGGGTACCAAAGATTTTATCGCTGAGGGATGGGCTCACGTCTGATTAGCTAGTTGGTAGGGTAACGGCCTACCAAGGCTGCGATCAGTAGCCGGACTGAGAGGTTGAACGGCCACATTGGGACTGAGATACGGCCCAGACTCCTACGGGAGGCAGCAGTGGGGAATATTGGGCAATGGGCGCAAGCCTGACCCAGCAACGCCGCGTGAAGGAAGAAGGCTTTCGGGTTGTAAACTTCTTTTATGAGGGACGAAGGACGTGACGGTACCTCATGAATAAGCCACGGCTAACTACGTGCCAGCAGCCGCGGTAATACGTAGGTGGCAAGCGTTGTCCGGATTTACTGGGTGTAAAGGGCGCGTAGGCGGGTAGGCAAGTCAGATGTGAAATCTCCGGGCTCAAC
>CANRDC010000023.1 GCA_947629245.1 uncultured Oscillospiraceae bacterium | reverse complement strand
TCGGCGATGGCGCGGGTGATGGCCTGGCGTATCCACCAGGTGGCGTAGGTGGAGAACTTGTAGCCCTTGGTGTAGTCAAACTTCTCCACGGCCTTGATCAGCCCCAGGTTGCCCTCCTGGATCAGGTCCAGGAACAGCATGCCCCGGCCCACGTAGCGCTTGGCGATGGACACCACCAGCCGCAGGTTTGCCTCGGCCATGCGGCGCTTGGCCTCCTCGTCGCCCTCGCTCATCCGGGCGGCCAGGGCCACCTCCTCCTCGGGGGTGAGCAGGGCCACCTTGCCGATCTCCTTCAGATACATCCGCACGGGGTCGTCGGTGGAAAAGCTGTCCGCCATGGAGTCCGTATCCACGATCTCCTCTTCGGGCACGTCCCCGATCTCCTCCAGCTCCTCCAGTTCCTCCAGCGCGGGCAGATCGTCGTCCAGGGGCGGCAGGAATTCGTCTCCGGCCGTGTCGATGCCCAGGTCCTCCAGCTGGTCGTATACGGCGTCCAGCTCCTCGGGGCCCAGGCCCATGTTGTCCAGCACGTCGGAAAGCTCCTTGCTGGTGAGCTTCCCGGCTTTTTTCCCTTTTTCGATGAGCTCGGCGATCTTCTCCTCCTTGGATTTTTCCGCCGGGGCCTCCGCCTCGTCGGCGGCAGGGGCGGGAGCGGCGGGGACCTCCTCCGCCGGAGCTTCCGGCGCGGGCGCCGCGCTCTTTTTGGAGGACTTCTTCTTGGGGGCGGGCGTTTCCGCAGGCGCGGCGGGCTCCTGCTCCGTGGGCAGAGCCTCCGCCTCGGGCGTCGTCATTTTCTCGTCAGCCATCTTTATAACCATACCCTTTCGTTTGTTTCAGCTTTTCGGCGTACCCCCGCAGATCGTCCGCTCGGGTGGCCCGGTCTTTTTCTGTGCGTATCTTGTTTATGTAATCGTCCATGGCCTGCCGGGCGGCTTCCGGCGGGATCTCGTCCCGCTGGAGGATACCGGCAAGGAGCGTCAGTTCCTCCTGGGAAAACTGCTGGCCCAGCGCGGCCAGGGACATGCTCCTGCCGTGGCGCACCCGCTGGATGATGGCGTCGTACAGCCCGCCCAGAGCGGGGGAGGTGAAATCCCCGCCCGTGAGGGGCAGGTCGCCGAACTGCTCCGGAAAGCGGCACAGCAGGTTCAGCACGCCTTCCTCCGCCACGGCGCTGCGGACGTTTTCATACCGCAGGTCCCGGTCTCTGGGCTGGGCGGCCCGGACAGGCGCGGCGGCGTCCTTGTCCCGCTGCCTTCGGGCGGCGGAGGCGCTCTGCCGCCGGACCCTGGCCACCTCGCCCAGGAACGCGTCCCTGGATACGCCCGCCTTTTCCGCGGCTCGCAGGCCGTATATCTCCCGCTCCACGCTGCCCGGCAGGGAGGCGATGAGCTTGGCGGAGGCTTTTAAGTATCCCACCCGTCCGGCGTCGGTGGAAAGGTCGAATTCCGCCGCCGTCTGCTCCAGCCGGTACTCCACCTGGTTGCCGCTGCGTTCCAAAAGGTCCCGGAAGGCCTGGGGGCCGTTGGCCTGGATGAACTCGTCCGGGTCCTTGGCGCCGGGGAGCTTCACCACCTTTATTTTCAGGTCCAGGGGCTGCAGGATGCCGATGGCCCGCTGGGCGGCCTTCTGTCCGGCGGCGTCGTTGTCGTAGGCGATGACGACCTGGGAGGTATACCGGCTCATGAGCCGGGCCTGGTCCGGGGTCAGGGACGTGCCCAGACTGGCCACCGCGCTGTCGAACCCGGCCTGATGCAGGCTCACCACGTCTATATTGCCCTCCGCGAGAAGAATATATCCGTTTTTGGACTTTTTAGCCAGATTCAGGGCGAAAAGACTGCGGCTCTTGCTGTAGACCAGCGTATCGGGGCTGTTGAGGTATTTGGGCTCCCCGTCGCCCAGAATGCGTCCTGAGAAGCCTATGACGTTGCCCCGCACGTCGATGACGGGAAACATGAGGCGATTGCGAAAATAGTCGTAAAGACCGCCGCTCTTGCCCACGCGGGCCAGCCCCGCGTCCAGGAGCTCCTGGCGGGTATAGCCCTTTCGGGTCATGGCGTCGGTGAGACTCTGCCAGCTGTCCGGCGCGAAGCCCAGACCGAAGGGCTTGACCATGTTCACGATGCCCCGCTTTGCCACATAGTCCTGTCCCGCCCGGCCTGTATCGGCCATGAGCTGGGCGTGGAAGAACCGGGCCGCGTCCCGGTTCAACTCCAGCATCCGGGTCCGCTTGCCCCGGTTGGGGTCGTGATCCTCTTCCGGTACCTCCATCCCCGCCCGGCGGGCCAAAAACTGCACCGCGTCCGGGAAGGAGAGGTTTTCGATCTCCATGATGAAGTTGATGACGCTGCCGCCCTTGCCACAGCCGAAGCAGTGGTAGATCTGCTTCTCGCTGTTGACGGCGAAGGAGGGGGTCTTTTCCCCGTGGAAGGGGCACAGGCCGAACTGGTTGGCGCCGCTGCGCTTTGTGAGCGGCACATAGGAACTGACCACGTCCACGATGTCGTTCCGGCGGCTCAACTCCTCCAGAAAATCCTCGGAAAACGGCATATGTGGTCACCTCCTCGTCGGAGCTCGCATGGCTAGGCCGGGATTTGCCGCAAGCGGCGAATCTCGGATAGCCAGCGGCTCCTCCTCTCCCCAAAAGGCAAGCGTGCCTTTTGGGGGCCCCGTTTTGCGCTCCCCTTGCACAGGGGAGGCTTTGGAACGCCCAATTACTTTACGCTCCAGCTCGCCGGGATGAACAAATTCTCAAACGTGGATATGGCGTAGCTGTCCGTCATGCCGGAGACGTAATCGGTGACGGCCACGGTAGGGCCCTCTGCCTCGGCGATGGCGAGAAATTCCGGCGGCAGCTTTTCCACATGGCCGGTGTAATAGTCCATGATGGGGGCCAGGATGCCCTTGACCTTGGACTCCTCCCCCTTGGCGGTGGGGTTGCGATACACCGCCGCGTACATAAATTCCTCAAAGGCCGCGTAGGCCTCGGCCATGGCGGGGGAGAATGCCACGGCACCGGCGGCGCTGTTTTCGATGGCGTCCGTCACCATGGCGTTGATGCGCTGAGAGTTGCGGGTGCCCACCCGGACGCGGATGATCTCCGGTACGTCCTCCGGCAGCACGATCCCGGCCCGCTGGGCGTCGTCCAGGTCGTGGTTGAGATAGGCGATGTGGTCGGAAAGCCGCACCACGTCCGCCTCCAGCGTGTCCCTCGGCTGGCCGGTGGTGTGGTTGAGGATGCCCATGCGGGTCTCCTGGCACAGGTTCAGGCCCTTGCCGTCCTTCTCCAGCTTGTCCACCACCCGCAGGCTCTGCTCGTAGTGGTGAAAGGAACCGGTGATGTCCCGCAATGCCCGCTCTCCGGCGTGGCCGAAGGGGGTGTGGCCCAGATCGTGGCCCAGGCTGATGGCCTCGGTCAAATCTTCGTTCAAGGCCAGGGCCCGGGCAATGGTCCGGGCGATGCGGGCCACCTCCAGGGTGTGGGTCAGGCGGGTCCGGTAGTGGTCGCCCTCGGGCTGCAAAAAGACCTGGGTCTTGTGCCGCAGGCGGCGGAAGGCCTTGGAGTGGGTCACCCGGTCCACGTCCCGTTGGAAACAGGTGCGCACGGCGTCCTCCGGCTCCGGCACGGGTCGGCCTCGGCTGGCGGACGACAGGGTCCCGTAGGGCCCGATGATGTGTTTTTCCTGCTCCTGGCGGAGCTCCCGGTACGTGGGCATGATAAGCGCCTCATATGTAAAAAGGTATCGCAAATCATTTTGCAATACCTTTATACGCCGTCGGACGCCGTTTTCCCTTTTTTGCGCGGAGAAAATTTAAAATTTTTTCCCTATGGAAAGCCAGTTCACGCCTTCACCGCCGCGCGGCCGCCGGTGGCGTCGGTGACCCGGCGGGTGAAGTCCCCGGTCTGCTCCGCTGGCAGCTCCACGGTGAGCGTGGCCTTTTCCGGGTCGGATTCGTAGTCGGAGGCCAGCAGCGCCCCGTCGAACTCCCGGACCAGCCGGTGGAGCTTATCCAGACTGGCCCAGGGGCAGGACACCTGAAGCTGAGCCTTCTCCGGGTCCGGCTCGGTCCCCGCGTCGGTCAGGGCCAGGGCCGCCGCCTTGGAATAGGCCCGGACCAGTCCGCCGCTTCCCAGAAGCGTGCCGCCGAAGTACCGGGTCACCACGCACAGGGCCCCGTATAGGTCCGCGCCCTTCAACACCGCCGCCATGGGTCCCCCGGCGGTGCCGCCCGGCTCTCCGTCGTCGGACCAGCGGCAGGACCCGTCCGGCAACACCCAGGCCCAGCAGTGGTGCCGGGCGTCGGGGTATTTTTTCTTCACCTGGGTAAGAAATTCGCGGGCCTGGGCCTCGTCGGATACGGGGAACATCTCCCCGATGAACCGGGAGCGCTTTTCCTCGTATTCTCCGGCGCCGTATCCGGCCAGCTTCCGCCGCTCACCCATGGGGATGGACCTCGTAGGGCCGCAGTTCCTCCCGCAGCGCGGGCCGGACCACCGCCAGCACCCGGACGCCCTGCTCGGTATACTCCATGTCCAGCACGTTGGCCTCCCGGCGCAGCCGCTCCACCAGGGCGGTCTTGCCGTAGGGGATGGCCAGCTCCATCCTGGTCAGGTCCCCGCCCAGCTTCCGACCGATGGCGTACAGCAGCGCTCCGGTGCCCTCCCCGGTCCGGGCGCAGACGCAGATCTCGTCCTCGCCCGCCGGGAGACGGCCGAAGTAGGCGTCGCACTTGTTGAAGACCTTCAAACAGGGGGTCTGTCCCGCCCCCAGCCGCTCGATGAGATCGTCCACCACACGGGCCTGGGTCTCCCAGTCCGGGTTGGAGATATCGATGACATGCAGCAGAAGGTCCGCGTAGGCGAGCTCCTCCAGCGTGGCCTTGAAGGCGTCCACCAGCTCCGTGGGCAGCTTGCGGATGAAGCCCACCGTGTCGGAGAGAAGGGCCTGGCCGCCCTCGGCAAGGTCCAGCTTCCGGGTGGTGGTGTCCAGGGTGTCGAACAGCCGGTCCCCGGTCTGGATGCTGTCCCCGGTCAGGGTGTTGAGAAGGGTGCTCTTGCCCGCGTTGGTATAGCCCACCAGGGCCACCACCGGCAGGGCGTTGCGCTCCCGCTGGCGGCGCTGGGTGCTCCGGACCCGCCGGACCTGCTCCAGCTCCTGGGCCAGCTTTTGGATGCGGCGGCGGATGTGCCGCCGGTCGGTCTCCAGCTGGGTCTCGCCGGGGCCCCGGGTGCCGATGGGGGCGGAGGTGCCTGCCTGGCGTTTCAGGTGGGTCCACATGCCCGTGAGCCGGGGCAGCAGATACCGGTACTGGGCCAGCTCCACCTGCAGCTTGCCCTCTTTCGTGCGGGCCCGCTGGGCGAAGATGTCCAGAATGAGCCCGGTCCGGTCCAGCACCCGGACGCCCAGGGCCTCCTCCAGCACCCGTGCCTGGGAGGGGGTCAGGTCGTTGTCGAAAACGGCCAGGTCGCATTCCTCGTTATCAATGAGCTCTTTGAGCTCCTGGACCTTGCCCATGCCAAGAAAGCTGTGTGGGTCCGGCTTGTCCCTGGTCTGCAGCACGGTGCACACCGGCTCCGCACCGGCGGTCTGGGCCAACTGCCACAGCTCGTCCATGCTCACCTCGTCGCTGCGCTCCGCCGCGTCCATGCTGGCTGCCGCCAGCCCCGCCAGGGCGGCCCGTTCCTTTTTTACCGTCGTGTCTTGTATGGCTTTATCCTCGCAATTACAAATTTGTGTTATTTAATGACCACGTTTTCCGCGCCCAGCAGCTCCGTGAGCTCCTCCACCAGGGCCGGGTGGATGCCGCACCGGGCGCCCAGGCGCTTTTTCGTGTCCGCGAAATAGACCACCATGCTCTCCGTGCCGGGGAACATGGTCAGCACCAGCCCGATGCGCCGGAAGGCGGGGTCGTCCCTGCTGGGCAGCCGGACCCAGAGGGTCCTCGCGCCCGGCTGAGCCGGGGCCTGTGGAGGCGGCGTCCGGCGGGCCGCGTAGCCTCCGTCGCTGGCGGCCTTTTTGATGGCGGCGATGGTCTTATCCTCCAGCCCGTCCAGTGGATAGACCGCGTCCAGCATCAGCTGGGGGTCCTTCTCGTCCCGGACGGAGATGCGCCCCGTGCAGCACACGGCGGCGTTCTCCCGCAGGTAGCCGCCCCCCTGGTCCAGGGCCCGCTGGAAGGCCAGCAGCTCCATGGAGCCGGTGTCGTCCTCCAGCGTCACGTAGCTCATGAGGGTGTTGTTTTTCGTGGTCCGGGTCCGGGCGGCGGCCACCACCCCCGCCAGGATGACCTGCTGTCCGTCCTGGAAGCGGCGGGGCCCTTCGTCCCCGGTGAAGTCCTCCAATATGGCGCCGATGGAGGCGGCCCCCAGCTTTTGCACCGCCTCCCGGTAGCCGTCCATGGGGTGGCCGGTGAGGTAAAGGCCCGTGGTCTGCTTTTCCATGGCCATCTTCTCTGCGGCGGAGAACTCCTCCACGTCGGGCAGCTCCAGCGTGGAGACCGGCTCGTCGTCCGTATCCATGGAGAACAGGTCCAGCTGCCCGGCCAGATTTTTCCGCCCGGCGCTGTTGACCCCGTCCAGGACCTTGTCCAGCGCCTGCAGCAGCGCCCGGCGCTTGTAGCCCATGGAGTCAAAGGCTCCGGCCCGGATCAGGCTCTCCACCGGTCGGCGGTTCAGCTCCTTGCCGTACATCCGCCGACAGAACTCGTCGAAGGCGGTGAACGGCCCGCCGGACTCCCGCTCCGCCATGAGCTGCTGGACGAAGCCCCGGCCCACGCCCTTCACCGCCGCCAGACCGAAGCGGATGTTGCCCCCCGCCACGGTGAAGTCCGCGTCGGACTCGTTCACGTCCGGGGGCAGCAGGTCGATGCCCATGGTCCGGCACTCGGCGATGTATTCCGCCACCTTGCCGGACCAGTCCAGCACGCTGGTCAAAAGCGCCGCCATGTACTCCTTCGGCCAGTGGCACTTCATCCAGGCGGTCCGATAGGCCACGATGGCGTAGCACACCGCGTGGGCCTTGTTGAAGGCGTAGGAGGCGAAATCCAGTATCTCGTCGTAGATGCTGTTGGCCACGGCCTCGCTGACCCCGTTGGCAAGGCAGCCGGGGATGCTCCGGTCCGGGTCCCCGTAGACGAAGGCGCGGCGCTCGGCGTCGATCACGTCGTGCTTTTTCTTGCTCATGGCCCGGCGGATCAGGTCCGCCTGACCCAGGGAGAAGCCCGCCAGGCGCTGGAAGATGCTGATGACCTGCTCCTGATAGACGATGCAGCCGTAGGTCACGTCCAGGATGGGCCGCAGCAGCTCGTGCTTATAGGTGACCCGGTCCGGGTTTGCCGCGCACTCCAAAAACCGGGGGATGGACTCCATGGGACCGGGGCGGTACAGGGCGATGACGGCGGTGATGTCCTCAATGGACCGGGGCTTGAGCCCCACGCACACCCCGGTCATGCCCGCCGACTCCAGCTGGAACACGCCGCTGGTCTTGCCCTCGGTGAGCATCCGGAAGGTGTCCGGGTCGTCCTCGGGCATGGCGTCCACCCGGAAGGAGGGGTCCGTCCGGCGGACCAGCTCCGCCGCGTCCTCCAGCACCGTCAGGTTCCGCAGCCCCAGAAAGTCCATCTTCAAAAGACCCAGCTGCTCCAGCGTCACCATGCCGAACTGGCAGACCACCGTGTCGTCGTTGCGGGAGAGGGGCACATAGTCCGTCAGAGGCTTTGCCGTGATGACCACGCCCGCCGCGTGGGTGGAGGCGTTGCGGGGCATGCCCTCCAGGGCACGGGCGGTGTCGATGAGGTTTTTGATCTTCTCGTCGCCCTCGTACATGTCCTTCAGGGGCTTGGAAAGCCGCAGAGCCTCGTCCAAAGTCATACCCGGCGCGAAGGGAACGTTTTTCGCCACCGCGTCCGTCTCCCCGTAGCCCACGTTCAGGACCCTTCCCACGTCCCGGATGGAGGCCCGGGCCGCCATGGTGCCGAAGGTCACGATCTGAGCTACATGGTCCGAGCCGTATTTTTGGTTGACATAATCGATGACTTCGCCCCGGCGGCGGACGCAGAAGTCCATGTCGATATCCGGCATGGTGACCCGCTCGGGGTTCAGGAACCGCTCGAAGAAGAGCTTGTACTTGATGGGGTCCACGTCGGTGATGTGCAGGGTATAGCTGACGATGGACCCGGCGCCGGAGCCACGGCCCGGCCCCACCGGGATACCGGCGCCTTTGGCGAAGGAGATGAAGTCCCAGACGATGAGGAAGTAGTCCACGAAGCCCATCTGGCGGATGACGCCCAGCTCATAGTCCAGCCTGTCGGACAGGTCTTTGCCGTAGCCGGGATAGCGCTGGGCAAGGCCCTCGTAGCAGAGCCTGTGCAGGAAAGCGAAGCTGTCCGTCTCCCCCTCGGGGAGCTGGAACTGGGGCAGGTGATAGTGGCCGAACTCGAAGTCGAAATCGCAAAGCTCCGCGATCCTGACCGTGTTGTCGTATGCCTCGGGCAGGTCGGGGAAGAGCGCGCGCATCTCCTCCTCGCTCTTGAGGTACAGCTCCTGACTCTCGAACTTCATCCGGTCCGGGTCGTCCACGGTCTTGCCGGTCTGGATGCACATGAGCACGTCCTGGATGCGGGCGTCCTCCCGGCGCAGATAGTGGGCGTCGTTGGTGACCGCCAGGGGGATGCCGGTCTCGTTGTGGATGCGGATAAGGCCCAGGGCGGCCTGGTGCTCGTCGGGGATGCCGTGGTCCTGCAGCTCCAGGTAAAAGCCGTCCTCGCCGAACAGCTCCCGAAGCTCCAGGGCCCTGGCCTTGGCCGCCTCGTACTGGCCGTTCACGAGCTTCTGGGGGATGTCTCCCGCCAGGCACGCGGACAGGCAGATGAGCCCCTCGGCGTGCTGGTGCAGCAGCTCCCAGTCGATCCGGGGCCGGATATAGAACCCGTTCACAAAGCCCTCGCTGACCAGCTTGCACAGGTTGTGGTAGCCCGTCTCGTTTCTGCACAGGAGGATCAGGTGGGAGTAGTTGTTGTCCAGGCCGTATTCCTTGTCCGTCCTGCCCCTGGGGGCCACGTACACCTCGCAGCCGATGATGGGCTTGACCCCTGCCGCCCGGCAGGCCCGGTAAAAGTCCACCACGCCGTACATCACCCCGTGGTCGGTGATGGCCAGGGCCTCCTGGCCCATCTCCTTGGCCCGCTTGGCCATCTCGTCGATGCGGCAGGCCCCGTCCAGAAGGCTGTATTCGCTGTGTACGTGCAGGTGTACGAAGGACATGGCGTTCTCCTTTATACTGTCAATTGATAGGCAGGTAAGAGCGAAGCCCGGTCAGGGCGAGCCGCGCGGCATTCCCGCGCGTCAAAGTCGAAATCCGCGGTACGGCAGGATTTTGACTTTCTGCGAGGGGGAATTCACTTTCCCCTCGCAGTTTCAATCATTGCTGTCAAAACTGGTTTTGACAGCAGTTACGAAGGACATGGCGGCCTCCTTATTCCATATTATGGCTCAGCTCGACCAATTTTCTCAAACGGTGGTTCATGCAGCTTTTCGTGACGGGGGGATAGGCCAGCTGGGCCAGGTCCGCGAGGGAGCAGGAGGGGTTCGCGATGCGCAGCAGCGCCGCCTCCTGCAGGGCGGGCGGCAGCCCGTCCAGGCCAGTCCCGGCCTCGATGGTCCGGATGGCGGCCAGCTGCTCCGCCGCCGCGCCGGTGACCTTGTCGGCGTTGGCCATGTCGCAGTTGGTGATGCGGTTCATGGCGTTTGTCATGTGCTTTTCCACCTTGGCCTGCATCACGCCCATGGCGGACAGGGGCGCGCCCAGGGTGGTGAGCAGGTCCTCGATGGCGTCGCTCTTTTTAAAATATGTGATCCAGCGGCCGCCCCGGCTCACCTCCCGCGGCTCGAAGCCCATATCCAGCAGCAGGGCCCGGACCTCCCGGCACACGCTCTCATGGCCGGTGGCCAGCTCCAGATGATAGCCCCTGGCCGGGTCCGTGACGCTGCCCCCCGCCAGGAACGCCCCCCGCAGAAAGGCCGTCCGGTCGCAGTCGGATTCCACCACCGCCAGATTGATGTGGTGGACCACCGTCCGGGCCGGGTCGTAGCCGAAGGCGGCGAATATGGTACGGAGCTTGTCCCGGTCCGTGATGAGGAAGGAGCGCTTGCCGGACGCCTCCGGCGGAGGGACCGCGTCGAAATCCACCGAGAAGGCCCGGTGGAACAGCCGGGGCAGCCGGGCGGCAAAGGCGTCGTTTTCCGTCATGATGCGGATCTGGGCGGGGGAAAAGGCGTTGGCGTACAGCAGCGCGCCATATGCCTCCGCCAGGGCGCAGCACCGCTTGACGGGCGGCTCCCGGCACAGTTCGGTTTTTACGTCCGATGAAAAGCTCATTTCAAATCCCAACCTCTTAGGCCCCCTTGTGCAAAGGGGGCTGGCAGCGCGAAGCGCTGACTGGGGGATTGTTGCGTCGGATGACAGACAACCCCTCCGAGCCGCCTTACGGCGGCCCACCTCCCCTTGCACAGGGGAGGCTTTATTTATGCCTCCAGGTCTCTGTGCTGGACGTTCACCAACCGGCACTTGTCCTCCAGAGCCTGTCCCAGCGCCTGGGCCATGGCCACGCTCCGGTGGTGGCCGCCGGTGCAGCCGATGGCCACGGTCAGCTCCCGCCGGTCCACCTCGTACAGCGGGAGCAAGAACTCCAGCAGGTCCGTGAGCTTCCCGAGCAGCGCCTGGGCGTTCCCGTTGCGGAACACATAGTCCGCCACCGGTCCGTCCAGGCCGGACAGGTACTGCAGGTCCGGCTCGTAAAAGGGGTTGGGCAGGCACCGCACGTCGAACACCAGGTCCGCCTCCGGCGGGATGCCCTTCTTGTAGCCAAAGGAGAGGATATTCACGGCGAAGCTCCGGTCCTCCGGCTGGATGCACTCGCAGATCTTGGCCTTGAGCCGGTTCAGGGGCGCGGAATCGGTCTGGATGATGAAATCCGCCCGTGTCCGCACCGGCGCGAGAAATTCCCGCTCCCGCTCCACGGCCTGGCGGATGGGCTCCCCCGGCTGGCCCAGAGGATGGGGCCGCCGGGACTCCTTGTACCGGCGCAGCAGCGTGGCCGTGTCCGCCTCCAGATAGAGGATGCGCACCTGGCAGTCCAGCGCCCGCAGCTCGTCCAGCGCCGCGTCCAGCTCCTCGCAGGTTGACACGCTGCGCACGTCCATCACCAGGGCCACCCGCTCATACCGGCCCCGAGTGGCCAGACACAGGGCCGCGAACCGGCCCAGCAGCGCCGCCGGAAGATTGTCCACGCAGTAGTAGCCCAGATCCTCGCAGACGTCCGCCGCGCGGGTCTTGCCCGCCCCGGACAGACCGGTGATGATGAGAAATTCCATGCTTACCTCCCCAGGACCAGGACCTCCGGCTCCAGCTCGATGCCGGACCGGGCGTAGACCGTCTTTTGTATGTGCTCCATCAGCCGCAGCACGTCGGCGCAGGTGGCGCCGCCCGCGTTCACCACGAAGCCCGCGTGCTTTTCCGACACCCGCGCCCCGCCGATGGAAAAGCCCCGCAGCCCCGCCTGGTCGATGAGGGCGGAAGCGTACCCGCCCGCGGGCCGCTTGAAGGTGCTGCCGGCGGAGGGCATTTCCAGAGGCTGGCTGGCCCGGCGTCTGGCGGCCAGCTCCCGCATTTTGCCATGGATGGCGTCCCTGTCGCCGGGGGCGAGAACAAAGCGGGTCCGCAGCAGCACCACCGTCCGCCCAGAAAAGACGCTGTGCCGGTAGGAAAATTCGTGCTCGGGACCGGCGACGGTCCTCCGGACCAGGTCCTCGTCCAGATATTCGGTCCGGGCTACCGCGTCCTTCAGCTCCCCCCCGTAGGCCCCGGCGTTCATGATGACGCCGCCGCCCACGCTGCCGGGGATGCCGTGGGAAAATTCCAGGCCCGTAAGGCCCGCCTCCGCCGCCGCCATGGCAGCGGCGGCCAGGGTGGCGCCGCAGTCCGCCGTGAGACTGTCGCCGGACGCCTCCACCCGGCCCACGCCGGGGCAGGTGGCGATGACGAACCGGCCCAGGCCCTCGTCGGGGGGCAGGATGTTGGTGCCGTTGCCGATGAGAAGGGGCCGGACCCCGGCGGCGCGAAGATGCGCGCACAGCTCCTCCAGCTCCTCGGCCGACCGGGGCAGGGCCATGGCCGCCGCCGGACCGCCGATCTTAAAGGAGCAGTGCTCGGCCATGGGCTCGTCTTCCCGCAGGTCCAGCCCCGGCAGCGCTTTTCGGATGTCGTTCAAAAGAAGGGAAAGGTGCTCCATAAAAGCCTCACAGTCGTCGTCGCTCGCGCCGTAGGCTTCCCCCTGCCGCAGAGCGGCAGGGCTCAGGTACGACGCGGCTCCTCCTCTCCCCAAAAGGCAGGCGTGCCTTTTGGGGACCCCGATGGGAGGTGGCCGCCGAAGGCGGACGGAGAGGTTGATTCATAGAGCGGTGCGTTCAACGGGCCTGGTCTATCAAGCAATCCCTCAGTCAGCACCTTCGGTGCTGACAGCTCCCTTTACACAAGGGAGCCTTCCATAATGTGCGGCTTCGCCGCTCTTTATGGTGATCGATTAAAATTCGATTCCTAAGTCTACGCTCTGGTCCACCCGGCGGGCCAGGTCCTCGGCGGCGTTGTAGCCAGTCTTTTTCTGCCGGTTGGTCAGCGCGGCCAGCTCCAAAATGGCGGCCAGGTTCCGTCCGGAGCGGACCGGGATGGTCACCACCGGCACGCTCACGCCCAGATATTCCGCCGTTTTGGTGTCCAGCCCCAGCCGGTCATAGTGCTTGTTGTTGTCCCACAGCTCCATCTCCACCACCAGGTCGATGGGGCAGCTCATCTTGATGGCGCCCACGCCGAACACGCTGGGAACGTTGATGACGCCGATGCCCCGCAGCTCCATGAAGTGCTGGATGAGGGCGGGGGAGCGGCCCTCCAGCTGGAAGCTGGACGTGCGCAATATCTCCACCGCGTCGTCGGCGATGAGCCGGTGGCCCTGCTTCAGAAGGCCCAGGGCGGTCTCGGACTTGCCCACGCCGGAGTCGCCGATGATGAGCATGCCCTCGCCGTAGACCTCCATGAGCACCCCGTGGATGGTCTCCCGGGGGGCCAGGTGGTAGCGCAGGGAGCCGATGAGCCGGGCGTAAAACTCCGAGGTGTCCATGTCGGTGGTGAGAAGGCTCACATTGTACTTCTGGGCCATCTCCAGGCACTCGGGCAGGATGGCCTCGTCGTGGGCGATGATGACGCCGGGCACGTGCTGGCGCATCACCGCCTCGAAGCCCGCCAGCCGCCGCTCGTGGTCCAGCTCCTCCATCATGGTGGTCTCGCTGATGCCGATGACCTGCAGGCGGGAGGCGTCGAAGTGCTTCAGGTATCCCATGAGCTGGATGCCGGGCCGGTTCAGGTCCACCGAGTGGATGCGGATGGTCTCATAGTCCGTGGAGGCGTAGACCACCTTCAGATGCAGCTCCCGCTCCTGGGCGATCAGGGAAAGCTTCACGTCATATCGCATAACGATGGGGCACCCCATTTCCTATAATTATTCGATTCTATTTTAATACATAACCATCCCTTTCCGCAATCGCAAACGGGGGATTTTTTCAAGTTTTTTCCGGAAGTGAAAAAAATGCTTGCATTTTGCCGGGCCGTCTGTTATTATATGAAAGCTGTCCTCCGGGCAGTAGGAAGGAGCTGATTACGATGGCAAAATGTGAGGTTTGCGGAAAAGGCGTGACTTTCGGCATCAAGGTCAGCCACTCCCACCGGCGTTCCAACCGCATGTGGAAGCCCAACGTGAAGCGCGTAAAGGCGGTCGTGGATGGGAAGCCCCAGCATGTGTACGTGTGCACCCGCTGCCTGCGCAGCGGCAAGGTCCAGCGCGCGGTGTGATCTTTCCGTAAAAAGTCGGCCCCCGAAGCTCCTGCTTCGGGGGTTTTCTTTTTTTGCGCCAAAGGCGATACCATATCGAACGCCTCCCCTGTGCAAGGGGAGACGTTTCGATCCGGTCCTCTTTAGGCCCCCTCTGACGAGGGGGCTGTCAGCGCCTTGGCGCTGACTGGGGGAGAGACAAGTTAATTCCGCTGCTGGCGTATCTCTCCCTCCGTCACGGCTTCGCCGTGCCACCTCCCTCGTCAGAGGGAGGCGTTTCATATGGATGCTTATTCCTCCTGCCGGGGCTTTCGCACGGCGCGGACCTTCTCCACCCGCTTGCCGTCGGCCTCCAGGACCGTGATCTCCAGATCCCCGTGGGCGACGGTGCAGCCCGGCGGGGCGTAGCCCTCGTTCAGCTCCATGACCCAGCCGCCCACGGTCTCGCTCTCGAAGTCGAAGGTCTCCCCGTCCAGGTCCACCAGCTCCAAAAAGTCCTCGATGGGCAGATCCCCGTCCAGCTCCCAGCTGTCCTCGGAGGTCTTTACGATCTCCTGCTCCACCTGGTCCGTCTCGTCCCAGATGTCGCCCACCAGGTACTCCAGCACGTCCTCCATGGTGATGACGCCCGCGGTGCCGCCGTACTCGTCCGTGACGATGGCCAGGTGGGTCTGGCGCTTCCGCAGTTCCTCCAGCAGATTGGGCAGCTTCACGGTCTTGTACACGAAGCAGGGCTCGGTGAGAAGGGAGCGGACGTCGATATCTCCGCCCTCCAGCAGGGCCCGGTACAGACTGTTCAGATGCAGCACGCCGATGATGTTGTCCGTATCCCCCTCGTAGACCGGCAGCCGGGAGTAGGGGATATCGTCCACCTGCTTCAGGATATCCTCCAGGCTGTCCTCGATGTCCAGGGCCATCATATCCACCCGGGCGGTCATGGCCTGGCTGGCGGACACGTCGCCAAAGTCCAGGGCGGAGCGCAAAAGCTCGCCCCGGTCGTCGTCCAGCACGTCCTCGTCCTGGGCGGTCTCGATGATGGATTGCAGCTCCTCCACCGCCGCCTCCTGGACGTCTTCGGGCTGCTCGCCCTTGAAGGGCCTGGTGATGAGCCGTGTCAGGCTCACCGCGCACCACACCAGCGGCGAGAGCGCCACGGCCAGGGCCCGGATGGGTCCCGCCACGGCCAGGGTGAGCCGGTTGGCGTTTTTCTTGGCGAGAATTTTCGGCATGGTCTCCCCGAAGATGATGACCAGCACCGTCACCAGCACCGTGGCCGCCGTGGAGCACAGCCCCTCCGCCACGCCGGCGCGGACCGCCACGGTGATGGCGATGACGGAGCTGATGGAGCTGGCCGCCACGTTCACCAGGTTGTTGCCGATCAGGATGGCCCCCAGGGCCTTGTCGAAATCGTCCAGCAGGGCCAGAGCCGTTTTCGCGGAACGGTCCCCGTCCTCCGCCGCGCCCTCCAGCCGGAGCCGGTTGGCGGCGGACAGGGCCATCTCCGAGGCGGAGAAAAACGCCGACAGGGCCAGACACACCAGCAGCGCCAGTACGTATGCCGTCATTTCGCCTCGCCCCCTTCCTCAGCTGCCTGGGGCAGCCGCCGGACCGTCAGCTTGCGGATGCGGTGACGGTACACGTCGGAGACGGTGAATTCCAGGTCGTGGTAGGTGAAGGTATCCCGCTGGGCGGGCATCAGGTCGAAGTGCTCCAATGTCCACTCGGCCAGGGGTTTGTGGATAAGCGCCTCGTCGTCCTCTGGGTCCTTCCAGTCCAGCCGCTCGAAAAGCTCCGCCACATCCAGCCTGCCGTCGGCCTCGTACCGGCCGCCGCCGATGGGCCGGAAGTACTCCTCCACCTCGTCCTCCTCGTCCCAGATCTCGCCCACCAGCTCCTCCAGGATGTCCTCCACGGTCACCACGCCCAATGTGCCTCCCCAGGCGTCGGTGACCACGGCCATATTCAGCCGGTTCCGGCTCAGCTCCGGCAGCAGGTCGTCCACCTTGGTGGTGGCGGGCACGAAGTAGGCCGCGTCCAGAAGCCCGCGCAGGTCCACCGCGCCGCCCTGGGCCAGCCATGCCTTGATGTACTTGCGGATCTGCAAAATGCCTATGATATGGTCCGTGTCGCCCTCGTAGACGGGCAGACGGGTGTGCCGCTGGGAGCGGATGAATGCCAGGACCTTTTCCGGCGGCCAGGACACGTCCACCGCCGCCATATCCACCCGGGCGGTGAGCACATGCTCCACGGTGATGTCGGCAAATTCCAGCGCGGACTGGACAAGATCGCCCTGTTCTTCGTCCAGGCTGCCCGCGTCGGTCATGTCCTCGATCAGGTCGTAGAGCTCGTCCTCCGTCACGGACACCTCGCCCTCGCCCTTGGAGAGCTTGGCCGCGGCCTGGCCGATGGCGGTGAGCACCGCCGAGACGGGGGCGAAAAAGTGCATAAAAAAGCACAGCGAACCGGCGGTACCCAGACTGAACCGCTCGCTGTATTTTTTGGCTATGGTCTTGGGGAGCATCTCCCCGACGAAGAACAATACCAGCGTGGTGACGACCGTTCCCCAGGCCACGGCCTTCATGCCCCAGTGGTGGGTCACGAACACCGTCACCACCGCCGCCGCCGACAGATGGGCGATGTTGGTGCCGATGAGGATGGTCGTGATGGCCCGGTCAAAGTTGTCCAGCACCCACATGGCCTTTTTGGCCCGGTGGTCGCCCTTTTCCTGGCGGACCTTGATGCGGTTTCTGGACACGGAGGCGAAGGCCGTCTCCGCGAAGGCGAAGTACATGGCCATGCCCACGAGAACAAGCAAAAACAGGATAGACAGCCAACTGCCATCATCCATTTGGAAAAACCACCTCTTGCTTTCTCACATGAAATCAAGTTAACATTATAGCATAAGAAACTTTTTTCGTCAACAACGGGAACCAAACGACGTCCCGCGGCGATATATAGGCGTACACACCAGCGGAAAGGAGACGGCCTGTGAACGACTTGCGCGCGAAAGTGGATACGGACCGTCTCGTGGACGCGTACGGCCCGGCGGTATACCGGTTCTGCCGGAGCCTGGCCTTTTCCAGAGAGGACGCCGAGGACCTTTTCCAGGACACCTTTTTAAAAGCGCTGGAAAGGCCCCAAAGGCTGGCGGAGGACCCCAGACGGGCGCTGTATTCCACGGCATTGAGCCTGTGGCGCAGCCGCAAGAGGAAGATCGCCCGGCGGGAGCGGGTCGCGCCCACAGAGCCCCTTCTGGACCAGACCGTCCCCGGCGGGGACGACCCGGAGGCCAGCCTTCTCGCTCGGGAGGAGGAGCGGCGGGTGCGGGAGCTTGTGGCCGCGCTGCCGGAGAAATACCGCCTGCCGCTGGTGCTGTACTATTCCGCGGAAATGAGAGTAAACGACATCGCATTGACGCTCTCCCTGCCTGTGGGCACGGTGAAGCACCGGCTGCACACGGCGCGGGGACTGGTGGAGAAAGGATTGGCGGACGAAGATGAATGACGCGCGAAAGACCGACGCACTGCTCCGCCGCGCCCTGGGGGGCGTGGAGGCCCCGGACCAGGCCCTTCTCCGGCAGGTGAAGGCGTCCCTGAGAAAGGAGCAGGATATGAAGACCAATAAAACGACGAAACGCATGCTCACCCTGGCCCTGGCGGCGGCATTGGTGTTGGCATTGTCCGTCACCGCCTATGCCGCGTACATGGCAAGCGTGGAGGATTATATCATCGAGCCGCCCGCCACCGTGGCGCCCGGAGAGGCGGCTGAAAAGACCGTGCCGCCCGAACCGGCCCGGCTGTCCATGGTGGGCTATCAGGGCACGCCGGAGTATGAGGCATATGTGGAATGGGAGCAGTGGCAGGAGGAAAACCCCACCGACTTTTCTTCCGTTGACAACGACGACAGCTACTACGAGACGGAGAAAAACTACGCCGCCCTGTACGACGCGCCCTTCAAAAACCAGGCGGAGAAGCTGGACGAGATCATGGCAAAGTACGGCCTGACGCCCCTGGAGGACATGCACGCCATCTACGCTCCCGAGGAGGTCTACGACGCCCTGGGCACGGAGCCCTTCCTGCCGGAGGGGGCCGGAGGCGGCGGCTATCTCTACAACGACGGGACCTTCAAGCTGGAGGCCATCGACTTTGGCACGGATGACCTGGACGGTACGCTGTTCGTCAGCGTCAAGGGCTCCTTCGCCCGGATCTCGGGCTCAGTCCCCACGGACTATGCGGAGTGGAGCTACACCACCGATTCCTGCGAGACTGTGGACCTGGTGATGGGCACGGACCAGTCCCTGATGCTCCTGGAGACGGACGGGGCCTATATCGATGTGGCCGTGCATGCCGGCAGCGCCCCGGCAGCGTTCGACCCGGCCTCCAGCGACCGGCTCAGTGAGCAGGAGCATCAGGACTGGCTTGAGACCTGGCGCAGGGAGGACCCCTCGGCCACTGAGGAGGAGTTGGAGGCCATGTGGCAGGAGCGGTATGAAGCCATCGTCAGTGAGGAGACGGCTATGGCGAATGACCGGCCCGTCATCACGGCGGAGCAGCTGGAGGCGATAGCCGACAGCATCGGCTTCGACGTCCTAGCCAAACGGTTCGACGGGTCTGTGACCCGGGAGCGGGCCTCGGAGGACTTTTACGCCTTCATCGACCGGCTGGAGAGCGCCACGGACACCTACAACCGGGTCGGAGAGGTGGACGAGGCCATCGCCGTCCTGGGGGACTATTATCTGAAGGAACTGCCGGATGGGTATTTCATGTACATCGTCACCAGCGTGTCCCCGGAAGAAGCTGACTATTACGGCTATCCGTGCTACAACGTGGAGCGGGGCTACGACGGACCCAACAGCACCCTGTTCCTGTCCTGGCGCCAGGTAGACGAGACATTGGAGGATCCCATGGACCCGGAGGCCTATGCCCCGACGGAGGATCATGTAACGGAACCCGCCCGGATCAACGACTGCGACGGCGTCGTCGCGGCCCGCCAGGATTGGGACGGCCGGGGCAGCGCCTATGACCTGACCTGGGTGGACCCGGACGAGGGTCTGGTGTTCAGGCTGCGCGGCGGCGTGGGCTGGACCCGCGACGAGATGCTTGCCATGGCCGGGAGCGTGACCCCGGCGGAGTGAGAAAAACCAAAGAAGGCCCTGCCGCTTGTGGCGGCAGGGCCATTCCATATCGCGCCACCGGCGCACATCTTATGGCTCCCTTGTGCAAAGGGAGCTGGCTCCGGCGTCAGCCGGAGACTGAGGGATTGTTACCAAGCTGGGATATGCTCCAAGACTGGAAACAACCCCTCCGCCTCGCTATCGCTCGGCACCTCCCCTTGCACAGGGGAGGCTTTATCTCTCTCCGGGGCTTCGCCGTTCAATCTTTCCTTTCCCACTCGTTCGTATACAGCTCCCGGAAGCGGGCGGAGAAGGCGGGGGGTTCGCCGTGGGCCGTCAGGTGGGTCACGTCCCCGAACACGTTCATCCGAAAGTACGCGGCGCCCTCCCGCCGTTCCTCCGAGAGCAGGCTGGTGACGGAGGTGGGCGCGGCGCATGTCCCGTGCCAGAGCACCATGGGGGACGCGCCCAGCAGGTGGGCCAGCATCACGCACGTCACCCCGAAGTGGCAGAAAAACACCAGCGTACCGTCGTTGGGCCTCTCGGCCCGGTAGAGGTTCCCCTCCCGGCGGTAACCGTGCCGGGCCAGCACCGCGTCCAGTCCGGCGCACACCCGGTCGTACTCCGTCCGGACCCCGGCCTCGGCCATGACCGGGTGGTCGGACCACCGGTCCTTGTCGTAGAACCGCTCGTCCGCCGTCCAGTCCTGGGGCAGCCAGTCCCAGGCGATGCTGCGCCGGTCCGGCACGTCGGGCCGCAGGATGCGGGGCGGAAATTCCTGCAGCCAGGGCATTTCCTCCCAGGCCCAGCCGGTCTTTTTCAGGGTGGGCCGGGCCGTGGCCTTCGCCCGGCCCAGAGGGGAGACGTAGCAGCCGCGCACGTTTTCCAGCTTTTCCAGCCGTTCCGAGAGGTACTCCGCCTCCCGGAAGCCCTTTTCCGTGAGAGAGTCGTGCTCATAGTCCGGGTCCCCGTGGCGGACGAACAGCAGTTTCATGATCGGTCCTCACAATCGTTGGTCTGCTCTCAATATAACATGACTGTCAACCGGGAAACGACACCGTCACGGTGAGGCGGCCGTTTTCGCATGCGGCGGCCACGGACCCGCCCATGCGCTCGGCCAGGGTCTTGGCGATGGCCAGGCCCAGGCCCGTGGAGTTGCGGGCGGCCTCCAGGGAGAAGAACCGGTCGAAGAGCCTTCCCACCTGCACCGGGTCCAGGTCCGGTGCGGCGTTGGAGAAGGACACGGTCCCGTCGGGTCCCAGCGCGATCTCCAGGTCCCCGGCGCTGTATTTTAAGGCGTTGGAGAAGAGGTTGGAGAGGATGCGGCTCAGTCCCGCCCGGTTCAGGGAGCGGATGACGTGTTTCTCCGGCAGGTCGATGCGGGGCTCGATGCCACGGGCGGTGAGGGCGGCGTAAAAGCCCGCGGCGGCCTGCTCCAAAGCGGCGTTCATATCCACCGGCTCCGGGACCATGTCCCGGTCCGTGGAGAGGATCACCGAGTAGCGGAAAAGCTCCTCGGTGAGCGCTTTCATGGCCTCGGTCCGCTCGGCGACGGTGGTAAGATACCGCCGGGCGCTGTCGCTCATGTCCTCCCGCTCCAAAAGCTCCAAATAGCCGCATATGGCGGTCAGGGGCGTTCGCAGATCGTGGGACACGTTGGTGACGGCGTCCTTCAGCTCCTGATCCCCCTGGCGGTACCGGAGCCGCTGCTCCCGCAGGAGGCGAAGCTCCCGGTTCAGCGCCGCCGCCAGACGCCGCATCTCCCTGTCGGAGCTTGACAGGGAGATCAGGGTGTTGGTGTCCTCCGAGAGCTTTTCGGAAAGCTCCCGGAGGATGTCCCGGGCCGCCCGGCGTATGGAGATCACCTTGGACTCCAGCACCAGGACGGTCGCGGCCAGTATGACGCATATGACGGCAAGAGCAGTCATGCGTACACCGCCTTTATCTGATGTCTTTTCGCTTGAAGAGCGCAAGCCCCAGGGCTGTGACCAGCGTGATCTCGGCCAGAGAACAGAGGGGCATGGTCCATGTGACGGAGAAATCCTTGGGGTTTATGGCCTGGCAGATCTGGGCCGCGGGCAGGACATGGACGAAAAACGACAGCGCCGCCGGGGGCCTTCTGGCCGGAACGTACACGCTGCGCTCCTGAGTGGGGCCCTCGTCCGTCACCCCATAGGATTCTATGGGCAGTTCGCCCGGCGCCGGCGCTGTCGGGACGTATTCCACCGTCCAATGCCCGGCGTAGTCCAGCAGCTCGTCCTCCACGACCGAGGCCGCCATCACGCCGCCCAGGACCAGAAACACCAGCGCCAGGGCCAGCACGGCCCGCTTGTGCGCCAGCATACACAGACAGACCATCACCGCCGCCACCGCCGCCGAGGCCAGAGCCACCGTGACGATGGCCAGCGCCGCCTGGCCGGGGGTATAGCGCCCGAATGGGTATAACCGGGCGGTGACGAGTATGCCGGGACTGGACAGGACCAGATACAGCCCCATCACCGCCACCGCCGCAGCCAGCGTGGCGAGATAAATAGAGCTCCGGCTGTGCCCGGCGGCCAGCTTATTGCGCACGGTCCCGTCGGCGTGCTCCGCCCCGAAGAACAGGCTGAACACCGCCGCGCAGCAAAAGGGTGGCACCACGGCCAGCCCGGCGGCACTTGGAAACCACAGGAGGACTCCCGCCGCCGCCGAAGCCGCCGTCCCCAGCCAGAACACCGGACTGCGCCACAGTCGGGCAAAGTGGGCGCGGATAAGGTTTCCCATATGGCCGCGCCTCCTTATCGGACGTCCTTGCGCCGGAACAGGATAAGCCCCAGCGCCGTGGTGAGGGCGGTCAGAGCCGCCGAACAGGCCAGCATCCGGGGCGCGGCCTCCATGTCCATGTACCGGTACGCCTGGCAGCCGGGCAGCGCGTCGTAGAGAAACGCCGTGAGCGGTCCTGCCTGGCCCGGCTCGTGAAAGACGAATTGCTGCTCTCCGGCGGCGTTGACGGTCATCTGCATGCCGCCGTTGGTGGCGGTCTCGTAGGCGTCCTGGACCTGGAGGGAGGCGAAAAACACGAGGACCATCAGCAAAATGAGCACCACCGCCAGCAGGGACCTGCGCTGGATGAGCATACACAGCATCACGCACACCGAGCAGTACCCCGCCAGCAGCAGCGCCGTCCCGCCCAGGCACAGGACCAGCGTTTTCGTCTCCGGTGCGGGGAGATTTTTCAGCATCCAGCCCAGCCGGGGCGCCCAGGCCAAAAGGGATACCAGATACAGCGCCAGGGCGGCCAGCAGGCTCGCGGCCAGGGTCGCCAGATAGACGCGCCCGCGGCCATGGCCCGCGACGAGCTTGCTGCGCATGGTCCCGTCGGCGTACTCCGCGCCGAAAAACAGGGCGAACACCGCCGCCAGGATCATGCCCATCAAAAGACCGGGGCCGAACAGAGGCTGGCCCCAGGCGCCGGGACCAGCTTCCCCGCTTTGGATATCCCCCACGGCGCTGTTGGAAAGCCCCAGGCCATAGGGGAGCATAACAAGAAGGGCGAGCCAGTAGACCGGGCTTTTCCAAAGTCTCGCTAAGTGTGAGCGGATAAGATCGAACATAGCCCCGCCCCCTTATTTCAGGTCCTTCCGGCGGAAGGCCAGAAGGCCCCCGGCGGTGGACGCGGACAGGATCAGCACCGAGTAAAGGCACATGGCCCGGGGGTGGACGACCATGTCGAAGTTGTAGAGAAGCGCCTGGCCCGTGGGCAGAAAGTCCGCCACGAACTGGTAGAGCTCCCGCTCCCGGCCCCGGAGATAGTCCGGGTTCTCCATGTCTGAGGCGTCCGTGATCTGGCCGGACGCGTCCATCATCATGCCTTGGAAATGCTCCGGTTCCTCCAACCGGCCCTCCACAGTGGCGCCGATGGCGAGACCCGCCAGCGTTGCCAGCAGCAGCGTCACCGCCAGGATAGCTTTTCGGGAGATGAGCATGCTGCCCAGGGTGCAGAGCCCGCACAGCGCCGCCGCCATGAGAAGCTCCCCGCCTATGATCAGGGCCAGCATGCCGGGCGCGACGCCCAGCCCCTCGGTGAAGAAGCGGCCCACGCAGACCACCGGCAGGAAATAGGCCGCAATCATCAAAAGACAGGCGGTCACGCTTAAGGTGAGGCTGGCCAGATACACCGCCGGGCGGGTCTTGCCCGCCACCAGCTTGTTGCGGATGGCGCCGTGGTCATATTCCGTGCCCAGAAACAGCGCGCAGAATACCGGCGGCAGGAATACCGAGGCGATACAGTGGGCGCGGCATAGATCGCCCATGAAGTAGACGGTCCCCTCCCGTACGCCCTCCCGGACGGTGCAGCAGACCATGCCGCCCCAGAGCGCCATGAACGCCACCCCCAGCCAGAACACCGGGGCCCTCCACAGCCGGGCAAAGCCCGCCCGCAGCAGATCAGCCATGGCTGCCACCTCCCACCAGGGAGACGAAGTAGCTCTCCAAACTCTCGTCCCGCTCCCGCATGTCCAGAAGCTCGCAGTTCTCCGCCCCCAGGGCCGCCGACAGCCGGGAGATGTTCAGCTTTTGATATACGTCCGCCGTCTCGCTGTCGAGAATTTTGTACTCCGCGCCCATGCCGTCCAGCACCCGTGCCAGGGCGTTCGCGTCCGTGACCGTGAGGCGCACGCACTTGCGGCAGGCGGCCTCCAGCTCCGCCGCGGACAGCTCCTTCACCATGCGCCCTGCGTCGATGAAGCCGTAGTGGGTGGCCAGGCGGCTCAACTCGTCCAGGATGTGGCTGGAGATAAGCACGGTGATCTGCCTCTCCCGGTTGAGGCGCAGGATCAGTTCCCGAATTTCGATGATGCCCTGGGGGTCCAGGCCGTTGACCGGCTCGTCAAGGACGAGGAGATCCGGGTCCCCGGCCAGGGCCACGGCGATGCCGAGCCTCTGCTTCATGCCCAGGGAAAAATGCCGGGCCTTCTTTTTGCCCGCGCCCTCCAGGCCCACCAGTTCCAAAAGCTCCGGTATCCCCTCAAAGGAGGGCAGACCCAGGACCCGGTACTGCTGCTTCAGGTTGTCCTCGGCGGACATGTCCAGGTAGATGGAGGGGGTCTCCACCACCGCGCCCATGCGCCGACGGGAGCGGTAGATGTCCCGGTCGGTGTGCTTGCGGCCGTAGAGGACGTAATGGCCCGAGGTGGGCGATTGCAGCCCGCAGATGAGGCGGATGAGGGTGGTCTTGCCCGCGCCGTTCCGGCCAACCAGACCGTAGATGGAGCCCTTCGGCACCCGCATGGTCAGTCCGTCCAGGGCCTTGAAATGGCGGTAGCGCTTGGAAAGCCCCACCGTCTGTAAGACGTATTCCATAGTATGACCTCCAGTGTTTAGTAGCCTTAGAATAAGGCACTGGAGTAAAGAAAACGGTAAAGAGTTTGTAAATTTCCGCTTTGGCCCCCTCTGACGAGGGGGCTGTCGCCGCCGGTAGGCGGTGACTGGGGGAGAGAAAAATCTTTAGTTTGGTGTATCTCTCCCTCCGTCTTGGCCTGACGGCCAAGCCACCTCCCTCGTCAGAGGGAGGCTTAGAGGTTCGGCTCCGTCCCCCGCAGCTTGAAGCCGATGCCCCAGACCGCCTCGACGCAGTCCCGGCCGGTGATCTCCCGGAGCTTTTTCCGCAGATTGCTCACGTGCATTTTGAGGGAGCTCTCCGTGCAGTCGGGGGTGTCCAGGCTGATCCGGTCCAGGATCACGGAGCGGGTGATGACCTGGGTGGGGTTGGTCATGAGCAGCTTCAAAATGGCGCACTCGGTCCGGGTCAGGCGCACGGAGCACTCCCCACCGGCAGAGACGGTCCGGGTGGGCGCGTCCAGCTCCAGCCCGGCGGCGGAGAGGTGGGGCGCGTCGGGGGAGGGCGCCTCCCGCAGCCGCACGGCGATCCGGGCCAGCAGCTCCTTTGCGTCGAAGGGCTTGGTCACATAGTCCGCCGCCCCGCCCAGCAGCAGGTCCACCTTGTCCTGGGTGTCCACCTTGGCGGACACCACGATCACGGGCACGCCCTTGAGCTTTGGCAGGACCTCTTCTCCCGAGAGACCCGGCAGCATCAGGTCCAGCAGCACCAGGTCCGGCCTGGTCTTGGGCAGAACCAGCAGGGCCTCCGTGCCGGAATAGGCCCGGCTGACCCGGTAGCCCTCCCGCTGGAGCAGTTCGGAGAGCATGTCCCCGATGGGCGCGTCGTCGTCGATGATGAGGATGTGTTTTTGCATGGCGTGTTCCCCTTTCCATCCTACTATACCCGTTTGACGGGCCGGGCGCAAGATAAAAATGCCCCCTCGATAGAGGGGGCGACCATATGAAATGGGGTCCCCAAAAGGCACGCTTGCCTTTTGGGGAGAGGAGGAAGGACTTTGACCGATGAGTGGACCTTACTTGTAAGGGCCGCGAATCTTCAAAGTTCTTCCGACGAGCCTGCGACATTCACGCCCTCCAGGCGCACCGCCAGGGGGCCGTCGTAGTTCTTGATGCGGAACCGCTCCTTGGAGAAGGTCATGCGGCTCTGGGCGTCCAGGATACTGCCGTTCACGGACCCGCCGGTGACGGGGGTCACCTTCCCGTTTTCGTGCAGGAACCCCAGCCGGATCTCCCCGCCGAAGTGGCCGCTGAGGGCGTCCATCTGAAAGTCCGAGAAGCTCACCACATGCAGACAGGGTTCAGCCGTCAGCGCCTCCATGGGCGTATCGCCCACGGGCACGGTAACGACCCGGTAATTGCCGGTGGGCTCCACGCCCAGATAGTGGCCGAAGCGAGCGCCGCCGTGGATGGTCTTCAAAACGCCATCCTCCAGCAGAGGCCGGTCGGTCATGGGCACGCCGAAGTCCGTGTAGGGCTCGGTGGCCTTCAGGCCGATGGTGAGCCTGTCGCCGGTGACGCTCTCCCCCTGGACCGGGTCGCCCAGCTGGAAGGGGGAATATTTCTGATAGATCATGCCGGAATTGGCCCGGCTCACATAGTAGCTGAGAAGCTCCCACATCTGCTCCCGGTCCAGGACCAGGGAGTACGTGCCGGTCTTGGGCGCGGCGGCGGCCTGGGCACGGGCCTTCGTCATCTCCAGGGCGTGGCGCACGTCGGAGCGCAGCGCCTCCGGCTCCGGCTCCCGGTAGGAGAACTGGTGATAGGTCTCCACGTCCTGGGGCGCGGGGCACTGGCAGACGTACTCGCCCCAGACCTCGTACTGCTCCCAGCTCACGTCCGCTCCCTGGGAGGTGACGATGCGGGTATCGATCCGGCGCATGAATATCTCTGCGGAGTTGAGGAACACGTCCTGGGCGGTGTCCTCCGCGAACAGAGCTTCGGCTACGGCCTTCATGCTCTCGGCAAGGCTCTTGCCAGCAAAACCGCCCTGATCGGGCTTGTGGGGCTCCTTGACGCCCGAGGGCAGGGGGTACCAGGGATTGGCCACGAACTGGGCGGCGTACCAGGCGCCGGAAATGGCCGCGCGCACCTCTTCGGCCGACATGCCCGGACGGACCGTGGCCTCCGAATCCCCCAGCATCTTCACCCCGTCCTTTTCAAAGGGGCGGAACACGCGCACGGTCCGGACCGTGGTGTCCGCCCGGCGGGTCAGGTCCAGGTTCTTCTTCACGTAAAACGACTCCAGCGAGTCGGTGTGCGTTTCGGTGACGGTGTACTGCTCCACGCCCAGCTCCCGCAGGGCGGCAATGATCTTTTCCATGCTGATACCTCCTTAACCCAGCCGGATACGGGCCTTGATATAGGGCCCGCCGTCGGAGACCTTGACCCATTCCTTGTGGCCCTTACCGCAGAAGCCCGTGCCGGACAGCTCCGCGCCGTCGCTCATGGCGGAAATGGACTTCAAAAGGTCCGGCACATAGCCGGTGAGCACCACCGGGGAGAAGATGCGGCCGGTGAGCTTGCCGTCCTTGATCTCCCGTGCGATGTTCACCATGCACTGGATGCCCCAGTTTTTCGGGTCCTCCATGCCGCTGGAGGGGCACTCCAGGAACATGCCGTACTTCACCGAGGCGATCATGTCCTCCAGCTTGTCTGTGCCCGGCTCGAACCAGGTGTTGGTCATGCGGGTGTACGCCTTGCGGGCGAAGCTCTCCCGCCGACCGTTGCCGGTGGGCTCGGTGCCCAGGGCCAGGGCCGACTGCAGGTCGCTGATGCCGGTGCGGAGGACGCCCTTGTCGATGACGACGGTGTCGTGGGCCAGGGTGCCCTCGTCGTCGAAGAAGTAGGTGGCGGTCTGGGCGGCGGAGCAGGCCCCGTCGTGCATGGTCACCAGGGGCGAGGCCACATATTTGCCGATGAACTGGGGCGCCTGGGCCCGGTCCTTCACGAACATGTCCATCTCCACCCCGTGGCCGAACGCCTCGTGGACGATCATGCCGGTAGTCTCCGGGCTGCAGACGCACTCGTACTCGCCGGGGATCATGGGTTCGCTGTTCAGAAGCTCCAGCACGGTCTTTACGCAGGGGGCCACGTTGTCCTCCATCTTCGCCATCAGCTCCATGCCGCCCAGGCCGGAGCAGGGCAGATAGCTCTGCTTGACCTGCTGGTCCTTCATGGCGGCGGCGGCCACGGCGCCGGTGATGTACATCACGCTCTGGGTCATGTCCTTTTGCCGGGACAGGAACAGCTTGGTGTACTTCTGCCAGCCCATCTGGGCGACGAAGTCCAGCACCGCCTCGTCCATGGCCAGACCCTTGTCCCGCAATGCGGTGAGCCGGTCCAGCACGTCCCCGTCGTCCAGGCTCGCCGGGTCGATCTCATACTCCGTGGCGTCGGAGAAAACGGTGGGCTCCTCCTCAGGCGGGGCGTAGGTATTGGCCGCCAGGCCCTCCGGCCGCACGTCCGCGGCCAGAAGCTCCCGCACTGCGGCGACGACGCCGGGGATGGACGCTTCCTCCAGCTCGCCGAAGGAATATTCCGCGTAGCGTCCGCCGTCCAGGGCCTTCACCACGAAGCCCCGCATATTGTCGCCCTCGCCCACGCTGACGCTGTGGCGGCTGGCCCGGTAGATCCGGCCCACGGTATCCTCCGCCAGGATGGAGGCGTAGTCAAATTCCGCGCACAGCGCGTCCCGCAGCCTTAAAAGCAGCGGGCGCTTTTCCGCGATAAAGGCGCTTTCCTGTACTTTCATATAATGAGATCTCCTTTCCTTATTGCCTCCCCTGTGCAAGGGGAGGGGGACCGCGCGCAACGCGGTGGAGGGGTTGTAACTGCGCAGCTGGACCAACGTTTACAATCCCTCAGTCAGCGCTCCGCGCTGACAGCTCCCTTTGCACAAGGGAGCCATATATGGTTGGCGCGGCGTGCGCCACGCCCGATCAGTTGTCGTCAAATGTGCCAGATGTTGTCGGCGTATTCCTTCACGGCCCGGTCGGCGGCGAACACGCCGGATTCCGCGATGTTCACCAGGCTCATCCGGGCGGAGGCGATGGGATCGGCCATGAGCTTGTAAAGCTCCGTGTGGGCCCGGCGGTAGTCGGCGAAGTCCGCCAGCAGCATGTACGGGTCGCCGCCGTACAGCAGGCTGTTGACCAGGTCCGCGTAGCTCTTGCCGTCGGCAAAGCCCGCGCGGAACCGCTCCAGCACGGCGCGGATGACGGGATCGCTGTTATAATAGTTCTGGGGCTGATAGCCCTGGCGCTGCATATCCTCCACCTGCTGGGCGGTGAGACCGAACAGGAACATGTTCTCGTCTCCCAGATGGTCGTGCATCTCCACGTTGGCGCCGTCCAGGGTGCCGATGGTGATAGCGCCGTTCATCATGAGCTTCATGTTGCCGGTGCCGCTGGCCTCCTTGCCAGCGGTGGAGATCTGCTCGGACACCTGGGCGGCGGGCATGAGCTGCTCGGCCATGGACACCCGGTAGTTGACGGCGAAGTGGACCTGCAGCTTGCCCTTGCAGGCCGGGTCGCTGTTCACGTCGGCGGCCAGGGAGTTGATCAGCTCGATGATCCTCTTGGCGGTCACATAGCTTCCGGCGGCCTTGGCGGCGAACACGAAGGACCGGGGCACGAAGTCCTGGCCGGGGTCGTCCCGCAGCTGCTGCTGGAGGCTGGTGATGAGCATGGCGGCCAAAAGCTGCCGCTTGTACTCATGCAGCCGCTTGACCTGCACGTCCAGCACCGCGCCCGGGTCCAGAATGGAGTCCTGCTCCTTTTTCAGCCACGCGGCGAACCGGTCCTTGTTCCGGGACTTGATGACGTTGAGCATGCCCAGAACGGTTTTGTCGTTTTCATATTTGCGCAGGTCCTTCAGCTTTTCGGGCTGGGTGATGAAGTCCGGGCCGATCAGCTCCTGGATCAGGCCGGACAGGTCGGGGTTGATCTGGTCCAGCCAGCGCCGGTGGTCGATGCCGTTGGTGACGAAGGTGTACCGCTCGGGCCGGACAGAGCACACGTCCTTGAAAAGACGGGTCTTGAGGATCTGTCCGTGCAGGCCGGACACGCCGTTGATCATGTAGCACACCGCCTGGCACAGGTTGGCCATGTGCACCTGGCCGCCGGAGAGGATCAGGCTGTACTCCACCTTTTTCTCATCTCCGGGGAACCACTGGTTGAGCTGCTTCATCCAGCGGATGTTCAGCTCCCGGATGATCTGCCAGACGCGGGGCATCAGGTTCTGTACCAGGGTCTGGGGCCACTTCTCCAGCGCCTCGGAGAGCACCGTGTGGTTGGTGTAGGCAACCGTCCGGCGCACGCAGTCAAAAGCCTCGTCCCAGCCAAGGCCGTCCTCGTCCATGAGGATGCGCATCAACTCCGGGATGATGAGGGTGGGGTGGGTGTCGTTGATTTGGATGACGTGATGGTCCGGGAAACTGCGCACGTCGCCCCAGTCCCGCCGGTGCTTTTTCACCAGGTCCTGGGCCGTGGCGGAGACGAAGAAGTACTGCTGCTTCAAGCGCAGCTCCTTGCCCTGCATGTGGTCGTCGGCGGGGTAGAGGACCTTGGTGATGACCTCGCTCATGGTCCGCTGCTCCATGGCCTTCACGTACTGGCCGCCGGAGAACAGGTACATATCCAGATCCTGGTTGCTCCGGGCCTCCCACAGCCGCAGGATGTTGACCCGCTTGCCCTCGTAGCCCGCGATGAGCATGTCACGGGGCACGGCCAGAACGCTGGTGTAGTTGGTGAGCTTGGTGCGGCACATGCCGGTGTGATCCCAGATCTCCTCCACCTGGCCGCCGAAGCGGACCTCGTAGGTGTCCTCCTCCCGGGCTACCAGCCAGCCGGTGGCGCCCAGCCGCCAGCTGTCCGACACCTCCGTCTGGGCCCCGTTTTTGAGGACCTGCTTGAAAAGCCCCAGCTCATAGCACAGGGAATAGCCCCAGGCGGGGATGTCCAGGGAGGCCATGCTGTCGGAATAGCAGGCCGCGAGACGGCCCAGGCCGCCGTTGCCAAGGCCCGCGTCCGGCTCCATCTCGAAGATGTCCGCCGCGCTGCGGCCCATGTCCTCCAGCGCCCCGGCAAGCTCCGTGCCGATGCCCAGGTTGTAGGCGTTTTTCATCAGGCTCCTGCCCAGAAGATACTCCATGGACAGGTAGTGGACCTGCTTGGGGTCCTTATGCTCCCGCTGGACGGCGATGAGGCGGCTCATGATCTCCCGGATGACCTGGGCGGAGGCCAGAAAGACCTGCTCGTCGGTGGCGTTGGCGCCGGTGGTGCCGAAATGGGCGCACAGCTTATCCTCTATGGCTGCGTGCAGCTCGTCGCGTGTGATCTCTGACATATATAAACTCCTTGTGAAGATAGAATGCAAATGGAAAGGCCCCGCCCTGCGGGCCGTCCCGCAGGGCGGAGGCGAAGATGTTTGGAACGCGTTTTTGTGTAGGCGCGGAGCCTGGCGCGAAAAGACCCGCCGAGGTTAAATATGTTCTCCCTTGGGGATCACAATGGGCAGCTTATCGGTGCCGGACAGGAAGCAGCCCTCGGAGACGGAGCAGTCCTTGTCCGCGATGACGCAGTTGAGCTGTGCGTCGGCCTGGATGACGGTGTCCTGCATGACCACGCAGTTTTTCAGCTTCGCGCCCTTGGCCACCCGCACGCCCCGGAAGAGGATGCAGTGGTCCAGCTCGCCCTCGATGTAGCAGCCGTCGGCCACCAGGGAGGCGTTGACCTTGGCCTGCTCGCCGTAATAGGTGCTGGCCTCGGCCCGCTCCTTGGTGCGGATGGGAAGCCCGTCGGCGGGGAACAGCTCCGCCATCATCTTGGGCTGGAGCAGTTCCATGCTGGCGTCGTAGTAGTCCCGGACGGAGGTGACGCGCCGGGCGTAGTCGTTGTGCTCGTAGACGGCGATCTTGCCGCCCTGGGCCAGGTAATTGGCCACGGCGTCCCGGTGGAAGTGGTTGTGGTTGGCGTCGGAGCAGTAGTCCATGAACTCCAGCAGCAGATCCCGCTTGAGGATGTAGATCTCCCGGGAGAACAGGCCCTCGCCGGGGCCGCCCTCGGAGAACCGCAGCCGCCGGGCGAAGCCGTCGGGGTCCTTCACCAGCCGGTGATGGGGGAAGGGGCCGTAGCCCTCGGAGCAGACGGCGGTGATCTCCGCGCCGGTCTGCCGGTGCAGCTCATAGGCCGCATTCAGGTCGATGTTGCCCACCCAGTCGGCGGCGCACAGCACCACGTCCTCCTGGCGGATGTCCCGTATGTAGGAGCTGACGGAGCGCAAAGCCTCCATGCAGCCGTTGAAGTGGCCGGAGTGGGCCTCGGGCAGGCCGAAGGGGGGCAGCAGGCGCAGTCCGCCGGTCCGGCGGGCCAGGCCCCAGTCCGCGCCGTTGGACAGGTGGTCCAAAAGGCTCTGATAGTCCCGCTCCATGATGACGCCCACGTCCCACACGCCCGCGTTGACCATGGCGGACAGGGCGAAGTCGATGAGGCGGTAGCGCCCGCCGAAGGGGATGGAGGCGCTGTTTCTGTGCTCAACGAGCTCCCGCAGGGCCTGCTCGGAGCTTAACGTATAGATAATTCCGTGTAAATCGTTTCTCATGTCGCCACCAAATCGTCATAGAGCATGGCGCCGGGCGCGACCATCGCGCCGGGGCCAACAGTCACATCCGGGCCGCAGGTAGCTACGCCCCAGCTCTCCGTACCGTCCGGCTCGGTGCCCACATGGGCGCCCTTGCAGACCCGGACGTTCTCGCCCAGAATGGCGAAGCGCACCTCCGCCCCGGCCTCCACATGGGCGCCGGGCATGAGCACGCTGTATTCCACGCGGGCGCCCTTCTCCACCGTCACCTGGTTGGACAGGACGCTGTTGAACACCGTGCCGTCCACGACGCAGCCCTCCGTCACGATGGAGTGGCGGATGTCCGCGCCCTCCCCGGCCACATGGGGCGGCCGGATGGGGCTGCGGCTCATGATGGGCCAGTTGGGGTCGTACAGGTCGATGGTATCCGGGCTCAGCATATCCATGTTGGCGTCCCACAGGCTGGTGATGGTGCCCACGTCCCGCCAGTAGCCCTGGAAGTGATAGGCCCAGAGCTTCTCACCGGCGTTCAGCAGCCGGGGGATGATGTTCTTGCCGAAGTCCTGCTGGCTGTCCGGGTCGGCGTTGTCCTCGATCAGGGCCTGGCGCAGCTTGGACCAGGTGAAGATGTAGATGCCCATGGAGGCCAGATCGCTCTTGGGGTGGGCGGGCTTTTCCTCAAACTCGCAGATGTAGCCGTCGGCGTCGGTATTCATGATGCCGAAGCGCTTGGCCTCCTCCATACCCACCTGGATGACGGCGATGGTGGCCGCCGCGCCCTTCTCCTTGTGCTCCCGGAGCATGTCGGCATAGTCCATCTTATAGATGTGGTCGCCGGAGAGGATCAGCACGTATTCCGGGTCGTACACGTCGATGAAGTCGATGTTCTGATAGATGGCGTTGGCCGTGCCGGAGAACCAGTTGCCCTTTTCGCCCGCGGACATATAGGGCGGCAGGACGAACACGCCGCCGTCGTCGGCGCTCAGGTCCCAGGGCTGGCCGGTGCCCAGGTAGGCGTTGAGCTTCATGGGCCGGTACTGGGTCAGCACGCCCACGGTGTCGATGCCGGAGTTGGCGCAGTTGGACAGAGGGAAGTCAATGATGCGGTACTTTCCGCCGAAGGGGATATGGGGCTTTGCCACATTCGCGGTCAGGGCATACAGCCGTGAACCCTGGCCGCCCGCGAGGAGCATGGCGATGCATTCTTTTTTCACTGGCGAACCTCCTTACAGCATAGTGATATCTTATGGCGCCCCGCCGAGACGCCGGGAAGACACGTTTGAAAGCTATTGCCGGTTGTACACGTCCATAGAACGGGCGGGACCAAGGCGGATATAATCCTCCACCGCGGCGGCCGCCCGCGTGCAGGCCTGGGAAAAGGCGTCCCAGTCGGCGTTTCTCGGCACGCCCAGCACCCAGTCGATCTGCTCGCCGCCCCCGTGGGGAGGCGCGCCGACGCCGATACGGACCCGGGGGAAATCCTCCGAGCCCAGGTGGGCGATGATGCTTTTCAGGCCGTTGTGGCCTCCCGCCGAGCCCTTTGTACGGATACGCAGCCGACCGCAGGGCAGGTTGATGTCGTCCGACACCACCAGCACCCGCTCGGGCGCGATTTTATAAAACCGGGCGGCCTGGCCCACGGCCTGGCCGGATTCGTTCATATAGGTCTGGGGCTTCAGCACCAGCACGCCGGTCCCCTCCAGGTCCCATTTTGCCGTCAGGGCCTGGAAGCGGAGGCGGCTGACAGTGAGGCACTTATCCTTCGCCAGGGCGTCCGCAGCGAGAAAGCCCGCGTTGTGGCGGGTACCGGCGTATTTGGGGCCGGGGTTGCCCAGAAACACGGCCAGCCACTGGACCGGGGCGCCTCTGGAAAACATCAGTCGAACAGCGAGGACAAAGACTCGTCCTCATAGATGCGGTGGATGGACGCGGCGAACACCGGCGCGGCGGAGAGGTAGCGGATCTTCTCCACCTGGGGCTTATCCTTGGGGTAGGGGATGGTGTCGAACAGCAAAAGCTCCTCCAGGTCGCTGGCCGCGATCCGCTCCAGCGCCGGGCCGGACAGCACGCCGTGGCTGGCGCAGGCGTAGATCTTGTTGGCGCCGCCGAGCTGCTTGATGGCTCTGGCCGCGCCCACCAGGGACCCGGCGGTGTCCACCATGTCGTCCAGGATGATGATGTTCTTGCCCTCCACGTTGCCGATCAGGTTCATGACCTCGGACTGGTTGGCCTTCTCCCGCCGCTTGTCCACGATGGCCAGACCCACGCCCAGCTTCATGGCAAAGGCCCGGGCACGGGCCACGCTGCCCACGTCCGGGGATACGACCATATAATCGCCGCTGGC
>CANRDC010000022.1 GCA_947629245.1 uncultured Oscillospiraceae bacterium | reverse complement strand
GGTTTTCGTGTCCCGCAGTTCTCACCGCCTGGATCGTCTTTTCCGGGGCCTCCTCGTCTACCTTCGCCGGGGTGATCTCCCTCGATGGTCTTATTGTAGCATACATACTCCCATGTATCAAGAGGCAATGTTGCACAAACATACTCCCATGTATTTGTTTGGTTTGTACATGGCCACATGTGCCCGCATGTGATATACTATCATTGCAATAAATCTCCTGGAGGTGGTGACAATATGGAGGATAAGAGAAGCACATACGCCGGATTCACGGAGGCGCGGGCCAGGGCAAACAAGAAATATATTGACAAGTTCGCAGAAATCAAAGTCAGAGTAGACCCAGCCCGCCGGGAAGAAATCAAGGCCCATGCAGAGGCCCACGGGGAAAGCGTGAACGGCTTCATTACCAGGGCCATAGATGAGACCATCGAGCGGGACAGCGGAAAGGAGTAACGGATATGCCGGAAATAACACGGTTTTACGGTATCGTTATCAAGATGTTTTTCAAGCCCAAAGAGCATGAGCCCAGCCATATACATGCTCTGTACGGGGAGTATATGGGCGAGTTCAATATCAAAAGCATGGAGATGATCCAGGGAGACTTGCCGATCAAGGCCCAGGAGCTGGTCCGGGAATGGCTGGGCGCTCACCAGGAAGAGCTGCAGGAGATGTGGGATAGCCAAATCATACGGAAGCTTCCGCCGCTGTGAGGGGTGCAGGACGTGATCCAGAGAATTATAAAGCTGGTCCCGCTCCCGGATTATCAACTGGCGGCGGTCTTTGACGATGGTCGGAAGGTAGTATACGACGTAAAGGACGATATGAAGCTGCCGGGCTATCAGCTTCTCGCGGAGGTGCCGGGCCTGTTCCAGCAGGTCCAACTGGACGAGAGCCGGACGTGTGTATTTTGGAGCGACGAGATCGACCTGCCCAGCCATGCCGTATATGAATACGGAAGGCCGGTGGAAGAGCTGCCGGACCAATGGGACCCGGATTATACCAGGCTGACGCCGGAAGAGGCGCGGCAGGTGGATCAGGCGGCCAGTGAGGTAGCCGCCGGGGATTACGTGCGGGACAGCGCCATTAACTGGGATTGAATACGCAGAGCGGGACGGGGATAACTTGTCCCGCTCTTTGCCTCTGTGAGGCCCTGGGCGGCCCTCTGCGGGGTTTTTGCCGGTTAGGAATATTCCTTTCTTGCGGTCCACGCAAGCGCACAGGTGCGGCCAGAGGCCTAAAACAGGAGTTTGTCAGTGCCCAAGTGCCAGCGGCACCGGCAAGACGCTGTTCCAGTCGGGCCCACCGGACCGATGGCCACGGGCGGCCTGGCCAGAAGATCCCCGGCGGCCGGTCCGAAGGTCCCGGCCCCGGCCACTGGTCCGAAGGTCCCGGCCTGGCCGCCCGTCCGATGGTCCCGGTCCCGGTGCCCCTGCCAGCTCCCAGCGAGGGCGGGGGCACGGTCCGAAGGTCCACGGTCGGCCTCATTTTGTCCAATCGACGCCACCGGCGGACGGCGGCGGAAAGTTTGCCGGGGATTTACGCGCCCGCGGGTTGGACTAGGGAAGAGATAATATAATCTCCCCCTTCCCCCGTGTTTTGGGCCCCGTCAAAATGACGAACCGGTCCACGCCATATACCGCGCCCTGGGTGCTTTGCTCTTCCTGGCAGCGGCAGCCGGGCGGCCTGGCAGCTGGGAGATCATACGCGGCCCCGGCGGCGGCGTTCGTCATTTTCGCCAAATTGGGGGAGAGGGGGAGTATATATATAAACTCTAGCTCTACCTTCCCGCGTGCGTAAATCCCCTCCGCGCTTTCTGCCGGCCCGTTTTTTGGGCCGTTCCGGAATGGTTTTTATGCAATGCGCCGGATCTTAGCCCGGTCCGAACGAATGACCCGCCGGAACTGGCCCGGCGGCGGCGCTGGCCTGCCCCGCCTCGATCATGGGAGCGCGGCGGCGTCCTGAGGGAGCACACAAGCGAGGCTTTACCGGGGAGCTGGAGACACCGTCGGCGGTGCTGGTCCTTCCTGGCCTTGATCATGGGAACACGGCGGCGCTGGTCCTCCTGGCCAGATATGGGAGCGGGACGGCCACAGCGGGCAGTGTCACGATCACGAGGGGGGTGTCCTTCGGCGCTGGGCGGCCCTCGCCTCGCAAACAATCTGTTATCCCCTCCTAGCTAAAAGGTACTGTAACGTAGAATGCGCTTTGTGCGGGGGCTGCGAGCCCGTGGATTGCCCAGTTATTTCAAAATTTTATGGATTTCATTCACTTGGAATCGAGCGATATAGGCGGAAACAGCGGGGACAACCTCCCCGCCGCCGGTGAAATATTGAGTCGGTCGGATTTCACCACCTGCCGCCTTCACGTTCGATCAAAATTTAGCGCACATTTGGCGCACAACTGTGCGCCAAAACATCAGAGGCGACAAGAAGTTATAAAAAGGCAAAACCGGGAAAACCGCATAAAATCAGGAGTTTTGGCAGGATATAAAAAGCCGTGAGAAAAATCTTCGGCAACTCATAACCCGGAGGTCGGAGGTTCAAATCCTCCTCCCGCCACCAACTATATGTACGCCTACATTGACGGAAACCGTACCGTCGGTGTGGGCGTATATCTTTGTCACCAGCTGCTTGATGATCTGCGGGAGGTTATCGTCCCAGGCGTCAACTGCATCCTCAAACACGCGGATGATGTCTTGGGGGTCCACCTGGCGGCGGCTGGCCGTGCGGCGGCCTATGATGTCCTCCAGTTCGCTCTTGCGGACCCGCAGCCGGTCCATTTCGTCCCGAAGCTCTTTGAAGTCCATACCGCCCAGAATGGCCTTTAGACCATTATTGAGCTTTGCGGTGACGTCGGCCAGCTCCCGGCGCTCTTCCGTCAGGTCCGGGGATGCCCCGTTGACCTGGGCCGCTATGCGCTGGGCCTCCTGTTCAAAATCCGCCTGCAATAGGTAATTTTTCAAGTGCTGTACTACAAATGCCTCCAGCTCGTCGGCGTTGATATTCTTTGCCTTGCAGGTATGGGTCCGGTATTTGTTGCCACATACATAATACCGTGTTTCATGCCCTTTTGAGCTTGTGGAAGTATGGCCCACATAAGTTCCGCCGCATTCCTCGCACTCTATCAGGCCGGACAGCAGGTAGGCCCTCTTTGCCTTGTTGACGGCGTTTCGCTTGTTGTCGCTCATTCTCTTTTGCACCCTCTCCCATGTCTCATTGTCGATGATGGCGGGGATGTGCCCTTCCAGGCGGACACAATTCGGATTCAACGATCCCCCGGCCCACTTGCGGAACAGTTTCACCCGGCGCTTGTTCCATGTGTACGTCCCCACATAGCGTTCATTCGTCAAGATCGAATGGAGACTATTCTTTCCCAGGGGGCGGCCGCGCTTTCCTATCGCGCCGTCTACGGCCTTTAGAATGGCATTGTAGCTATGTCCGTCCCCGTACATGGTGAAGATGGTCCGAACGGTCTGCGCCTCCGTAGGATTGACCACATATGCCCCGTTGATGATGTCATAACCCAGGGGTGGAGTGCCGCCCAGGAAAGCACCCTGTTTGGCTTTGACGGCCACGCCGTTGATGGACTTTTGCCGGGTCTCCAGCACCTCCCGCTGGCCCATGCCCACAGAAATCAGCTCCAGGAGAAAGTCGTTGCCATTGGTAATATCACCCAGGCTTTGGGTGGTGGCTATGACCTGGACGCCCAGCATGAGCATGGCCTTGCGGAAGGTGAACCAGTCCCCCACGTCACGGCTCCCTCTGGTCACGTCGTAGATCACAACGCAATCAAACTCTCCCCGGCCGGCAGCGGCGACCATCTGCCGGAACCCTTCACGGTCCATATTGGTGCCGGTTTCCGCCTCATCAGCGAACGTCGCCACAATAGTTATATCATGTGTCCGACAATATTCACGGATAGACGCAAGCTGATACTCAATGGAGTTGTGTTGCTGGTGATCCGTCGAATACCGGGCATATGCGGCAGCCCTCATACAATTTCCCCCTTACCCAAACGCTCCCTCGGCCAATAACCGGGGGAGCTTTTATTCGTTATGCTGCGCGGTTAACGTGTCCTCTGTGGACGATTCCTGCGCGAACTTTGGATTTCCTAGCAGTGTATCAATATATTCCATCGCCCTTTTCTTTCCTTCATCATTAAGTTTTCTAAAAGCAAACACAAGCTCTCCCTCTATTTTCGCTTTTAAGATATTCTCGGGAGTAAACGGGATTGCTGGCGTCGGTAGATTAGGCATATCTTCCCCGTTTCCGAAACCGATTTTCCCAGAAAAACGCCCCATTAAATCGACTATGCTGATATTGAGGATTTCGCATATCTTATTCACCGTTTCAGCATCCGGGATTCTGTAATCATTCTCATAATTTGAGTACGTAGAATACGGGATGCCAAGAGCTTTAGCCATTTGCCGCTGCGTCATGTGCGCAGCTTTCCGATGCTTCTTGAGCTGGGCACCGATATTCGCAAACACAAAGCGGGCAACACTTTGGCGAGCCATATCTCCACCCCCTTCATACAAAACTCATATTACCACAGCGTACACGAAAATGCAAACATTTTTCTTGAAAACTGTTGACATACCCGAAAGTGAGTGCTACAATGAAAATACCCGAAAATGTGTACTTTTTGATAGGAGGCGAGTATTTTGCGAATCGATACGCGGAAGATCGAAACCATTCTTGCTGACCGGAATATGTCAAAGACCGCTTATGCAGCGGCCGCTGGCGTATCAAGGCAAAGCATATCGACGATCTTGACCCGGGGGACATGTGAGCCCAAGACGGCTGGAAAGTTGGCGCATGGGCTAGGAATCTCTGTCTCGGAAATCGCCGATAGCAGGAGCTGACGGTGGAGAGCTACAGCTATTACGCCGAGGACGCGACAGGGCGTTTTCGATTTGCGGCATGGTCCCCGCCTCCCGCTCCAGGGGACGAATTATGCAGAGCCTTGACCGGCCGCCCGGAGGCACAGCTTGTCCGGGATATCTTGGACGGGAAGTACGATCATATTTTCGCCGGTCGATTTGATCGGCAGCAGAAGGGGGTAGAAGCGAATGTGTGAAGGCACCGAGCGGGCTGGGCAGATGTCACTATGGGCAGAATTGCGGCCAGCTGGGACAGGGCTGATCGAGGGTTATCTTGGCCGTGGCCAGGGTGCAGCAGTGACCCTCCAGCAGTTGGTGAACTGGACCGGGCTTGACGGTCGAACGGTCCGCAAGCAGATCGAGGCAGAGCGCAGAAGGTATATCCCGATCGTGTCCGACAATATTCACGGGTATTATCTTGCCGAGACACGGGCCGAGGCTGACGCTTTCATACGGTCCATGCGGAGTAGAGTGCGGGAGATCACGGCGACAGCGGACGCGCTAGAACGGGCGACGGAGGGTCTAGAGAGTTGACGGAAGATAAAATCGAGGCACCAGGGTACATGACATACAGAGAGGCAGCGATCATGTTCTCGCTTATGCCGGAGCCGGACGCGGCGAAAGCGATAAAGTCAACGGTGAACTATTACCTATATGGTGTTATGCCAGATAGCATTACCGGGATTGCAGAGCAAGTGTTTAATATCATGAGAGCCGACATAGACAGGAACAATGAAAAGTACACAGAGACTGTCCTTCGGAACAGAGGCAACGGCGCAAAAGGTGGACGCCCCAGAAAGCATAAAGAATAAAACCCAGTGGGAACCCACTGGAAACCCACTGGGTTACGAGTGGGAACCCAGTGGAAACCCAGTGGAAACCCACTTGAAACCAAACTATAAACCCTAAACCCTAAACCAAAAGCTGAAGCTGTAACAATAACGCTAGCAATAACCTTAATCATACAAGGGCGGGCGGCGGCGCGCCCGCGCCCTTATAAGGGCTAAAGCGCGTCCTGCTTGCTACCTATTGAGGGTGTTTTTATGATGGATTTTGACACATTCTCTAAGAGCGTTGAGAGGGTATATAAAGGCGGTCCCTATACCATCCAGGACGTGCTATATGTGTTCAACGAGTATTTCAACACATACCAGGACGAAACCGGCCTTAACCATCCTCCACTAAGACGGGAGCAGATACGGCGCATTATTGAGGTCATGCCATATCTGACGGCGGAGAGCGCCAAACTGGGAACGGTAGATATAGAAGCAGACGAATACCCTCAGATCATAGCCCAGCATTTTGCGACGAACTACCGGGCCGGGTGTGACTACAACATAAATCACTTTTTCTCCGGCGCGGTGCGCTTCATGCGATATCGGGAGATACTGAATGGGAGAGGCATGTAATGGGACGCAAGTATGAGGGCCTGGATGCCCGTAAAGTGACCATAAGGCTGGATGCCGATATGGAGGCCACATTGACCAGGTACACGGAGAGGACCGGACATTCTATGTCTGACGCTATCCGGGAGGCGCTGCATGTGTTCTCTGACTATATAGATTTGTCCGACACTATCAGATACGTTATATGCAACCTAGAGGCCGTGGCCGAGACCTTTGACAAGATAGACGGACCGACAGCGCCAAAGTACGCCGGAGCGGTCCGGGACGGCGTGGCGCTGTTGTCGATATTCTGTGACGGCATAGACATAGAATGGCGCTTTGCTGAGGACGGAGAGAGAAAGGAGGGGGACAAATGGGGAGCATGTCAGCTAGAAAAGGAAGAAACGCCGAGCGAGAGTTAGCCCGGATTCTCCAAGAGCGCGGCCTTGATGTACGCCCTGGGGACCCATGCAATCATGGGAAAACGTCTGACATTATAGGTCCGGCCGGTGTCCACATCGAGTGCAAGAGGCGGGAAAAATTGGACCTATACGGTGCCCTCCGTCAATCGGCAGCTGACGCAGAAAAATTCAACGATGGCTTGCCGGTCGTCGCACATAGATCGAACCGGTGCCCGTGGATCATAAGCATGAGCTTGGACACATTTCTAGCCCTATATGAGCGGATGGACGGCAACAAGAATAGCGTAATATGAACGCAAAAGAACAGTGCGTTTCGTATAGTATTTAGGCATAAAAATCACTATGAGATATTTCTATGCACAAACGAATGGGGGGTACAACAAAACCCATGAGGCGGTGGAAGATCATAACCGAATAGACAGCTTTGAATTGCCAGACAGCGGGGGCTTGATGTTTTGCGGCAGAAAGACAATAGATGCTGTCCGTGAGTTCCGCTGTGATGGTGAATGGGTCCGTCTGTATTATCCGCCAGGTGGACCCAGAATGTCACCGGAGATCAACCGCAGGCCAGATGGGTTATATGAAACCATCTTATTAAGCGGCAAGCGTAATGGCTACGGCGGGCGGCAAATATTTTTTATCTGTCCATGCTGTGGTAGGCGGGTGAGGTATTTATACTTAAAGGCGGGCTTTCGATGCCGGGAGTGCGCAAAGCTCAATTACAGATCATCCCAGCGGACACGAGGCGAATATGACGCTTATGATCGAGGAAAGAAATATGTACATCAGCATTTGGATATTCTATGGAACCCGGACCTGTTAGATTTCCCTTATGCTATCCCGGAGCGGCCACGATGGATGCACTGGAACGTTTATTCAAAGCACATAAAAAAGCTGGAACAATTCCAGCGCCAGTTTGAAAGACGGCAGCTGCTTGGCGCAGTTTCGCTATGTAAAAAGTTTGGCATAAATATACCAGAAGAATATTGGAGGTAAAATCATGAAAAACACAGAGGCATTTTATAACAATTTACGATGGTATTTTCAAGCCGTGGACGAGATCAACGCCGAATATGGCGAGGCTATGAAATACGCTGACCGCTTCAAAGGGTCCACGGGCGGCAAAGAGCTGGCCGACAAGGCAGCTGCTACACGGGACGCCTCCCTTGCAAAAGAGCGCGAGCGGGTAAACAAGCGGATGAAAGCAATATTTGCAGACATGAGGGTAAAGGCACAGGCCCGGACACTGACAGCACCGACACCGGAACAGGCGGCAATCGTCGCCGCGCTGAGGTCGAGAAAGAATGTGACATTGGAGGAAATTCGTCAGGCCGAAAATTCCCTTTCCGGGTGCCCGCTGGCCTTGTCCCAGCTGGACGAATTGGCGCGAGATCACGGCTATGCCAAACTGAAGCAGCGTAGTGGACCGATGACAACAGAGGACGTGTTAGGCCATATATCCCAGATGGAAAAGAGTATCGAGCGTACTCTACGGGGAGAAGCCGGACGGTTTAATAGGCTACCCAAAGACGCCGATCATGCCATGACCACATGGGGTAACTTTGCTTGGGGCGTCACGCAAGACGAGTGGGGAGTGCAGCATACAGTCGTCCCACAGGAAACAATAGCCGCGTTCACAGCAGCCGTAGACGGCGAGTAATACACAGACATACCCAAAGACACAAAAGCCCGTAGAGGCCCGTTAAACGCGTGAGAGAGGCATATAAAGAGCCGGGGACCCATATCCCCGGCTTTGCTATTCACTTGTACACGTCCCCACGGTTGCCAGCGTCCAGCACCCGGACGGTGACGATCTCATGCTCCACCGTATAGATCACCCGGAATGTTCCAACACGGAGCCGGTAATTACCAGGCGTTCCCTCCATCGGCTTTATATCTCCGACGAATGGGAGCTTGTATATCGCCGTGAGTAGCCGGACCTGGTTGTCCTTTGTCTGCTTGCGGATGAACTTCTCCGCCCGCTTCTCAATGACGATCTGATACTTCACGGGAGCTGTACCCCCAGATCAGCGGCCAGCGCCTCCAGCGTGACGGTATCATGTTTGTGCGGGTCCGCGTCGTTCAAATAGTCCTGATACAGTCCGGCGCAATATGTGTCATCCTCCGCCTCGTCTGCGGTGAGGCCCTGGAGGTACGCGATCACATACCCCAGCTTGGAGGCCGGCACCCTATCCAGCAGCGCCGCCGCCTGTTCCTTATCGCTCACTGTGCAGCACCTCCCTCACGTTTGATGGTTTCATCCACAGCCCGGTTTATAAAGCCGCTGACGCTTTCCCCGTGGGCTTCTGCATGGGCCTGTACGCTTTCGTATTTATCGAGGGGCATTCGTACTCTGGCGATTGCAAACCGTTCCATGTACTTCTTTTGAGCTTTTTTCTGAGCCTCCGTCTTTACCGGCATAGTATTCCCTCCCTTACTGGGGCCGGGATTTATGGCATCCCCTTCCCCTAGTATAGCCATAGTATAGCACATAAATCAATCTAGGTCTAGATACATAATGCACAAATATGAGCCTAGATATTTGTATAGTCTACCAATTGATATATGAGCTTAGATATGCTACAATAAGACCATCAAAGGAAAGCCCCCAGCGCGAAGGTAGATGTATTAGGCCCCAATCCAAACGGTATTAGCGGTTACGACTGCTGGATATGCGCGGAGCGGGTACGGTGAAAAGCCAGCCGAGCCAAGAATACCACATAAGAGCGGAACGGGATAAGAAATTCTCCAGAAGTCGAGTGATAAACTTAACGCCCACCGCCGCCGGGAGCTTCCAAAAATAACAAGGAGGAACAGAACATGACCAACAAGCAGATCGACAACCGCGTGAAGAAGCTCCAGGCCATCGAGGCCAAGCAGAAGGAGCTGGAGGAACAGGCCGAAGCTATCCGGGCCGAGATCAAGGCCGATCTGGAGAGCAAGGGCGAGGATGAACACAACACCGGGAACTTCATCATCCGCTGGAAAGAAATCGTGAGCCGCCGCCTGGACAGCAAGGCGCTCAAGGCCGCGCTCCCCGACGTGTTCACCGCCTACACCCGCGAGAGCGTGTCCCGGCGCTTCACGATAGCATGAAGAAAGCCCCTTGTGTCTACGCCCTGCAAAAGCTGACACAAGAGGCCGGTGAGAACCCCGGAGGGGTCATGCACAGTATAGCACGGCCCCTCCTACAAAATCAAGGAGGATTAGGTATGTTTTCTAAGCTAACATCTGCGGAGCGGGACCTTGTTGAAGATTCCGTCGGATATATGTTTGACCGTTTCGACAGGCTGCATACGCTCATTGGCGTATTGTGGGAGGACAATTTCGCGGATAACCGCAAGGAGCCTGTTTCGCCCTACGAGGCGGAGATCATAGGCGAGCAGCTTCTCCTTATCAGCGACAGTATCTTTAACATCATCCGTGAGTACGCCCTGATGGTGGGCCGGAAGGACTTTCGGGGCGTCGGCCCGTATCTGGATGGAGCAAGGCAGGCTATGGCGACGATAGAGTGTGACGAGATGCTGGAACGTGTTGGCGACCGCGCAGACAAGGCCATTATAGAGGCCATATCCAATATGTCGGACAAAGACGCGATCAGAGAGCTTAAAGCCATACTGGGAGAGAACTAAGGAGGTAGCAATGTATATCGCCAAAACCACCGCAGAGGAACGCCTTACGATCGGCAGCGCGGTCGGGACCATCTTCACCAACATAGAGCGGGCCAAGAATCTGCTCAATGACATATGGCTTAACTATTTCGGCCAGGCCAAGCCGGAGGACATTGATAAAAGCGACACCATCATGATCGGGGACCTGATTTATATTGTCGGTGACATCCTGCACAACGCGATCACGGAGTATTGCTTGACGGTCGGCGAGGATTGGTATAGTGGCGTAGACGCTTACATATCCGGGGCAGAAACAGCCCGCTCCAATATCTTTGTGGAGAAGAACCGCTTCAAACTTCCCGGCAACGGGAGCGAGATAATGAGCCTCACAAACGAACAGGCCGCCGTCATCATCAAAGACCGGCTGGGAGAGAAGGTGGTGACGCCGGACAAGTGAACGTCAATAAGGGGTGAACAGGTTGCCGGACATAATAGGGCGGCTTTTGGCGAAGCCGCCCAGAAAGAAGGAAAGCCCATGACGGATGATCGGAAGTTCCGGGATGTGGTTGAAAGCATCGTGACCGCTGAGGATGATGTGGACAAGATTCTCAAAGCGGCCCGGTTGACACGGCAGGAGAAAGCGAACGCGCTGACGGCTGAATACAAGTTCTGGCTGGGGGTCATAGCGTTGTGCATCATCGGCCTGGCCGTGGTGGTCGGGGCTATGTGCCTGGGGTCCTATATCCGGGTCCTGCGGTATAGGTGAACACACGGGGAGCGGGACCTAATCCCGCTCCCTTTATAATGCTACTTGCTTTACCGTGCTGAACGTTGTACATACGATGTATTGCGTACTCCCGCCACCATAATTGGTAATGCAGTTTGATACAATGGCATCGACTGCGTTATCGTTATATTGTGCCGACGCGCCAAGGCTTTCCGCCCTGGCGCGTTGCATTTTGTCCGCCGTGCTGCCTGTATGGCGCGGTTTTGAGAGGGGCTTTCGGGGTGAAAACCGAGGCTCGGGTCGGCGGCTACCGTTAAATTACCGAGATTCGTTGATATGATCTTGCAGAGCTTGAACCAAAGTTGAGGAAAAGCGAACAGTGCGCCTTTGCGGTGTAAAATGTGTGCCGCGTGGCACCCGGTCATTCTTATGTAAGTATTGACGCAAATACTTCTATATAGTATAATACTATAAAATAGTAAAAGGAGAAAACGATGGAACGGCAAGGCGGTTTTTTGATAACAAGGATCAAGCAAGTAGGCGGCAGAGTCTTTGAGCGGATACTCGCCCAGAGGAATATCGACGCTTTCAACGGTCCACAGGGGCGAGTCCTATATGTTCTCTGGCAGAAAGACGGTATCCCGATCAGCGAACTGTCCAGAGAGACAGGGCTGGCCATGACGACGCTCACCAGTATGCTTGACCGTATGGAAACGAGCGGCCTGGTGCGGCGGGACCGGGGTGATACGGATCGCAGAAAAATACTCATATACCTGACGGAAAGCGCGAAAACGCTGAAGGATGACTATAACGAGGTCACACAGGAGATCAGCGATATTTACTACAAAGGTTTTTCCGAGGAGGAAATCCGGCAGTTTGAAGCGTATCTCCGACGGGTGCTGGCGAATGTGGAGGAAAGATTATAATATGTACGTCTGCATCAAAGACCAGATACAGAACATGAATCTGGTGATCGGCTGCACCGTGGGCTGTCCCTACTGCTACGCCAGAAACAACGTCAAGCGTTATCACATGATCGATGACTTTTCCAAACCGGAGTTCTTTCCGGGCAAGCTGCGGCTGATGGAGAAGCGGCGGCCGCAGAATTTTCTGCTGACCGGCATGAGCGACCTGGCGGGATGGGAACCGGCCTGGCGGGAGCAGGTATTCGCCAAGATGGCGGAGAATCCCCAGCACCAGTTTCTGTTCCTGTCAAAACGCCCCGACCTGCTTGACATTGATACTGACCTTGACAATGCGTGGTTCGGCGTGACGGTCACACGGCAGTCGGAGCTTTGGCGGATCGACGCGCTCCGAAATAATGTGCGGGCCCGGCATTATCACGTGACCTTCGAGCCGCTGTTCGACGATCCGGGCCAGGTCGATCTTCACGGCATAGACTGGGTGGTCATCGGCACCATGACCGGCGCCCAGAGCCGGAAAGTCCGGACAGCGCCCGAATGGGTGTATTCCCTGACGGAACAGGCCCACGGGCTCCATATCCCGGTTTTCTGGAAGGAGGACCTGGCTCCCATCATGGGCGGGGACGCTCCGGTGCAGGAGCTGCCGGACGCTTACAACAGGGTTTTGGAGGAGCAGCGAAATGGCGCAAATGACGGGTAATGGCGTCCTCATCGCTGATGTGGAGACGAAGAACATCATGACCAAATCCAGCCTCCCGGTGGGCGGGTACTCCGTCAATCCCTACGTGGGCTGCACCCACGGGTGCAAATACTGCTACGCTTCGTTTATGAAGCGCTTTACTGGCCACACGGAGGAATGGGGGACGTTCCTGGACGTAAAGCACTGGCCGGAGATCAAAGACCCGAAAAAGTACGCCGGGCAGCGGGTGGTGATCGGCTCCGTCACCGATGGCTACAACCCTCAGGAGGAGATATTCGGGGCGACCCGCAAGCTGCTGGAACAGCTTCGCGGCAGCAGCGCGGACATCCTGATCTGCACAAAATCCGACCTGGTCCTCCGGGACCTCGACCTTTTGAAGGAGCTGGGACAGGTGACGGTGTCCTGGTCGATCAACACGCTGGACGAGAGCTTCAAGGACGACATGGATAATGCCGTCAGCATCGCGCGGCGGCTGGATGCCATGAAGCAGGTCTACGACGCCGGTATCCGCACCGTCTGCTTCGTGTCCCCCGTCTTTCCGGGGATCACGGACTTTGAGGCCATCTTTGAGCAGGTCAAGGACCAGTGCGACCTGTTCTGGCTGGAGAACCTGAACCTGCGGGGTGGGTTCAAAAAGACCATCATGGACTATATCGCAGAAAAACGTCCGGAGCTTGTGCCGCTGTATCACGAGATATATGACCGGCACGACCGCGGCTATTTTGAGGCGCTGGAGAAGAAAGCGGAGGAGATGGCCAAGAAATACGACTGCCCCTTCGTGGATAATGAGATGCCCTATGGGCGCGTCCCCCAGGGCCACCCCGTCATCGTGGACTATTTTTACCATGAGGAGATACGGGGCTCTGACAACACCGGCAGGCGTAAGAAGGCCGGTAGATAGGTGCATCATAAAGCTCCTATCCTCAATGGTATCATTAATCGTTATTTTATGCAGCGCACCAAGGCTTTCCGCCCTGGTGCGCTGCATTTTGCCCGCCGCGCTGCCTGTATGGCGCGGCTTTGAGTGGGCCTGCCGAAACCAGGCTCTGGTTGGCGGCTGTCGTTAAGCGGCTGGCCATTTCGATTTTTTAACATTTCCCAAACAAAACTTGAACCTTTCCCAAACATTCCCCCGCTATGATACAGCCATCAACCAAAACTTACGGAGGATTCAAGCTATGAAAAAGAAAGATTTTGTCACCCTGCTGCTCAGTGTGATCGGCGGACTGATGTTCGCCATCGGGATGTGCATGGCCCTGATCCCGGAGTGGAACGCCATGAAGCCCGGTATCGTCGTGGCAGTAGCTGGCATCGTCGTACTGCTCATTATGGTGATGGTCCATCGGAAGATGAGCGGCAAGGCGGCCATCCAGTTCAACCTCAAGACCATCGGCATCACCCTTTACGGTATCCTTGGTACGCTGGTCCTGGGCGCGGGTATGTGCCTTGTGATGGTGTGGGGCCAGATGGTGTGGGGCATCGTGGTCGGGATCGTCGGCATCGTGATGCTGCTGTTCCTCATCCCCATCTGCAAGGGTCTGAAATAATTATTTAGGAGGATATTAAAATGTCTATCAAGGAAACGAACGACAAGATCGCCCAGGGCGTCACCACAGGCTTCCAGAAGATCGAGGACGGCGTGGTGGGCGGCTACAAGAAGATCGAGGACGGCGTCGTAGGCAGCTTCACAAAGATCGAGGACAAATTCGTGGGCAAGTTCCTGACCCATGAGGGCGAGACGGTGGCCGAGGCCAAGGAACGCCTCGCGGCGGAACAGAAGAAACGGGAAGAAGCCGCGAAAAACGAATAAATACCCGGATCGGCCCACATTGGACAACGTGGGCCGAAAAAATTCTATATTTGCAAAAACGCAAACAAAACTTTAACATTTGGGTGCTATACTGCAAAAGCGCAAGGGAGGGTCGGTCGATGTTCAAGGTTTTGGTGGTAGAGGACGACAAGGATCTGAACAAAACCGTGTGCGCTTTTCTGGACCGCAGCGGCTATGAGGCCACCGGATGTTTGAACGCTACGGACGCCTACGACGCGCTGTATGCCGACGCTTTTGACTGCATCGTGTCCGACATCATGATGCCTGGGATCGACGGCTATGAGTTTGCCGCCACCGTCCGGGAGTTGGACAGCAATATCCCCATCCTCTTTATGACGGCGCGGGATGATTTCGCCTCCAAGCAGCGGGGCTACCGTATCGGGATCGACGATTATATGGTCAAGCCCATCGACCTGGACGAGCTTTTTCTTCGCATCGGGGCGCTGCTGCGGCGGGCCAAGATCGCAAGCTCACACCGCCTGGAGATCGGCGAGCTGGTCCTGGACGCGGACGAGCGCACCGCCGTGCTGGACGGGGAGAACATCCCCCTGACCCGCCGGGAGTTCAACATCCTCTACAAGCTGCTGTCCTATCCGAAAAAGACCTTCACCCGCACCCAGCTCATGGACGAGTTCTGGGACCCGGACACCAACACCGCGCCCAGGGCGGTGGATGTGTATATGACCAAACTCCGGGACAAGTTCTCCCGCTGCGACGCGTTTGAGATCGTCACCGTCCACGGCCTGGGCTATAAGGCGGTGGTGAAATGAGCAGGAAACAACGCCTTTTCGCGGCGCTGCGGCGGTATTTCGCGTTCTTTCTGCTGATGGCGTTCCTGATCACCTGCTGCATGACGCTGTTTTTGAGCCAGTTCTCCAGGGCCACGGGGATCGAGTTCACAGAGGAAAATATCCGTCTGGCAGCCATATACACATTCGTCAACGTGCTTTGGCTGAGCCTGCTGTGTACGGCCATTGACGCTGTGCGCCGCCATTACATGGTGGAGCGGCCTGTGCGGCGGATCATCGACGGGGCGGAGCGCATCATGGCCGGGGACTTCTCCGTTCGCATCCAGCCCTTTCGCAGCATCGACAGCGAGGCGGGTTTTGACGTCATCATCGACTGCTTTGACCGCATGGCGGAGGAATTGTCCGGCGTGGAGACCCTGCGGACGGACTTCATCGCCAACGTGTCCCATGAGCTGAAAACGCCCCTGGCCGTGATACAAAACTACGGCACCATGCTCCAACAGCCGGGGCTGGCTGAGAATGAGCGCATGGAATACGCCAAGGCCATCACCGCCGCCAGCCGCCGCTTGGCCGACCTCATCACCAACATCCTGAAGCTGAACCGCCTGGAGAATCAGCAGATATACCCGGACAGAAAGACCTTTGACCTGGGGGAGCAGCTTTGCGGGTGTCTGCTGGGGTTTGAGAACACCTGGGAGGAAAAGGGTATAGAGATCGAGACGGACATCGCAGACGGCGTTCAGATCCGCTCCGACCCGGAGCTTTTGAGCCTCGTATGGAACAACCTTTTCTCCAACGCGCTGAAATTCACCGAGCCGGGCGGCACGGTGGGCCTCACGCTGAAACGGGAGGGCGATCTGGCCGTGGTGACGGTCTCCGATACCGGATGTGGTATCCCACCAGAGGTGGGCAAAAACATTTTTGAAAAGTTCTACCAGGGAGATACCTCCCACGCCGCCCAGGGCAACGGCCTGGGTCTTGCGCTGGTCAAGCGGGTGGTGGACATCGTGGGCGGCGAGATCGCGGTGGAGAGCGAAGCGGGCAAGGGCAGCGCCTTTACCGTCCGGCTGCGGGGTGTGGCCGATGAAGTGTAAGCACCCAATCCGGGCCGTGCGCCGCAGGATCGAGAGCCACCCGCTGGGGGCACGGTATCTGGCCGACGTGCGTTTCCGCACAGACGTGGATCTCTATCGAAGCATTGTCATCAACGCTTTGTATATCATACTAAAGCTGTTCCTGGGCCTTACCTACCGGGCCTACTGGTTTGTGGCCCTGGCCGTCTACTATGTTCTGCTGGTGGCAATGCGCCTGGCGCTGGTGGCGCGGCGGGGAAAAGAGGCCCTGACGGTGCGGCAGGAGTGGCGGCGCTATCGCGTCTGCGGTATCGTGCTTTTGGTGTTGAATCAGGCGCTCATGGGCATCGTGATCTATATGGTGCGGGACGCCAGAGGCTTTCGCTATCCGGGGACTCTCATCTACGCCATGGCCGCCTATTCCTTTTACGCTGTCATTTTGTCCATCGTGCAGATGGTGAAATATCGCCGCCATGGGAGCCCGCTTCTTTCGGCGGCCAAGGCCATCAATTTCGTGGCGGCGCTGGTGTCCATCCTGGCGCTGGAGACCGCTATGCTGGCTCAGTTCGGCGGGGACGACGAGGCGTTCCGGGTCATCATGACCTCGGCCACAGGCGGGGGCGTATGCGTCATCGTGATCGGCATGGCAGTCTATATGATAATGAGATCGGGAAAGAGCTTGAGATAAGGAGAACAGGAACATGGATAACAATACGACTTTCAACTATACCTATTCCGCAAAGGAGCAGGAGGAGATCAGGCGCATCCGGGAGAAGTATGCTCCGACTGACAGGCAGGAGGACAAAATGGCCCAGCTTCGCCGTCTGGATAAGAACGTCACGAAGCCGGGCGCCATCGTTTCTCTGGCCGTCGGTATCGTGGGAACGCTCCTTTTGGGCCTGGGCATGAGCTGCGTCATGGTGTGGACGGGCTGGTTCCTGCCGGGGATCGTGATGGGCGTCGTGGGGATCGCCCTGATCGCCGCGGCGTGGCCGCTCTATAAACGGATCACGGCCAAATATCGGGAAAAGCTGGCCCCATCCATTTTGCGGCTCACAGACGAATTGATGCGATAATGGACCAGAAAAGGCGGCCCGGTATTCTCCCTTGGGAGAGCTAGGTAGAGTCATACGCAACGCTCAACGCAAAATGCAACGCTCTTTCTCCGAGCGCTGCATTGTATCAAATAGCGCGATCTTTACCATGTCGAAACGCTCCTGAAGACGCTGAGGATCGGTCGCCTTCTTTTTGCCCGTAAGCCTTGGAAACGGATATTGGACGGCCGCTTTTGCCGCAGGACCGGTCATCGCTCCCCCGTCAGGATCGCTCTCACCCTGTCCAGCTCCATGCGCTCCAGCACATAGTCCGCCTCCGGCAGAGGCTCGACGGGGGAGATGTTGGAGCGGATGTAGACGGTATGAAGCCCCGCCGCGCGGGCGCCCGCGATGTCGCACAGGCCGTCGTTGCCCACCATCACCGCGCTTTTGGGGTCGATGGCGCGCTCCCGGAGAAGGATGTCAAAAAACCGGCGGTCCGGCTTTTTCACGCCGTGATCAGAGGACAGATAAACGCCGTCGAACAGGTCCGAGATGCCCAGCCGCGAGAGCTCGTCCCGCGTAAAGACAGCCTGGGCGTTGGACAGCAGCCAGACCCCCTGACCGTTAGCCCGCAGAGTCTCCAGAAGCTCCCGCGCGCCGTCATACAGGCGGATATGCTCCGTGGAGAGGCGGCGAAACAGCAGACCGGTCTCGGCGGCCTCGTCCAGCGTCACGTTCACGCCCTTTTCCGCGAACAGCGACTGAAAGACATACTCCAGCCGTATCTCCGGATGGGCCTCGTGGCCGTCGTTTCTGAGGGGCGTCATGCCGCGCTCCATCCGCCGGACCGTGCGCAGATAGGCGCCGTGAAGCTCCTCCGGCAGATAGTCCGCGCCGCGCTCCCGGTAACGCTCCGCCACGGACGCCCAGAGCGCCGACCCGCTCTCGTCGGTGCGGATGTCCACCAGAGTGCCGTACAGGTCAAAAATACAGTTTTGAAACCGCATCGCTCCGGCCTCCTTCCGGCGGGCGGCGGATATGTCCGCCGTGGCCTAAAGGATAACACAAAAGCGGGCGTTTTCCAAGAGGCTTCGACCGGCCTAAAAAAGAGTCGGCCGCCGGATCGCTCCGGCGGCCGTTTCCTATTATATACTCTGCCGTCTCTCCCGGGGTCTTTCTCGGCGAGTATAGGAATGTTTATCTTTGCCCCTTGTCGTAGGGGATGCCCTCGGCCTTGGGGGCACGGGAACTCTTGGAGGTGAACGCCAGCACCAGCAGCGTCACCAGATAGGGCAGCAGCCGGTAGAAGTTGGCGTTCAGGCCGATGTTCGCCAGCAGGAACACCCCGTCGCCGTTGATATCGATGCTGGCATAGGCCGCGGCGATGCATTTGAACAGGCCGAACAGCAGCGCCGCCCCGGCGATGTTCAAGGGCTTCCAGTTGCCGAAGATCATCACCGCCAAGGCCAGGAAGCCGAACCCGGCCACGTCGCCGGTGGAGGCGCAGTTGGCGGTGGTCAGGGCATACACGAACCCGCCCATGCCAGCCAACGCGCCGGAGATGGTCACGCCCGCGTAGCGCATCTTCACCACGTTGATGCCCAGGGAGTCGGCCGCCTGGGGATTCTCGCCGCAGGAGCGCAGCCGCAGGCCGAACCGGGTCTTATACAGGATGATGGACAAAATGATGAACACAAGGATGCAGATATATGTGGTCAGATATACCTTGTCCAAAAACGTGCTGCCGAAAAATCCCAGCTTAGCCTTTTTGTCGAAGCCGAACATGGTCTTTTTGATCATGAACCAGCTGGCCGCGTCGCCGGTGGCCATCTGCAGGGTGTTCTGGTTGGCGATGAGCCGGATCAGGAACAGCACCAGAGCCGGGGCCATCAGGTTCAGGGCCGTGCCGCCGATGGTCTGGTCGGCCTTCAGGTTGATGGCCGCGAAGGCCAGCAGCAGCGAGAACGCCGCGCCCAGTATGGCGGCCACGACCATGGTCAGCAGCAGAAATCCCTGCAGAGCTACCCAGTTGTTCATCTCCTTGGCAACGTCGAACCAGCCCCACTGCTGGACCAGCCGCACAAACAGCACGCCCACGAACGCGCCGAAGATCATGATGCCTTCCAGGGCCAGGTTGATGACGCCGCTGCGCTCGGCGAACACGCCAGCCAGAGCCACGATCATCAGGGGCACGGCATAAATAAGGGTCTGTCGGATCAGAAATGACATTACTCTCCGGCCTCCTTTCCGTTGGCCGCCGTTTTTACGGCGGGAGCGGGATCCTCCGCGTTGGCGTCCGGCTTGGGACCGGCGGTCTTTTTCGCCTTGCCGCCCAGCCACAGCTTGATGACCAGGGAGAAGGCGGACAGATACACGATGACGGAGATGATCACGTCGGTGATGTACTCATTGTAGGCCGTCAGCGCCGTGAGCTGCTGGCCAGCGATATCCAGCATGGACATGAACATGCCGGTAAAGATGACGGCGATGGGATTGCATACCGCCAGCAACGCCACCGGGATGCCGTTGAAGCCGGTGGCCGGCAGGGACTGGTAGGTGCTCCAGTAAAACTCCGTGTTGCCCGCCAGCCAGTACAGGGACGCGCCCGCGCCGGCCATAGCGCCGGCGATGGCCATGCTCAGCACGATGCTGCGCTTGTCCTTGATGCCCGCGTACCTGGCCGCGTGGCGGTTGGCGCCGCAGGCCTTCAGCTCATAGCCGAAGGTGGTCTTGGTGAACACGATGTACATGAGTACCGCCAGCAAAATGGCGATGATGATGCCGCCGTTGACCTGGGAGCCGGGGAAGATCTTGTCCAGGAGCATCTTGGGGGTCTGGACCCCGTTGAAGCTGGTCTTGTAGATGTAGGCGGTCTTGGTGTTCTCCACGGTGTTTTTCAGGTTGGACACGTCGAACATCCAGGTGACCAGGTTGGCGGAGATCCAGTTGGTCATGATGCAGGCCAGCACCTCGTTGATGTTCAAAAACGCCTTCAGCATGCCCGGGACCGCGCCCCAGACCGCGCCAGCGATCATGCCGCCCAGGAAGGCCAATATCCAGATGAGCCAGGCGGGCACCGAGCTGGAGGGGATCTCCAGGGCGATGAACAGCGTGGCGGCGGTACCGGCCAGGTACTGGCCCGGCGCGCCGATATTGAACAGACCCGTCTTATAGGCCACGGCCACGGAAAGGCCGGTGAGGATCAAGGGCGTGGCCCGGAACAGCATGTTGCCGAAGGTGACGGGGTTGAAGCCGAAGGAAAGGCTGCCGGAGGCGCTGCGGCCCGTGCTGAACAGGCCCAGGAAAATGAGTCGGATGCCCTCCCAGGCGGATTTGACGCTCATGCTCTTGTTGAACAGGCCCACCAGGAACACCACCAGCGCGCCAGCCGCCAGGCCGATCAGGATGGAGATCAGGGAGGCCAGCACCGAACGGGTGCCGTCCCGCTGCAGCAGAGGGGTCTTTTCCTTCATGCGCTCTCACGCTCCTTTCCCTGGCGCTTGGCGCCAGCCATGTACAGGCCCAGCTCCTCCACGGTGGTCTTTTTCGGGTCCAGCTCGCCCACGATCTCGCCCTCGTACATGACCAGGATGCGGTCGGACAGGTTCATGACCTCGTCCAGCTCCAGGCTCACCAGCAGCACCGCCTTGCCCGCGTCCCGCTGGGCCACCAGCTGCTTGTGGATGTACTCGATGGCGCCCACGTCCAGGCCACGGGTGGGCTGGACCGCCACGATCAGCGGCAGGTCCCGGTCGATCTCCCGGGCCACGATGGCCTTCTGCTGGTTGCCGCCGGACATGCTCCGGGCCACGGTGACGGGCCCCTGGCCGGAGCGCACGTCGTACTGCTCGATCAGCTTTTCCGCGTAGGAGCGCACCTCGCCGAAGCGGATGAAGCCGTGGTTCTGGAACTGGGGCTCATAGTAGCGCTGGAGCACCATGTTCTGCTCCAGGGTGAAGTCCAGCACCAGGCCGTGCTTATGCCGGTCCTCGGGGATGTGGCTCATGCCGGTCTGGCTGCGGGAGCGGATGGACTGGTGGGTGATGTCGTGGCCGCACAGCTCGATCCTTCCGGCGCTGGCCTTCTCCAGTCCGGTCAGGGCCTGGACGAACTCCGTCTGGCCGTTGCCGTCGATGCCCGCGATGCATACGATCTCCCCCGCGTGAGCGGTAAAGCTCACGTTCTTCACCGCGTCGTGCTTATGGACCTTGGAGGGCACGGTGAGCCCCTCCACGGTCAGCACCGCCTCCTTGGGCCGGGCCGGGACCTTGTCCACCACCAGCTGCACCGGGCGGCCCACCATCATGCGGGAAAGCTCCTCCTTGGTGGTGCCAGCGGTATCGATGGTGCCCACATATTTGCCCTTGCGCAGCACCGTCACCCGGTCGGAGACCTCCATGATCTCGTTGAGCTTATGGGAGATGAACAGGATGCTCTTGCCCTCGGCGGCCAGGTTGCGCATGATCTGCATCAGCTCCTCGATCTCCTGGGGCGTCAGCACCGCAGTGGGCTCGTCGAAGATCAAAATCTCATTGTCCCGGTAGAGCATCTTCAATATCTCCGTGCGCTGCTGCATGCCCACGGTGATGTCCTCCACCTTGGCGTCCAGGTCCACGTGCAGGCCGTACTGCTCGGACAGGGCCTTCACCTTGGCTCGGGCGTCCTTCTTCTGCAGAAAGCCCAGCTTCGTGTCCTCCGCGCCCAGGATGATATTGTCCAGGACGGTGAACACGTCCACCAGTTTGAAGTGCTGGTGCACCATGCCGATATGCAGGGCGGTGGCGTCGTTGGGGCTGGCGATCTTCACCGGCTGGCCGTTCTTGCGGATCTCGCCCTGCTCCGGCTGATACAGGCCGAACAGCACGCTCATCAGGGTGCTCTTGCCAGCGCCGTTCTCGCCCAGCAGGGCGTGGATCTCGCCCTTGCGCAGCTGGAGGGTGATATCGTCATTGGCCTTGATGCCGGGAAATTCCTTGGTGATGTGAAGCATTTCTATGACGTATTCCGAGGTCTGCTGCTCCATGCTTCCTCCTCCTTCTTTGGATTTGCCGGAATTTTAACAAGTTTTTCTAATGGAAAGGGGAAGAGTGGCGCTCTTCCCCTTCCGGTTGTTGCTCGATCAGATCACTCGATGTAATTCACCGTGACATAGTCGGTGTTGGCCTGGGTGATATCGCCGCCCGTCAGGACGGTGTCGTCCACCACCAGGTCGCCGGCCTTCATGGCGGCCAGCAGATCCTCATACTCCTCGACGGAGAAGTTCTCCAGGCTCCAGGTAGCGGTGGGCAGGCCCACGGAGTCGTCGTCGACGCCCAGGCTGGTGCCGGTGCCGCCGATATCGGCCCACTCATCGTCGTAGAACTTGGCGATGGCCCAGGTGGTGGCGGAGGTCAGGCCCTTCAGGGCGGAGGTGACGACCGTGTCGGAGTCGCCGGACTGGTCCACGTCCACGCCGATGACGTCGCCGTCGTTCTCGGCGGCAGCGGCGGTGATGGACTGGAAGATGGAGCCGCCGCAGGAGAACACGATCTCGGTGCCGTTCTCATACCAGCCGTTGATCAGGGTCTGCAGCTCGGGGGAAGCGGCGAACTGGTTGCCATAGCTCCAAGTGTAGTTGATGTTGACCTTGGTCTCCATCTCCTCGGCAGCCGCCGCGGCGCCCTGGACGTAACCGTAGCCGTAACGGCAGCAAGCCGGGTTGGTGCCGCCGCCGCCGCCGGAGAAGCCCAGCTCGGTGTAGCCTTCCTTCACCACGGCGTAGCCAGCCAGATAGCCGCTCTGCTCCTCCTTGAAGGAGATGCCAGCCACATTGGCCAGGACGTTGCCGTCGTCGTCAGACAGGGGATAGCCGTCGATGAACACGAAGTTCACGTCCGGGTTGGCGATGGCGGCGGCCTTCAGGGCGGCTTCCTGCAGGAAGCCAGCGCAGACAACGATCTCAGCGCCGCCGTCCACGGCCGCCTGCATGGCGTCGATACGGTCGTCGTCAGTGGCTTGATCGGCGTTGGCGGGCTGATAGTACTTGTAGTCCAGGCCGTTGGCGTTGGCATACAGCTTCACGCCGTCATAGGTGCCCTGGTTGAAGCTCTTGTCCTTCAGCTGGCCCACGTCGGTGACAAACGCGACCTCATAGGTGTTGTCCTCGGCGGTCATAGTGTCCTCGATGTCGTCCGGATCGACGGCTTCCTCGTCCGCGAAGGCGACGGCGGACAGGGACAGGACCATGACCAGAGCGAGGATGAGTGCAAGGATCTTTTTCATGGGGTTCCTCCTTAAAAAATAAATGTTATTTTCAGGGGTTTACGTTATCGTACACCGCCATTATAGCATGTCCGCCAGTCCCGCGCAACGGAAAACCCATAAAAAATCAGCAACGAGATATTGCAAAATAGTTGCAAATTTTCCATTTCCCGGAAGACCGTCTTCCGCCTTGCGCGGGATGTCGATTTATGATAATATAAGGTCTGACAGGAACCGGAACAAAAGGGGGCCCGCCCATGGGAAAGATCCTCACCATCGGCATCGCCGGAGGCACCGGCAGCGGCAAGACCACCATCACCCGCCGCCTCCAGCGGCAGTTTGAGAGCCGGGTCAGCGTCCTGTATCACGACAACTACTACCGCGCCCACGACGGCCTGACCATGGAGGAGCGCTCGAAGCTCAACTACGACGAGCCCGCCGCCTTTGAGACCTCCCTTCTGGTGGAGCACCTGGCAAAGCTCCGGGCAGGGCAGGCGGTGGACGGGCCCGTGTACGACTACACCGTCCACAACCGCTCCAGCGAGACCCAGCGGCTGGAGCCCGCGCCGGTGATATTGGTGGAGGGCATCCTGATCCTGGCTGACGAGCGGCTTTGCGACAGCCTGGACATCAAGGTCTTTGTGGACGCGGACGCGGATGTGCGCATCCTGCGGCGGATCGTCCGGGACGTGCGGGACCGGGGCAGGAGCCTGGAGAGCGTGGTCAATCAGTACCTGACCACCGTCAAGCCCATGCACGAGCTGTACGTGGAGCCCTCCCGCCGCCGGGCGGATATCATCATCCCCGAGGGCGGACACAACGACGTGGCCGTGGAGCTGCTGATCCGGCGGGTCCAGGCCCATTTACAGGAGGAACAGGATGGCTAAGCTATACTTCAAATACGGCGCCATGGGCTCCAGCAAGTCCGCCCAGGCCCTGATCGCCAAATTCAACTACGAGGAGCAGGGCATGCGCTGCTGGCTCATCAAGCCCGCCACGGATACCCGGGACGGGGTGGACGCCGTCCGCTCCCGCATCGGCCTGGAGGCCTCCGGCGACGTGATCTCCCCCGTGGACAACATCGGGGACCTGTATCAGGCCGCGGGCTGGTGCGACGTGATCATCGCCGACGAGGCTCAGTTCTTCACCCCCGCCCAGATCGACCAGCTCCGGGACATCGTGGACCGGGCGGACGTGCCGGTGATGTGCTTCGGGCTGCGCACGGATTTTCTCACCCACCTGTTCCCCGGCGCCCGGCGGCTCATGGAGGTGGCCGACTCCATCACGGAGATCAAGACCATCTGCACCTGCGGCCGGAAGGCGGTGGTGAACGCCCGGCTGGATGAAAACGGCAATATCGTCACCCAGGGCCAGCAGGTCCTGCTAGGCGGCAACGACACCTATACCGCCATGTGCCACCGCTGCTGGAAAAAGAAGATCCGGGAGCAGGAGGAAGCACAGAAGTAAGACCGGCATAAAGATCCCGCTACAAAATGCGTTTGCAGCGGGTCTTTTTATTGCCCGTCCAGCACCGCCAGGACCCGGTCTGCCACCGCCGCGGACGCGGTCCCGTTCTCGTGGCTGCCGATGTCGTCGAAAAGCCTCTCCAGCCCCGCCTCGTAGGCCGCCCGGTCGAACCGCCGGATGTTCTCCAGCAGGGCCTCGTTGCTCTCCGCCATGGGAAAGGGCAGCCCGCGGATGTCCAGATACGTGCCCCGGTCGTCCAGATAGTCCGCCAGATCCGTGGCGAAGATGAACGTGGGCTTTTTGACGAGCCCCGCGTCGAACATCAGGCTGGAGTAATCGGAGATCACCATATCCACCGCCGGGAGGAGCTCATAGAGATCCGGGTACGCCGTGGCGTTGCGCACATCGTCGGAATAGGGTATGGCGCCCGCCTTGTCCGCCACGTTGGGGTGGAGCCGGACCAGGAACGTCCATTTCTCCCCCGTGTCCCGCTCCAGCTGTTCCAGCACCCTGTGAAAGTCCAGACCGTAGCAGTCCATGCGGCGATCCGCCCGGAACGTGGGCGCGTACAGGACCAGCCGCCGCCCCTCCGGGATACCCAGCCGCTCCCGCACGGCCCGTACCTGGTCGTCCGTTACGCGGAAAAGCGCGTCCAGCCGCGGGGTGCCGCAGACCAGCACCTCCCCGTCATACCAGAACGAACTGCGGCACAGCCCTGTGAAAAAGTCGTTGCCGGAGAGCATCAGGTCCGAGACCTTGCCGTCCCATTTCGCGTCCGCCAGATAGGAGGGGGACAGATGCGCCTCGGCGTCCCGCTCCACCTTTTTGAGCGGATATTCCCCGTGCCAGCACTGGATGTAATACTGGCCCCGGCGCTTCACCAGCTCCCGGTGTCTCTTCCTGGAGTTGTCGATCCACACCGCCGCCGTGGCCAGCTCCCAAAAATACCGGGGCGAGCGGTATTCCACATACCGGATGCCGGGCGGGACCGTGGCCCGGTTCTCCGGCCTGGCGGCCCAGACGACGTCCAGGCCGGGGCGCTTTTCCAAAAGCGCCAGCGCCACGGCCTTGCCGTTGTCGTTGAAGCCGCCGCCATAGTAGCTCTCGGCGACCACCTTGTTCCTGTCCATAGGCCGCAGCCGGGCCAGGACCATCAGCCCCTTCATGCCCGCCGCCCAGACACAGTATTTTATTTTTTCGATCTCTCTGCGAAAATCCATTCACGCGGCCTCCTCCGGTACTTCCGGAAGTATACCACACAACGCCGCCTACCGCAAGAAAACCGACGCGCCAGCCCTCTCTCACTCTCCGCAGATATGCGCGCAGACCGCCGTCAGATACGGCTCGACTTTCCCCGTCAGGATGTTCCCGGTCTCGGCCCTGACCCGGATCGATAGCTCCGCCCGGGCCGGAAGCGCCAGGCGCATTTCAAAATATTCCGTTCCGTGGTTCATATATCGGACCTGATGCCCGGAAAGGCCGTTGACCAGCACCGGGACGATATCATCCTCGGACCCCGGTATCCCCTATAACGGAGAAAACAGCGCCGCCAGCTCCTGCCTCGTGCCCTCGCAGGGCCGCTCCACTTCCCACTCGAAATAGTACCGCCGGTCCGGCGTCCAGGCCCCAAAGCCGCGCTCATAGCAATGCTCCGGCTCCGTCTCCAGATAAAACCCCTCCGGCAAAGCAAAGGCCGCCCCCGGCACATGGAATTTCCCGTCCTTGTATTGCAACACGATCGGGTCCTCCTCAAATCAAATATTTAAAATCCCGTTATCATAATAATAGAGGGTTTCAGCCCATTCGTCAACACTTGCAAGAGGTTTTACCCCCTATTTCTCAATTTTTATGAGATACAATAAGGCGTGAAAGAGAGGAACGCCTTATGTATGAAGAGTTCACACCGGACCGGATCGCGCAGCTGCGATCGCAAAAGGGCGTTTCCGCGCGGGATATGTCGCTCTCACTAGGGCAAAACGAGAGCTACATCAACCAGATCGAGAACCGAAAGAATCTTCCCTCTCTGACCGGATTGTTTTACATCTGCGAGTATTTCGGCATCACGCCCCGCGAGTTTTTCGACGAGGGCGACCCGTATCCCGCGTTTCTGGCGCCTCTGGTGGAGGACCTGAAAAAGCTGGACGCGGCGGACCTGGCCCATGTGGCCGCACTTGTCAGATCCCTGACGGAAAAATAAACGCCGCCGCACTGTCGAGAGGGACGAAACGGCGGCGTCTGAGGGAGACTCTCAACGAAGCGTGGGCGCGGCCCGCCGGAACGCCTTCATAGCGCGGGGCCTGGTGTTAAGCACCAGGCCCCGCGTTTTGCGTTGCTTCTGTTTTTTCTTATATTGCCCGCCGCGCTGCCTGCCTGCGGTAAAATTGGGTGAAGTTTATGCCTATATTTTCGGGCCTGTTCATATTATAATACAACTTGAACTTCCGTCGCAACGACAGCGGGGCGCGTGATGGAATTTTTTTGCAGATTTTCGCCTGTTTTTGGCGGATTCTGTTGTAGACAGTTGGGATTTATTGTGCTATTATATCAAAGTATAAAACTAAGCAGAGGTGATGCTCATGCTCTTTAAGTCCCATGGCGGCGTCCATCCGAACGACAAGAAGGCGCCCGCCAACGAAGCGGAGATTACCACCATTCCCCAGCCCCCGCAGGTGGTCATCCCCATGTCCCAGCACATCGGCGCGCCCTGTACGCCGCTGGTGGCTGTGGGCGACGAGGTGAAGCTGGGCCAGAAGATCGGCGAGGCGAAAGCCCCCGTATCCGCGCCCATCCACGCCTCCGTTTCCGGCAAGGTGGTGGCCATCGCGCCCCATCTGAACAACCTCGGCAATATGGTGACCTCCGTCGTCATTGAAAACGACTTCAAGGACACCCCCGCCGAGACCATGGTCCCCGCTCCCGCGGAGGATCTGGAGAGCCCCGAGAAGATCGCGGAGATCGTCCGCGAGGCCGGTATCGTGGGCATGGGCGGCGCCACGTTCCCCACCGCGTTCAAGATCACCAGCGGCTGGGGCAAGGTGGACACCGTCATCATCAACGGCGCCGAGTGCGAGCCGTACATAACCAGCGACCATCGCACCATGCTTGAGCACCCCGAGGAGCTGCTCAAGGGCATCCAGCTGCTGATGAAGGCCTGCAAGGTGGACAAAGCCTACTTCGGCATCGAGCTGAACAAAAAGTTCGCCCTGGACCTGCTCAACTTCAAAGGCGCCAAGGAGATGGGCATCGAGATCGTGCCCCTGAAATGCCAGTACCCCCAGGGCGCTGAAAAGACCCTCATCAAGACCATCACCGGCCGCGAGGTGCCTCCCGGCGGTCTGCCCTCCAACGTGGGGTGCAGCGTATTCAACACCTTCACCGCCTACAGCGTCTACCGGGCCTGCTACGAAGGCTGGCCCGCCATCGAGCGCGTGGTCACCGTCTCCGGCTCCGCCATCGCCGAGCCCAAGAACGTGAAGGTCCGCGTGGGCACCAGCATGCAGTGGGTGTTCGAGCAGACCGGCGGCTTCGCCAAGGAGCCCTGGAAGATCATCATGGGCGGCCCGATGATGGGCATGGCCCAGTACGACCTGGAGGTCCCCTGCGGCAAGGGCACCGCGTCCCTGCTGGCCTTCTCCGACGACGAGGACAAGACCGTCGCCGACCCCGTGTGCATCCGCTGCGGCCAGTGCATCGACGGCTGCCCCATGAACCTGCAGCCCATCTACATGTACATGTACCAGCAGAAGGGCGACGTGGAGATGCTCCAGAAGCTGAACATCATGGACTGCGTGGAGTGCGGCTCCTGCTCCTACATCTGCCCGGGCCGGCTGCACCTGACCCACGCCTTCAAGACCGGCAAGGCCATGGTCCAGGCCCATCAGGCCGCCCTGAAGGCCAAGGAAGAGGCGGAAAAGGCCAAAGCGGCCGAGGCCGCCGAGAAGAAGGAGGACAAATAAGATGAACGAAGAACGGAAACTTATCGTATCCTCCTCCCCCCACATCCGCACGCCCCGGGGCACCCAGCAGATCATGCTGGACGTGATCATCGCCCTGATGCCCGCTCTGGTGGCGGCCGTGATCTTCTTCGGCATCAAGCCCCTGATCGTCACCGCCGTTTCCGTGGTGAGCTGCGTGGTGTTCGAGATCGGATACAGAAAACTCCTCAAGAAGAACGCCTCCTACATGGATCTGTCCGCGGTGGTGACCGGCATTCTGCTGGCCTACTGCCTGCCCTACACCTTCCCCTGGTGGGCCGTCATCATCGGCGCGTTCTTCTCCATCGTGCTGGTCAAGCAGCTGTTCGGCGGCATCGGCAAGAACATCTGGAACCCCGCCCTGGCGGGCCGCGCGTTCCTGCTGATCTCCTACGCCGTGCGCATGACCACCTGGGCTCCCGCCCGGTTCCAGCACATCGACGCGGCCACCAGCGCCACCCCGCTGGCCAGCCTGCACGCGGGCCAGCTGGTCCCCGGCGGCATGAACGCCCTGTGGGATATGCTCATCGGCAACATCGGCGGCTGCATCGGCGAGGTCAGCGCGCTGGCGCTGCTCATCGGCGGCGCGTGGCTGGTGTACCGGAAGGTCATCAGCCTTCGCATCCCCGTGTTCTACGTGGGCACCGTGGCTATGCTGACCCTGATCTTCTCCCGTGGCAACAACCACATCATGTGGATGCTCCAGAACGTGCTCTCCGGCGGCCTGCTGCTGGGCGCTATCTTCATGGCCACCGACTACTGCACCAGTCCCGTCACCCCCAAGGGCCAGATCATCTTCGGCGTGGGCTGCGGCCTGCTGACCGTGCTGATCCGCTACTTCGGCGGCTATCCCGAGGGCGTGAGCTTCGCCATCCTCATCATGAACTGCTGCACCTGGCTCATCGACCAGCATACCGCGCCCCGGCGCTTCGGCGTAGTCAAGGGCAAGAAGAAGGAGGGCGCTAAAGAATGAAAAAAGCGATCGATTTTATCAAGCCCGCCGTGATCCTGCTGCTGGTGGCCGCCGTGGTGGCCCTGGTGCTGGGCCTGGTGGACATGATGACCCGCGACCGGATCGCGGACATCGCCGAGCAGACCAAGACCAACGCCATGAAGGCCGTGCTGGACGCCGAGTCCTATGAACAGATCGACCTGGGCGCGGAGGCCCCCGCCGATATCGACGAGGCTTACGCCGCCGAGGGCGGCGGCTGGGTGGTCCAGGTCACCGAGACCGGCTCCCAGGGCGCCATCACCATGATGGTGGGCGTGGACGCGGACCTGGCCTGCACGGGCATCTCCGTCACCACCTCCAGCGAGACGGCGGGTCTGGGCGCCATCGCCTCCCAGGCCAGCGCCGCAGGCGACGCTTTCCGCGGCCAGTTCGTGGGCCAGAGCGGCACCGTGGCCGTCACCAAGGACGGCGGCCAGATCAACGCCCTCACCGGCGCCACCATCACCTCCAGAGCCATCTCTACGGGCGTCACTTCCGCCCTGGCTCTGTGCGAGACTTTAGGTTAAGGGGGTAAGAGGCATGAACGCAAAAAAACAGCTTACCGAGGGTCTTATCACCAATAACCCCGTGCTGGTGCAGCAGATCGGCCTGTGCGCGACCATGGCCATCTCCACCACCCTCTTTAACGGCATCGGCATGGGCCTTTCCGTGCTCATCATCCTGACCTGCTGCAACGTGGTGGTCTCCGCCATCCGCAAGATCATCCCCGGGCAGGTCCGTCTGGCCATCTTCGTGGTGGTCATCGCCGGCTTCGTCACCATCGTGGACCTGCTGCTGCAGGCCTTCATCCCGGCGCTGAGCTCCGCGCTGGGCGTGTTCATCCCGCTGATCGTGGTCAACTGCATCATCATCGGCCGGGCCGAGGCCTTCTCCTCCAAGGAGGGCGTGTTCCTGTCCTTCCGGGACGGCGTGTTCCAGGGCCTGGGCTACACCTGCGTGCTGGTGCTGATGTGCCTGGTCCGCGAGCTGCTGGGCTCCGGCACCATCGGCGGCGGCATCCTCAACGGCGCCACCTCCTTCTTCACCCTGGACGGCACCGGCGCCGGCATCCGTATCATCCCCGAGGGCTTCGGCGCCGGCGCGCTGGTCCTCCCCTTCGGCGGCTTCCTCACTCTGGGCTGCCTCATGGCCGTGATGCAGTACGCGCTGCGCAAGAGCAATGAGAAGAAGGCCCGGAAAGAAAAGGAGGTTAAAGAATAATGTTCGCTTCTATAGTCACCATCTCTCTGGCGGCGATCCTGACGAACAACTTCATCTTCTCCCAGTTCTTGGGCATCTGCCCGTTCCTGGGCGTGTCCAACAAGATGAGCACCGCCACCGGCATGAGCGTGGCCGTCATCTTCGTCATGACCATGGCCTCCGCCATCTGCTGGGTCATCAACGAGTTCCTGCTGATCCCCTTCGGCGTGGCCGGCTTCATGCAGACCGTGGCCTACATCCTGGTCATCGCCGTGCTGGTGCAGTTCGTGGAGATGTTCCTGAAAAAGGCCATCCCCGCCCTGTACTCCGCCATGGGCATCTTCCTGCCCCTGATCACCACCAACTGCGCGGTGCTGGGCGTGGTGCTGCTGAACACCCAGAACAACTACAACTTCCTGGAGAGCCTGGTCGACGGCTTCACCGGCGGTCTCGGCTTCACGGTGGCCATCGTCCTGTTCGCCAGCGTCCGCGAGCGGCTTGAGTTCGCGGATTATCCCAAAGCCTTCGAGGGCTTTGCCATCTGCCTCGTGTCCGCGGCTCTGTTCGCTCTGGCGTTCATGGGCTTCTCCGGCATGAGGATCCCTGTATAAGGAGGTCGCGAGAAAATGACTGTTGTTTCTGCGATCATCATCCTCGGCGCGCTGGGTCTGCTGTTCGGCGTCCTGCTGGCCGTGGCAAACAAGGTTTTCTATGTGGAAAAGGACCCGAAGGAAGAGGCCGTCCGGGCCGTGCTGGCTGGCGCCAACTGCGGTGCCTGCGGCTATCCCGGCTGTGACGGCTACGCCGCCGCCGTCGCCAAGGGCGAGGCCCCGGTGAACGGCTGCGTGCCCGGCGGCGCCGCGGCGGCCGCCGCCATCGGCGAGATCATGGGCGTGTCCGCCGGTTCCGCCGAGCCCAACGTGGCCTTCGTGCGCTGCTCCGGCACCTGCGGCCACACCAAGAAAAAGTTCGAGTACGAGGGCCTGGATTCCTGCCTGGCGGCCACCCGTCTGGGCGGCGGCAACGGCGCCAACGTGTGCCCGGCGGGCTGCCTGGGCTTCGGCGACTGCGTAAAGGCCTGCCCCTTCGACGCCATGCACCTGGTGGACGGCATCGCGCAGGTGGACCGGAGCAAGTGCGTCGGCTGCATGAAGTGCGCCGAGACCTGCCCCAAGAAGCTCATCACCAAGGTCCCCGCCTCCTCCACCAACGGCGTGGGCTGCAACTCCAACGACAAGGGCGCCGCCGTCACCAAGTACTGCGACTTTGGCTGCATCGGCTGCATGAAGTGCAAGAAGGAATGCCCGGCCGACGCCATCATCATCGAGAACTTCCTGGCGAAGATCGACCAGGACAAGTGCGTCCACTGCGGCCACTGCGCGGAGGTCTGCCCCCGCAAGGTCATCCATGCCTTCAACTAAAGCCCCACTGGACAAACCCTTGCCCGCCCGGCGAAAACGCCGGACGGGCATTTCTTATACTAAACGCTAATAAAAAGCATCGATCCCTTTTGGGCTGATCAGCGCATGGCGTCGTTGTCCTCCTTGACGGGCGTCCGCCCGCCTGCGTCGTCCGCCTCGCCCCGCACCGATCAGCCTCAATAATTTCTCAATGTTTCTATTTAGAGTTCAGTATTAATTTTGCCGGGCTGATGTTTACAATTATTTACTCCTATGTTACTATCATGACAGGATCTACATATCACGGCAGCAGGCCAAGGAGAAAACGCTATGAGCAAACGGATCGCATGTCTTATTCTGACGGCGCTGACCGTTCTGTCGCTGAGCGTGCCCGCGCTCGCGGCGGATGACCGGGGAGGCTGGTCCTCCATGGCCGCGGAGACCCGGAACGCGGCTCTCCCCGCCCCGAAGATCGTGTCGCTGACCAACACCGCCAACGGCGTGGCCGTCAAGTGGACCCCGGTCTCCGGCGCGGCGAAGTACAGGCTGTACTATAAGACCACCGGCGGCTGGACCAGGATCGTCGAGACCGCCTCCGCCTCCTATACCTGGTCCGGCGCAAAAGCCGGTACGAAATACCGCTTCACCGTGAAGGCATTCGACGGCGCGGGCAACGCGGGCCGCTATGATAAGGTCGGCACGGCCCACACCTATAAGCCCGTCCCCCTGGCCGCCCCCAAGATCACCCTCGCCGCCAGCACATCCTACGGCGTGAAGCTCTCCTGGACCCCGGTCCCCGGCGCGGCGAAGTACAGGCTGTACTATAAGACCACCGGCGGCTGGACCAGGATCGCCGAGACCGCCTCCGCCTCCTATACCTGGTCCGGCGCAAAGGCCGGTACAAAATACCGCTTCACCGTGAAGGCATTCGACGGCACGGGCAACGCCGGAAGCTATGACAGGACCGGCACGGCCCACACCTATAAACCCGTCCCCCTGGCCGCCCCCAAGATCACCCTCGCCGCCAGCACGTCCTACGGCGTGAAGCTCTCCTGGGCCCCGGTCTCCGGCGCGGCGAAGTACAGGCTGTACTACAAGACCACAGGCGGCTGGACCAGGATCGCCGAGACCGCCTCCACGTCCTATACCTGGTCCGGCGCAAAAGCCGGTACGAAATACCGCTTCACCGTGAAGGCCTTCGACGGCGCGGGCAACGCCGGAAGCTATGACAGGACCGGCACGGCCCTCACCTATAAGCCCGTCTCCCTGGCCACCCCCAAGCTCACATCCGTCGCGGACACCGCTTCCGGCGTGAAGCTCTCCTGGACTCCGGTCTCCGGCGCGGCGAAATACAGGCTGTTCTATAAGACCACCGGCGGCTGGACCAGGTTTGCCGAGACCGCCTCCGTCTCCTATACCTGGTCCGGCGCAAAGGCCGATACAAAGTATACCTTTACCGTCCGCTGCGTCTCCCCCGACGGCAGGGCCTACACCAGCGCCTATGACAGGACCGGCAGGACCGTTGAGAAGGCCAAACAGTACCTGGCCAACGGCCTGCCCGCCACGGATAAAAACGTTCTGGCCGTCATCTACAGCCTGCGCGACCAGTATCCCGACGGGACCCTCTGGGACAGCTCCAGCACCTATTATTCCCCGTGGCTGAAGACCACCAGCGGCGGCTGCTTCGGCTTCGCGCTCCTGTGCAGCGACGCGGCCTTCGGCAGCGCGTCCTTCCGTACCCATACCAGCTTTGACGACATCCGGCCCGGCGATATACTCCGGGTCAACAACGGCGCCCACAGCGTGGTGGCCCTGGAAAAGACCGGCGACGGTGTATCGGTCGTCGAGGGCAACTTTGACCGTTCCGTCAGCTGGGGCCGTTTCTTCACCCGCCAGCAGCTGGAGGACGGAGACCTGCTGGTGACCACCCGCTATATAGAATGACGCGCCGCGCCCGGCGTAAGAAAAGGTTGACAGACGGGGAAAAACGGGGTATCATATCCCCAGCAAAAACAGTGAGGAGCGTATCCATGCGTTTCGGCTTTACCGCGGCATTTAGCTTCTTTACCTTTGCTTCGCATCGGTAAGGGCGTCTCGCTGCGGGAAAAAACAGTATGGCTGCTGTGCGGTGAGGACCCCGCACAGCTTTTATTTTTCGAATTTTTCAATCCACACAGAAAGGCGAAAAAGATGGACCTGGAGACCTTGAAGCAGCAGATGGATGAACTGGACGGCGAGATGAGCTCGCTGTTCGCCAAGCGGATGGAACTGTCCGCGGACCTGGCAAAGGCCCGGAAGGAGCAAGGGCTGGTGCCCATGGACCTGGCCGGACAGCGGGAGGCCAAGGCCCGATTCCAGCAGGCCGCGGGGGAGAGCCTGGCCGGTTACGCCGGGGTGGTGTACGCCACGCTGCAGGACGTGAGCCAGAGCTATCAGGCCAGCCTGCTCCGAGAGCCCAGCGACCTGTGCGCGCGCATCGCCAAGAGCCTGGAGACCACCCGGCAGCTGTTCCCCGAGTCGGCCACCGTGGCCTGCCAGGGCGTGGAGGGAGCCTACTCCCAGATCGCCGCCGACAAGCTCTTCGCCGACGCCCACATCTCCTACGTGCGCAGCTTTGAGGCGGTGTTCTCCGCCATCGCCAGCGGCTTCTGCCAGTACGGCGTGCTGCCCCTGGAAAACAGCACCGCAGGCTCCGTCAACCGCATTTACGACCTGATGATGGAATATAATTTCAGCATCGTCCGCTCCGTCCGGGTGAAGGTGGACCACAATTTAATGGTCCGGCCGGGGGGCAAGCGGGAGGATATCCGGGAGATCTTCTCCCACGAGCAGGCCATCGCCCAGTGCGCGGAGTTTTTAAAGTCCATGCCCGGCGTGAAGGTGACGGTGTGCGAGAACACCGCCGTGGCCGCCAAGCGGGTGGCCGAGTCCGACCGGCGGGACATCGCCGCCCTCAGCTCCCACGCCTGCGGCGCGCTGTACGGTCTGGACACCCTGGCCGCCGACGTGCAGGACAAGGGCAACAACTACACCCGCTTCATCTGCATCGGCAAGGAGCCGGA
>CANRDC010000021.1 GCA_947629245.1 uncultured Oscillospiraceae bacterium | reverse complement strand
ATCAAGGGCATCTTCCCCTCCAACATGTGGCAGAGCTTCTCCGACGCCAACATGCTGCAGGTCATCGTCGTGGCCCTGTTCCTGGGCGCGGGCATCCTGCTGGCCGGCGACGCGGGCAAGAAGTTCAGCGACGTGATGGAGAGCGCCTACGCCGTGGTCATGAAGATCATGAGCTTCATCATCAAGCTGACCCCCATCGGCGTGTTCTGCCTGATGGCCGACGTGGTGGCCGTGAACGGCCCCAAGATCGTGGGCTCCCTGATGCTGGTCATCCTGGTGGCCTATGTGGCCTACGTCATCCACTTTGTGGTGTGCTACGGCGCGTCCGTGATGGCCCTGAGCAAGGTGGGCTTCGTCAAGTTCGTCAAGGGCATCTGGCCGGCCATGGTCGTGGCCTTCACCACTACCTCCTCCGCCGCCACCCTGCCCGTGACCATCGACTGCTCCAATAAGATGGGCTCCGACCCCGAGGTCAGCTCCTTCGTGCTACCTCTGGGCGCCACCATCAACATGGACGGCACCGCCATTTATATGGGCGTCGCCTCCATCTTCATCGCCACCTGCTACGGCATCCACCTGACCCTGAGCCAGATGGCCATGATCGTTCTGACCGCCACCCTGGCCTCCATCGGCACCGCGGGCGTCTCCGGCGCCGGTATGATCATGCTGGCCATGGTGCTGGAGAGCGTGGGCCTGCCCGTCGCGGGCATCGGCCTGATCGCGGGCGTCGACAAGCTGTTCGATATGGGCCGTACCACGCTGAACATCGTGGGCGACTCCACCTGCGCGCTGTACATGTCCCGCCTGGACGCCAAGCGCGCCGCACGTCTGGCTGCTGCCGCAAAGAAGTAGGCCAGACAGAAAACCAGATCGTCTGGCCGAAGCAAAAAAGGCCGGACGAGCGATACCGCAGCTACAGCCCCCGGCCTGATCACAGGCCGGGGGCTTTTGCTATTATATTGAAATCCATGACGGGCTGTGCTACTATGATAGGCCGCCAACGAAAGACAGGAGAGTGTGATTTGTATGACAGTCGTGGAAAGTTCGGATAAATTGAAGATGGTCCACAGCGACATCCGGGGGCCCGTATACCAGAAGGCCCTGGAGATGGAGCGGCGCGGGGTCCGGGTGCTGAAGCTCAACACCGGCAATCCCGGCAATTTCGGCTTTGGCATGCCGGAGAGCGTGCGCCGGGCGCTGCTGGCCAACGCGGACAGAGCCGTGGCCTACTGCGACCCCGGCGGCATGCCCGAGGCAAGGGAGGCCCTGCGGGCCTACCACGCGTCCCGCGGCCTGCAGGACGTCACGGCGGAGGATATCTTCATCGGCAACGGCGTCAGTGAGCTGGCCCAGATGGTCTGCGCCAGCGTGCTCAGCGCCGGGGACGAGCTTCTGATGCCCATGCCCAGCTACAGTCTCTGGTCCAACGGCGCGTACCTGGCCGGGGGAAAGCCGGTGTTCTATGTCTGCGACGAAAAGGCGGACTGGTATCCGGACGTGGAGGACATGGCCCGGAAGATCACGCCGAGGACGCGGGCCATCGTGCTCATCAACCCCAACAATCCCACCGGCCAGGTGTACGCGCCGGAGCTGGTGGAGCGGGTGGCGGAGCTGGCCAGAAAGCACGGTCTGCTGCTGATCGCGGACGAGATATACGACCGGCTCATCATGGACGACATGCCCTTCCGGTCCGTGGGGGCGCTGGCCCCGGACCTGCCGGTGGTGACATTGAACGGCCTTTCCAAGAGCCACATCGTCTGCGGCTTTCGGTGCGGCTGGGCGGCGGTGTCCGGGCCCAGGGCGCTCACGGAGCAGCTGCGGGAGTGCTTGATGAAGCTGTCCGCGCTGCGGCTGTGCGGGAACGTGCTGACCCAGCTGGTCATCCCCGCCGCCATGAACGACCCGGACAGCACCAGGGCCATGCTGATCCCCGGCGGGCGCATCTACGAGCAGCGCTCCGCCGCGCTCCGGGCTCTGGACCAGCTGGACTGCGTGTCCTATGTAAAGCCCCACGCATCCTTTTACATCTTCCCGAAGATCGCGGACCGGGTCCCCATCCGGGACGACCGCCAGTTCGCCGTGGACCTGCTGGAGGAAAAGCACATCCTGCTGGTGCCCGGCAGCGGCTTTGACTGGCCCGCACCGGACCACTTCCGGCTGGTGCTCCTGCCGGAGCCGGAGGAGACGTATCAGGCCATTTTGGACATCGGGGACTTTCTGGAGCATTATAGGCAATAAAAACCTGCCGCCGCTATGCAAAAGAGGAAAAATGTGGTATACTGGACCGCTGACGAATCCATACATAAGCGAGGAAGAAAGCCGTGTGGAAGTATTTTGGCGTGGCGTGCAACGTATTGACGGTGCTGTTGGGCGGGTGTCTGGGTCTGTTGCTCCGGCGCCGGTCCAAGGGCGCGGCCCCGACGCGGACGGACAAGTATCCGCCCCGTGAGGCGCTGCCGGACGCCATGATGGTGTGCCTGGGGTTCTGTACCGTATTCGCGGCGGCGTCCGGTATCGTGGGGGTCCGGAGCGGGGTACAGGCCCTGATCTGCGTGGCCAGCATGGCGGCGGGGCTGCTGCTCGGGTGGCTGCTGCGGCTGGACGACCGGCTGAACCGGCTGGGCGACGCGGTGCTGGCCCGACTGGGCGGCGGAGCGGAGGGCGCGAGCCGCCCGGCGGAGGGGTTCGTGACGGCCTGTCTGCTGTTTTGCATCGGCTCCATGACCGTGCTGGGCTCCTTTGAGAGCGCGGCCAACCCGGCGGGACATCTGGCCCTGGAGTGCCACACCACGCTGCTCATCAAATCCATGCTGGACTTTGTGTCCTCCACCTGCCTGGCGGTGACCTACGGCGGCTCGGTGCTGGCCTCGGCGGCGTTCGTGCTGGCGTTCCAGGGGGCGCTGGTGGCGCTGGCCGCCTCCATCCAGCCCTTTCTGGAGCGGATCGGGGCCATGCCGACAGTGAGCTGCGTGGGCTCGCTCATATTGCTGGCCATCGCCATGAATCTGCTGGGGCTGAAAAAGATCAAGACCGCCGACTACCTGCCCGCGCTGTTTCTGCCCATTTTCATCTGCTGGGCCCTGACCGCCGCGGGCGTGGCGGTGTGAGCAGAGGCGCTCTATTAAGATAATTTTAGTTGATTTTAATGAAAATTACACTTGCGGTCTGCGCGGTAATGTGGTTAAATATATTTAAGCAACTACCGCTGACAGTAAGGAGATGGAAACGATGGGAAGACCTGACGGCGTCCGGGTCCGAAACGAGGTCCCGATCTATTATCTGGTCCCTCAGTTCATGATGGAACGCCATGATTCCATGAACATGATCACGGTGGATATCCCGGCGGAGCCCCTGCGGCAGTATATGAACGCCCAGCGGAAGCAGGGCAGGCATATCAGCCACATGGCATTGGTGCTGACGGCCTATGCCCATGTGGTGGGCGAGTTCCCCACGCTGAACCGGTTTGTGATCAACAAGAAGATCTATGAACACAAGGACCTGAAGGTATCCCTGGTGGTTCTCCGCTCCGGCGAGAGCGCCAACGACGACACCATGGCCAAGCTGGACCTCTCCCCGGCGGATACCATCTTTGACATCCAGGATAAGATCGACAGGTACATAGAGGAGAACGCAGCGGGCGCGGAGGAGAACGAGACGAGCATCGACAAGGTGATGAACGTCTTTGTGAAAATGGGGCCGCTGATGAACTTTGTGGGCTGGTTCCTGCGCTTCGGCGACAAGCACGGTCTGCTGCCCAAGGCACTGCTGGACGTGAGCCCCTTCCACGCCAGCGCCCTGTTCACCAACCTGGCCAGCATCCGCACCAACCACGTCTACCACCACGTCTACGACTTCGGCACTACCTCCCTCTCCATCGCCATGGGCAACATGCGCGACACGGTGAAGAGGGGCAAGGGCGGCCAGGTGGAGGTGGTCCGGTGCATCCCCCTGGGCGTGGTCATGGACGAGCGCATCTGCAACGGCCACTACTTCGCCCTGGCCTTTGCCCGGATGCGGGAGCTGCTGGCCCATCCGGAGGAGCTGGAAAAGCCGGCGGATACCTCTCACCCGGTCCGCTGATAAACATGATAAAAACATATCCCCTGTCCAAGCGGACAGGGGATATGTCTGTTTCAGGAGCGCTTCCGCCGTCAGCCCTGGTGGGCCTTCTGGCGGGTGGCCCGGACGTTCTCCGCAGCGGAGAGCTTGAACTTCCGGCGGCCGGAGCCATGGGCCTCGTCCGTCTCGCCCGCGGCGGCCAGCTTCAGCTGGCGGCGGTTCTTCACGTCCTCGTGCATGGGCTGGATGTCCCCGGCGGCGGTCAGGGCCATCTTGGTCATCATGGGCCCGACCAGCTCATAGATCAGCACGGCGAAGAGGGTGATGTTGCGGATGAGAGCGCCCTCGGCGCCAAGCTCCATGGCGGTGGTACACATGCCCAGCGCCACACCGGCCTGGGGCAGCAGGGTGATGCCCAGATATTTGCAGGTGGACGGGGGGCAGTGGGTGGCGTGGCAGGACGCCAAGGCGCCCAGGTACTTGCCCGCCGAGCGGAACAGGATATAGATCACGCCCACCAGCACGATGGAGCCGGAGGAGAACACCCCCAGGTCCAGCTCCGCGCCGCACAGCACGAAGAACAGCGCCAGCAGCGGGGAGGACCACTTGTCGGCCAGATACATCAGATCCTCCGACAGGGGGCAGCAGTTGCAGAAGATGGTGCCCAGCATCATGCACACCAGCAGGGAGGAGAAGCCCACGGTCACGGGGCCGATGTGGAACTCTCCCAGGCTCAGGGCCACCGTCAGGAACACGAAGGCGATGGTCATATTCAGGCGGTTGGTGTTGGAGTTAAAGAGCTTTTCCATCTGGGTCAGCACCCAGCCCATAACGGTGCCCAGGGTCAGGGAGGCGACGATCTCCACCAGGGGATTGACCAGGATGGAGATCATGTCCAGATCGCCCACCACCAGGGTCTTGGCGATGCCGAAGCTGACGGCGAAGACCACCAGGCCCACCGCGTCGTCCAGGGCCACCACCGGCAGCAGGATGCTGGTCAGGGGGCCCTTGGCCTTGTACTCCCGGACCACCATCAGCGTGGCGGCGGGGGCGGTGGCGGTGGCGATAGCGCCCAGCGTGAGCACCTGCGCCACGGACAGGATGTCCGGCCGCAGCATGTGGAACACGAACAGGGCCAGGTCCACCAGCACGGTGGCGACCAGGGCCTGGACGATGCCCACCACGGTGGCCTGCTTGCCGATGGCCTTCAGGTCCTTCACGCGAAACTCGCTGCCGATGGAGAAGGCGATGAAGCCCAGGGCGATGTCCGAGGCCAGACCGAGGGCCTCCACCTGGTCAAAGCTGTTGAAGCCCAGGTCCTTGATGCCCAGCGCGCCCAGGCAGTAGGGGCCGATGAGCACGCCGGAGACCAGATAGGCGGTCACGGCGGGCAGCTTGGCCAGACGGGAGAGCCGGGTCATGAGCAGACCGGCCAGAATAGCGACGGATACGGAGAGAAGAATGTCCATTTGATCTACCTGATTTCTTACTGATAGACGCTTTCGCGCAAATCCGCATTATAGTGTGTTTCACTGGGGAAATCAAGCATCAAAATGTCTAAATATCGCGCCGTCCCGACCGGCCTTTTTTCCGCGCGGAACAAGTCGTTTTTCAGGGCTTTTGAGGCCGCCGCCGGACCGCGTCGGTGTTGGCCGCCGGGGACGGAAACTGCCCGCCGTATTTTGCCTTTTTGCGGGCGGTCACAGCAGGAAGTCGGTCTCCAGCTCGGCGGCGTAGAGCAGCACGACGAAGAACTGGTGTACGTCCTCCGGCTCGCCGGTAAAGGCCCAGCGGCCGTCCGCGAAGCAATACTGGACCTGCGTCTGCTCCCATGCCTGGGGGTCCCCGGCCATGGCGTAGCTGAGATCGAAGCCATAGCCGTCCTGGGAGCGGCGCACGGTCAGACTGCAGGTGAAGTCCACGCCCCCAAGGCCGTCGCTCTTGGCCACGCACAGCCTGCCGTCCTGATCCTGAGCGCCGATCTCCTCCAGGAACTGTTCGGCGACGTCCTTGTGGAAATGGACGTTCGCGGCGGCGAACAGGTCGTCGTACGTCTCTATATCGGGGACCGCGACGGGATAGACGGGCAGATTGCCGTCCGGGTCAAAAGGGGGATATTCCATGTTGTCCGAGTAGGCCGGGTCGATGACTCCGGCCCGGTCATAAAACCAGCTCATGTAAAAGTCCCGGGCCTGCTCCATAACGGCGGTCAGCTCGTCCTCCGTGAAGAGGTGGTCGGCGTCGGGGGAAGGAGAGGGCTCCGCGTCCGGAAGGCGGTACCAGGAGGGAGGGTCGGCATACCTGGGCGCGGCGGCGCCGGTCAGCGCCATGATAAGGATCAGCGTGAGGGCGAGATAACGTGTTCTTTTCATGAGAACTCCTCCTTTATCCGATGATTTTTATCCATTATATCTCTTGCCGCCGAAATATACAAGCGGCCGCGGCGGGACGTTTGTTCGCGGAACGGCCGAGCGTCAACGGGGAGACGGCTTTACATTCCGGGGCGGATGGCCTATAATAGAAGAGAATACACAGGTGGAAAGGCGGGCGGTCACATGCCCCAATACGCGAGAGATTTTATCACCCAGGTGGTGCTGCGGGCGGACTTTGCCGCCGGTACGGCGCCCATCGCGGGCCAGCTGCCGGAGGGCGTTTTGTCCGCGCTGGAGGATTACCCGGAGCGGACCAGCCTCAACCGGTCCCGGACCGAGGTGCGGGTGCAGAAAACGCCCCAGGGCCCGGTGCGGGACACCAGGACCATCAATTTCCAGGAGCACAATTTCTGGACGGCGGGACGGACCGTCCATGCCGCCGTGTGCAGCGAGTATGTGTTCGTGGCCCAGCGGCAGTACGAGGGCTACAGACCGCTGCGGGAGGATCTCCTGGCGCTGACGGAGGCGCTGGCGGCGCAGTTCCCCGGCCTTCGCATCCGGCGGCTGGGTATGCGTTATGTTAACGAGATAAAACTGCCGGAGGCCGATGCGGGACCGGGATTGGGCGCCGATTTTTGGGAGCATTATGTTAACCCGCTTCTGCTGGGCGGCCTTCGCTTCGCGGCCAACGACGGGGCCCTGGCCCGGCATATGTGCACCACGGAGCTCAATTACGGCACGGACCGGGCCACCATCCGCTACGGCATCTTCAACGGGGAGTATCCCCGCCCCAACCGGCGGCGGGAGTTCGTGCTGGACGTAGACGCCTACTGTCAGGGCGATCTGGGGCCGGACGTGGTGCCTGCCAAGCTGGACGACTACCACGCGGCGGCCTGCCAGGTGTTCGAGGCGGCTGTCACGGACGCGCTGCGGGCCCGGATGAATATGGGATGAAGGCGGCCGGGAGCCTGAAAGGCGCCTATGGGGCGCTGAACGGCGTTTACTGGATGCTGTGCTGTCTGGCCTATTCCTTCTCCTCCAACTTTTTGCTGGGGCGCGGATATTCCAACAGCCAGCTGGGGGCCATCGTGGCGGCGGGCTATATCCTGGGGCTGCTGCTCCAGCCGGTGGCGGCGGCGCTGGCGGACAGAACGGCCCGGGCGCCGGTGGCCGTGATAGCCGGGTCCGCCGGGGCGGTGGGACTGGCGGCGCTGGCGGTGGCGCTCCTGCCGGGAAATGGTCCCGCCGTCACGGCGGTATACTGCCTTTTTCTGACGCTGGTCATCATGCTCCAGCCGCTGGTGAACGCCTTCGCCTTTTACATAGAGCGGCTGGGCACGGCGGTGCCCTTCGGCATATGCCGGGCGGTGGGGTCGCTGGCCTACGGACTGCTGGCGGCGGTGCTGGGGGGCCTCATCCGCCGGGCGGGGGAGAATGTGGTGCCCCTGTCCGGGCTCGTCGCCGCCGTGCTGATGGCGGGACTCATGGTCTGGTTCGCCTCGGCGGGGACGCCCGCTCCGGCGGCGGACCGGGGCGGCCCAAAGGAGGGCCGGGCCGGGGGCGTGCTCCGGCAGAGGAGCTTCCGGGCGCTGCTGCTGGCGTCGGCGCTGCTGTATTTCGGCCACTCCTTCCAGTCGGGCTACACGCTCCAGATCGTCCGGGGCGTGGGCGGAGACGACGGGGACATGGGGCTGCTGACCATGTACGCGGCGGTGCTGGAGCTGCCCACGATGTTTTTGTTCGAGCGGCTGCTGCGGCGGTTTTCCTGCGGGGGGATGCTGCGGTTCGCGGCGGTGTTTTTCGCGGTGAAGAATCTGCTGGTGATGGGCGCCGGGTCCCTGGGGGCCCTGTACGGCGGCATGAGCTTTCAACTGGTCGCCTTCGCCCTGTTCATCCCGGCCTCGGTGCGCTATGCCGGGGAGATGTCCGGCCCCGGTGACGCCAACCGGGCCCAAGCCTATGTGACGGCCATGTGCACCGCGGGCAGCGTGTGCGCCTCCGGGCTCGGGGGCGTGCTCATCGACCGGTTCGGCCTGCACGCCGCCCTGGCGGTGACCGCAGCGTGCGCCTGCGCCGGGGCGCTGGTGATGGTCCTGGGCGTGAGGAGCGAGCCTGTCAAATAACGAGTTTTTGACAGTGCAGATATAAACTGCGAGGGGAAAGTGAATTCCATTCGCGGGCCCTGGGGTCCCCAAAAGGCTCGCCAGCCTTTTGGGGAGAGGAGATGCCGCCGCCATTCGAGCTTTGCCGCCATGCGGCAAAGGGAGACCTGGCAGGCGTGCATCGACGAGGTTCGACGGCGAACGCTTGCCGGCGGGGCGGGCTGTGATATACTGGCGGTAAGAGAAAAGACAAAAAGCGGAAAAGCGCGGGAACTTTATTGCCCGCCGTACGTCCAAGAGACATCGACCAATAGTGAAAGGAGCAAGATCATGAAGCGGATGACAGCGTTATTTCTGGCCGCGCTTCTGGCGGTGAGCCTGTCCGTACCGGCTGCGGCGGCGGAGGAGCCGGAGGAGGAGACCGGCCAGACGCCCGAGGTGGTCCTGTGGGAGCCGGACGAGCCCGTGCAGGCCGACGAGGGAGACGACGCCCCGGCGGAGGCGGCGGAGGAAGAGGCCGCCGCAGAGGAAGAGGCCGCCGCGGGGATGGATGCGGATCTCGCGGAGCTGGTCCGGCAGGTGAAAAAGACGCTGCGGATCGACGACGGCTATACGGAGCTTACCAACGACTTTTACGACGGCGTGACGCCCTACTGGAGCCTGAGCTGGTCGGATGACGCCCGGCGGCTGAACGTGGATGTCCGGGAGGACGGGACGGTGCTGAGCGCCAACTTCTGGAACGACAGCGGCGACACGGACCGGTTTTACGGCTTCGACCCGGCCTTCCCGGCCCCGACGAGGGCCGAGGCGGAAGAGCAGGCTGAGCAGTGGCTTGCCCGGCTGTTCACGGAGCCGGAGACAGGCCGGGTGGACAGCGTAGCCACCGTCCTCGGCACAAAGGGCAATTACCGCTTCTCCGGCGTCGTGGAGAAAAACGGTCTGCCCAGCCCGGTGACCTTCGCCCTGTGCATCGACGGGACGGGCCTGACCTCCTTCTACCGCAGCGACAGCTACGGCGGCTATGTGGGCGAGCTCCCCAAAGCGGAGGCGGCTGTGGACAAGACGGTCGGCGCCAAGGGCCTGGCCGGGGCGGTGGAGCTGGAGCTCCAGTATGTGTCCGACGGCGAGGGCCATGCCAGCCTCCGGTACGTGCCGGTGGGGCCAACCACCGTGGTGGACGCCCAGTCCGGCGAGGCGGTGGATATGGACGCGCTCTATGAGACCATAGGCGGCGGGACCGGCGGAGTCGGCATGTATGCGCGGGACGCCGCGGCGGAAGAGACCATGGCCATGGACGACGCCGGACCGGCCCTGACGGAGATGGAGATCGCGTCCATCGACAATTACGGCGACGTGATGAGCCAGGACGAGATCGACGCGTCCCTCCGGGGACTGACCGCCCTGGGCCTGGACCCGTTTACGATGCAGCTTTGCTCCTATTCCATGGACGGCGACACCGGCGATGTGACGGCCGCCCTGCGGTACACCGCGCCCATGACCAGGGAAGAGCTGTACGGCTATACCGTCGGCGGATACGACCTGTCGGCTGGTATGGAGCTGGAGCTCGTCATCTATAAGTACATCACCGTCAACGCCAAGAACGGCGCGCTCAAGAGCGTGCATACCACCTATCCGCTCTGGGAGAAGGACCCGGAGGTGACCATGACCCAGGCGGTGCGGGACCGGGCGGCGGAGAACTTCCTGTCCCTGGCGGCGCCGGAGCTGGCGAAGGAGACGGAGCTTTGCACCCTCAAGGGCTATAACGAGGGGGACGCCGTCACATACGCCCAGGTCCACGAGGGATATTTTTATCCCGACAACTATCTGTCCGTGACCGTGAACCCCGCTTCCGGCACGGTGGATGCGTTCACCTGCCGCTGGGAGGACGTGAAGTTCGGCGCCGCCGAGGAGCCGGTGACCGCCAAAGAGGCGGCGAGCGCCTATACCAAGGCGCTGGACGTGACGCTGGGCTATGTGGCCTGGCCGGTGGACATCACCCTGGCGGAGAACGCCGTATATGCGGATCTGCTGGAGCAGGGCTACACCTATGTGGAGGAGCTGCGGCTGGGCTACTATTACGACGGCGCGGACAGGGTGCTGGGCGTGGACGGCGTCACCGGCGAGGCGGTGACAGTGGAGGACGAGCAGGCCTGGCGCGTGTTCGACTACGACGATCTGGAGGACGTGTCCCAGGCGGAGCAGATCGAGGCGCTGGCTCAGGCGGGCATCGGCTTTGACGGCGGCAGCTTCCTGCCGGAGGCGGAGCTCACCATGCGGGAGGCGGCCACGCTGCTGCTCCAGGCGGACGGGGAGACCGTTCCGGCTGAGACGGAGGACGGCGATCTGCTGGAGCGGGCCTGCTGGCGGGGGTTCGTGACGGCGGAGGACTGGGAGCCGGACGGGACCGTGACCCGGATGGAGTTCATCCGCATGCTGCTGTGCGCGTCCCGCTACGGCGACGCGGCAAGGCTTTTGAACGACAAGGCCGACGAGGGCTATGAGGCCATCGCCAAGGCCTTGGGCATGGATACGTCGAAGCCCGGCGAGCCCGTCACCCGCGCCGCCGCGGCGGAGATGCTGTACCGGTTCATGGACCGGTGAAATGAATACATGAAAACCCTCCGGACCCACGGTCCGGAGGGCCTTTCTTGCGCGAGGGCGGCGTGTGCCGCCTTCTTATTTTATCCCAAACGAATAAAGTTTATCGTAATACGTTAAAAATTTGTTGACAAACGAAAATTTCCGTGCTATCCTGATACCGTCGCTCCGGGGTGATGTATTCTATCTTGATGGAGGTATCGGAATGAAGGGAAAAGCAAAGGCGGGGTATATCGCGGTCCGGGTGCTGGAGGCGCTGCAATGGTTTGGCGCGGCCCTGTGTCTGTTCATGGCGGTTTGGGTGCTCCTGGAGCCGGACTGGTTTTCCGGTCTGTATGAGCCGACGGGCGAGGCCATGTCCTCCCAGTTGGTCCAGTATGGCTTCATGGGCGGCCTCAATATGGCGGTCACCGGCCAGACGGGCTTTGACGCTGGCCTGCAGGCGCTGATGGCCGTGGGCGGCGCGGCCACGTTGGTGCTGGGAGCGCTTGCCTTCCGCCGTCTGGGACAGGTCATCAGGCTCTGCCATGGCGGTACGCCCTTTCAGAGGCCTGTGGTGGACAAAGTCCGGCAGATCGGCTGGCTGGTCATCGCAGCCCCCCTGGTGACGTGGGCGGTAAGTCTTCTGGCCTATATCATGTACTGGCCCGGTTATTCGTTTAAGGTCGATGCGTCCGGCGTCATTATGGGCGTTATCATCCTGGCCCTGAGCCGGATATTCGCCTACGGCGTGAAGCTGGAGGACGATGTGGCGGGGCTTTTGTGATATGGGACAGATCATATTGCGGCTGGACCGGGTGATGGCGGACCGGAAGATGAGTCTGAACGAGCTGGCGGAGCGGGTGGGCATATCCAACGTGAATCTCTCCAAGCTCAAGAACAACCGGGTCACCGCCGTACGCTTCTCCACCCTGGCGGCCATATGCGAGGCCCTGGACTGTCAGCCGGGGGATGTGTTGGAGTATCAGAAGGATGAAGCATAGGGCCCGCGTGACGGGCCGGATATTGAAAGCACAGAGCCTGCCTCTCCGATCCCGGAGAGGCAGGCTCTTGCTTGCGGACCGTTTTTTCGGCGGGCCTTACAGCTCAATCAGCTCGTATTCCTTGCTGCCGATGCCCAGGTCCACGGCGGCGTCGATGGTGTGCTCGCCGTTGCGGGACTGGACCCGCTCCAGGAAATGGTCCCGGCCGGGGTCCTTGGAGGCGTACACCAGGTCCAGACAGGCCCGGTCGATGGCCACCGGGTCCAGACTTGCCAGGATGCCGATGTCCGCCATGCAGGGGTCCTCCGCCACGTCGCAGCAGTCGCAGTCCACGGACAGGTTCTTCATGACGCTGATATAGGCGATCTTGCCCTCGAACAGCTTCACCACGCTGGAGGCGGCGTCGGCCATGGCCTCCAGGAAGCTGTCGTGGTCGCTGGTCCAGAAGGCGTCCATGTCGCCCACGCCGTGGATATACTGCTTGCCGTAGGAGGAGGCGAAGCCGATGGAAAGCTGCTTCAGCGCCCCGCCGTAGCCGCCCATGGGATGGCCCTTGAAATGGCTCAGGACCAGGACGGAGTCGTAATTTTGGATGTTCTTGCCCACGAAATTCTTCTTGATCTTCTTCCCGTCGGGGATGGCCAGCTCCAGATCGGGGCCCTCGGCGTCCAGCAGGTCCACGGTGAAATACCGGCTCCAGCCGTGCAGCTCCATGGTCTTCCAGTGCTTGTCGGTGGTGTTGCGAGCTCCGTCGTAGGCGGTGTTGCACTCCACCACCGTGCCGTTCACCCGCTCCACGATGGGCTTGCAGAAGTCCGGCCGCAGGAAGTTCTGGTTGCCCACCTCGCCGGAGTGGAGCTTGACCGCCACCCTGCCGGGCAGCGTCACGCCCAGCTTGTCATAGAGCTTCAACGCCCCTTCCGGGGTCAGGTCCTTTGTGAAGTACACAACAGACTTTGCCATGATAAACCCTCCTGTTTTAATGATAAAATAGTATAACCGATTTGGATCTCACGCCAGCCTCCGGCCCATGAGCACGCCCATGACCGAGCTCATCATGAGCCCACGGGTCCAGCCGGAGCTGTCCCCCAGACAGTGGAGCCCCGCCACGTTGGTGTTGAAGTCCTCGTCCATGCGGATGCGGTTGGAATAGAATTTCAGCTCCGGGGAGTACAAAAGCGTCTCGTAGGCGGCGAAGCCGGGGACCACCTGGTCCATGGCCTTGATGAAGTTGATGATGTTGATCATGGCCCGGTAGGGCATGGCGGCGGTGATGTCCCCGGCCACGGCGTCGGGCAGGGTAGGGCGGACGTTGGACTGGTCCAGCTCCCGCTGCCAGGTGCGCTTGCCGTCCAGGATATCCCCGAAGCGCTGGACCAGAAGCTGGCCGTTTGCCAGCATGTTGGTAAGCTCCCCCACCTTCTGGGCGTAGGCGATGGGCTGATTGAAGGGCACGGAGAAGTTGTGGGAGCACAAAATCGCCAGGTTGGTGTTCTCGCTCTTCAGCTCCTTATAGGAGTGGCCGTTGACCACAGCCAGGCCGTCGTCATAGTTCTCCTGGGCCACGAAGCCCCCCGGATTCTGGCAGAAGGTGCGGACCTTGTTCTTGAAGGGAGGTGGGTAGCCGATGAGCTTGGACTCGTAAAAGGCCCGGTTCACCGTCTCCATGACCTCGTTGCGGACCTCCACCCGCACGCCGATATCCACCGTGCTGGGCACATGGTCGATGCCGTAGGTGGAGCACATGCCCTCCAGCCAGTCCGCCCCCCGGCGGCCCGTGGCCACCACGGTCTCGTCGGCCTCCAGCTCATGCTCGGCGCGGCCGTCGGAATAGAGTACGCCCCGGCAGCGGCCATTTTCGATGAGAAGGCCCGTGCACTCGGTGTCGAACAATATCTCCACGCCCTGGTCTAAGAGCCAGTGCTCGATGTCCGTGTAGATCCGCTGGGCCCGCTCGGTGCCCATGTGCCGGATGGGGCAGCTGACCAGCTTCAGACCTGCCCGGATGGCGCGGGTGCGGATGCGCTTGACCTCCTCGGTCTCGGCCAGGCCCTCCACATGCTCGTCTGCGCCGAATTCCAGATAGATCTTATCGGTATAGTCGATGGTGTCCTGGGCCAGCTTTTCCCCGATGAGCTGGGGCAGCTCCCCGCCCACCTCGCAGGAGAGGCTGAGCTTCCCGTCGGAAAAGGCTCCGGCCCCGGAAAAGCCCGTGGTGATGGCGCAGTAGGGCTTGCAGTTCATGCACCGGTCCGTCTCCGCCTTGGGACAGTGGCGCTTCTCCACGCTCCTGCCCTTCTCCAGGATGGTGATCTTCTTTTTGCTGCCACGGCGGAGCATCTCGATGGCCGTAAAAATCCCCGAAGGCCCCGCGCCGACGATGGCAATGTTCGTTTTCACTGGAATCTCCCCGCTGTTTCTGAAAAGTGATGCGAAATGGTAGAAACTGTGCTATACTATTAAATCATAGATGATTTCCCCCTGTCAAGAGGACCCGCGCTCATGGACCTTTATCTGATCGGACACGACTATAAATACGCCGCGGAGCAGATGCTCCTGACCCTGTATCCCGACCGACGGCCCGTCTACCCGGACCATGCCCCGGCGGGGGATAGGGCGGAGATCGCGCTGGACGGGGGAGAGGCCGTCTGCCGCCTGGTCCAGGGGGACGGGACCTTCGAGGGCCGGGCGGAGATACGCTATTGGCGAAACGACCGGGAGCGGGTCCGTATGGAGCAGCAGGCGGTGAAGCTGAGCTTTTACCGGGCGGCGCTGGCCGCGGGGGCGCGAAAACCCGTGTGGGGGGCGCTCACCGGCGTCAAGCCGGGTAAGCTCATGGCCCGGTATCTGAGGTCGGGCAGGTCCGCCGCCGACTTTGCACGGGACTTTGACGTGGACCCGGACCGGGCGGCCCTGTGCGAGACCACCGCCCGGGCGGCTCTGGCGGCGAAAGCCTCTCTGAGCGCCGGGGACATCGGCCTTTACGTGGGCATCCCCTTTTGTCCCACCCGCTGTGCCTACTGCTCGTTCATCTCCAGCGCCGTGGGCGCCAGCGAGAAGCTGGTGGAGCCCTATCTCGCGGCGCTGCTACGGGAGATACGCCGCACCGGCCAAGCGGTGAGGGACGCTGGGGAGCGGCCTGTGGCCCTGTATCTGGGGGGCGGCACGCCCACCACGCTGTCGGCGGAACAGCTGGACGCGCTCTGCACGGCTCTGGAGGAGTGCTTCGATCTGACCGCCCTGCGGGAGTACACCGTGGAGGCGGGACGGCCCGACACCATCACCAGAGAGAAGCTGCAAGTCCTGCGCGCCCACGGCGTGGACCGGGTGTCGGTAAATCCCCAGACCATGTCCGACCAGGTGCTGGAGGCCATCGGTCGGCGGCATACGGCGAAGGACGTGCTGGACGCGCTGGCACTGGTGCGGGACGCGGGCGGCTTCCAGGTCAACATGGACCTGATCGCGGGGCTTCCCAAGGACGCGCCGGAGGGCTTCCGCCGGACGGTGGAGCGGGTGCTGGCCCTGGGGCCGGAGAACGTGACCGTGCACACCCTGGCCATCAAAAACGGCTCCTATCTGGCCCAGTGCCGGGCGGACCTGCCGGACGGGACCGCCGTGGGTGAGATGGTGGACTTTGCCGGCGAGGCGCTTAGGGCGGCGGGATATGAGCCATACTACCTCTACCGGCAGAAGTACATGTCCGGCGGCTTTGAGAACGTGGGCTGGGCAAAGCCCGGTACGGGCAGCCTTTACAATCTGCTCATGATGGAGGAGCTGTGCCCGGTGATCGCCATGGGGGCGGGGGCCTCCACCAAGCGCACCGGCCCGGACGGGTCCGTGACCCGGCGCATGAACCCCAAATACCCCAAGGAATACATAGAAAGGATGATGGAAGATGGCATTTGACCTGGAGGACATCAACCGCGCCGTGACCGACGACCCGGAGGGCTTCGTCAGGTCCTGCGACCGGCTTTATAACGAGCGCATCGCCAAGACGGCGGAGAAGATCATCGCCAATATGGCCAACAGCCCCATCGTGCTGCTGTCGGGCCCGTCCGGCAGCGGCAAGACCACCACGGCCATGAAGCTCCGGGACGAGCTCGGCTGCCGGGGCATCCGCAGCCACAGCGTCTCCATGGACAACTATTTCAAGACCGTGCGCCCGGAGACCGTGCCCCGGACGCCGGAAGGGGAGCCGGACCTGGAGAGCCCCCTGTGCCTGGACATGGACCTTCTCAACGAGCACTTCTCCCTCCTTGGCCGGGGAGAGCGCATCTATGTGCCCCGGTATGAGTTTGCCCGGCAGATGCGCTCCATCAAGTTCAGCATGAGCCTGAAGCTGGAAAAGAACGAAGTGGCCATTTTCGAGGGCATCCACGCGCTCAACACCTCCATCACGGACGCCCATCCCGAGGCCTTCAAGCTGTATGTCAGCGCCCGGTCCAACGTGGTGGACGCGGCGGGCGAGTACGCCTTCAAGGGCACCTGGCTGCGGCTGACCCGCCGTGTGGTCCGGGACAGCCAGTTCCGGGGCTGCGACCCGACGGATACCATGCGCATGTGGGAGAACGTCCGCCATGGGGAGATCCGCAACATCTCGCCGTACAAAAACAAGGCGGACGTGCAGCTGGACACCGCCTTCGGCTACGAGCCCTGCGTCATGCGCCCCATCGCCGAGCCCCTGTTTGCCCGTGTGCCGGAGGACATCCCCTATCAGGAGATCCGCCAGGTGGGTCCGGCGTTCCGGAATTTCGTTCCGCTGGACCTGAAATACCTGCCCCGAGACGCCATGCTCCGGGAATTCACCGGCGGCGGGATATACGAATACTGATGGATTTTTGTGAATACCACGAAATGTGTGTCATATTGATATCGGATATGACGTGAATATAGCGGAATAAAAATAGATATTCTCGAATAATGTTGAATACGCAGCCTCTGCCGGATGTGCATATCCTCCGGCGGAGGCTGTCTGCCGCTCCGGACCGTGAGCGGCGCTCCGCGCGTGGAGCTTGGCAGTATTTGGCAGCGGCCAGGGCGTTTTTTTATAACAAAAAGACTTGCGGAGCGAGCGACAATACTATATAATTTAAGAAAATAACGGCAACAGAGCGCGGCAAGGGGCCGCGCTGTCCGGGCGAAAAATTTTTGTAAAAATTTGAGCTGTTTTTCCGGGAACGCCGTCTTAATATAGTGAAAAGCAAAACAGCTCCTCCTGTCGCGTATTCCGGATCAGCGCAGGAAGGTCGCGGGGGGGTAACACTTACCGACAAGTAGTGGCCTTCACGCGGCGCAGGGGAACAATATGGAGCCTGTACCGCTTTTTGTATCCGCGGAGACCGCCGGAACGAGCCGGTCCGAACTCCGCAAAAACGAATTGGAGCCTCAAGAAGAAAGGAGACCCTAAGATGAAAAAAACGATTTCTTTCCTGCTGGCCCTGTTGATGTTGGCGTCATTGATGACTGGCTGCGCCGCATCCAAGACCATCCAGATGGAAGAACATTCTGTGCCTCTGGATGATCTGCCAGACGGCCACGAGGAAGCGTCGGAGCCTGAGCTCGCGATGCTTGACGCCCCCGAACAGGCTGGAACCACCGAACAGACCGGACCCGCTGGCGAGGCTGAGCCTGCCACCGAGGAAACCGAGGTCACTGAGGTACCTGAGGTCATCGCTGAGACCGAGGTTGTCTCCGAGCCCGAGGCCGAGCCCACCGAAGAGCCTGAGCCCGAACCCGAGGTGGAGGTCACCGAGGAGCCCAAGGCTGAGCCCACCGAGGTCCCGGCCACTGAGGAACCCGAGGCTGAGCCCACCGAGGTCCCGGCCACCGAGGAGCCCAAGGCTGAGCCCACTGCCGAGCCCGAACCCGAGGATGAGCCCGAAGCGGACGAAGCCGAGATCATGTCCATCGGCATGGACATTCCCATGGCCATTGACATCGATGACGCCGATCCCAGCGCCACCGCCGTACCGGAAGTGACCTATGTCACGATGGACTGCAACGGCGGCAACATCGAAGGGGTCACCCAGTTCCCGGCAGACGTTCTGGATGGGAAGCTGGTCAAGGGCTTCAATGGATTCAACGACCGTATCCGGCGCGACGGCTACCGCTTCCTGGGATGGTTCACCGCGAAAGAGGGCGGCGATCCTTGTGAGGAAGGTATGGATGTCAAAGGTGCGACCACCTTCTACGCCCACTGGGTCGGTGTCGTTACCCTGGACGCTGAGCCGGGCAACTTCACCGGCAAAGATCAGAACTACACCCGGACCGTTGACCTTGACGAGGGCAAGATGCCTACTGTTGAGGAGCAGCCTGTCTACGACATCAAAGACGAGGATGAGAAGTCCGTTGCGTTCAAGGGCTGGTACACCCAGAAGAGCGAAGTGACCACGGAGCAGAAAGAGGGCTACAAGACCTGGTCCATCGAGCCCGCCGGTCAGAAGGTCAACGCTGGCGATCCTGTCGAACCCGGCACCGTTCTGTACGCTGGCTATCAGGGTAAGAGCGAGACCAAGGTCCAGGTGGTCACCTACTACTATGACTACAACGGTGTCAACGGCCAGTGGGGCCATTGCCTGACCTCCTCCCGCAACTATGACGCGGAGAAGGGCGGCTATGCGCTCACCGCCGAAGATCTGCTGGTCCGCTACTTGAACTGGAATGGCGAGGACAATCTTGGCTTCACCACACAGGAAAATCTGACAGCTTACTGGGCCGGAAAGAGCTTCAACGGCTACATCTTCAAGGGTTGGGCTACCAGCGCGACGGCTGAGGCTCCCAACGTTGAGGTAGGCCATGTGATCCATGACGGCGACAGCATCTATGCCGTGTGGGAGAAGGACGGTTCCACCAGCAAGGACTTTGACCGTACCGACCCCGAGGCCGGTCCTGTGACGGGCCTGCGCCAGGAGGGCGTTACCGGCAGCCACAACTCCGGCACCATGACCTGGTCCACTCACGCCAAGCAGGGCAACAGCATCCGGGTCAGCATCGTCTCCATGAGCCCTGCCCGCGCTACCTACCAGTCCCTGATCTGGACTGTCAGCGATGGGAAGCAGACCATCGAGGTAAAGCTCGACGCCGGTTCGGAAACCGCGACTGCGACGCTGGGCGACAAGATCAAACTGACGGCGCAGGGCAAGGACCTGGTCGTTGAATACATCGGCAAAGGCGGAGATCTCGGTCCGGACGTCAGCGCCAGGTCCGCCGTTGTCACGGTCAATGTCAAGGCAGTCAACGAGGACGGCAGCGTTATCAATAACACGGGCATCGCCTCCACCGCTCAGTTCACCCATAACTTCAACAAGGGTGAGGTCACCAAGAAGGCGGAATCCTGCAAAGATACGACCGATACCAAATATACATGCACCGACTGCGGCGCCTATTATGAGACTCATGTGACGAAGAATCACGTCTTTTCTGACAGGAGGGTCATTGAGGAGCCCACCTGCACCGAGAAGGGCGAGTATCAGTACTTCTGCAGCGTCTGCGAGGCTGAGGGCGGCAAGGGTACTATCCCCGCGCTGGGCCACGATTTCAAAGAGACCAGCAACGTTCCCTCCACCTGCAACAAGAACGAGGTCACCAAGGTCTGCCAGCGTGACGGCTGCGGCGTCCAGGAAGTCAGCCTGGTCCCCGCCAGCAACCCCAGCCTGCACGTATGGAAGGAATACGACAGAGTCGCTTCCAGCTGCAAGGAAAATACCATCTATGAGCGGTGCGGCGTCTGCGGCAAGTATCAGAACCGCAAGGAACCGGCCACTAACGAGCATTCCTATGCCTTTGTCAGCCGGACCCCTGTCGACTGCCAGCACTCCATGTATACCTTCGAGTGCGTCTATGGATGCGGCACGAAGAAGGCCGAGCTGAGAAAAGAACTGAACAGCAGGCTGCATAGCTACAAGCTCGTCAGCACGATGCCCGTTGACTGCGGCCACTCCAACTATACTTATAAGTGCACCACCAACGGTTGCAGCGCCCAGAAGGTCGAGATGAAGAAGGCCAAGAACGCCGGTCTGCCTCACTCCTGGGGCTCCTGGAAGGAGACCAAGAAGGCCACGGAGTTCACCGGCGGCACGGAGGAGCGGACCTGCAGCCTCTGCGGCGCCAAGCAGACCCGGACTACCGCCAAACTGGTGGTGAAGCCCACCGCGACGGCGAAGCCCGCGACGGCTGCAAAGTCTGCGACGGCTACGAAGCCCGTTGTGACCGTGAAGCCTGCGGCGACGGCGAAGCCCGCGGCCACCGTGAAGCCCGTGGCCACCGCGAAGCCCGCGGTGAAGCCCGTACCGGAATCCACGGAGAAACCCGTGCCCGCTTCCGAGAAGCAGACCAAGGTCGTCTCCAACTCTGCCACCGAGGCCAAGAAGCTGGCGACGCCCACGGTGAAGATCGCCATTGCCGCCAGCGGTATCAAGGTGACCTGGAACAAGGTGAGCGGCGCGCCCCGGTATATGGTGTACTACAGAGAGAACGGCGGGTCCTGGCACAAGATCGGGACGACCACGGCGACGAGCTACACTCGGAAGGCGAAGGACCTGAAAGACGGCGTGACGTACCAGTTCACGGTCCGCTGCGTGGAAAACGATAAGAAGACGATGCTGAGCTCCTATAAGGCCAGCAACAGTCTGGGATATCTGGCTGCGCCCGAGGCGACCATCGTCAAGGCATCCAACGGCGGTATCAAGGTGAGCTGGAACAAGGTGAACGGCGCGCCTCGGTATATGGTGTACTACAGAGAGAACGGCGGGTCCTGGCACAAGATCGGGACGACCACGGCCACCAGCTACACCAGGGCGGCGTCCAAGCTGAAGAGCGGTGTGACGTACCAGTTTACCGTCCGTTGCGTGAAGAACGACAAGACGACGATGCTGAGCGGCTACACGGCCAGCAATTCCCTCAAGTATACAAAGTAAAGTCAATAGACCAAGCCCCCTGCTCATTGGGCGGGTGCTCGTAAGACAGTATGACCCCGAAAAAATGACATCTGACAACTGCCTTACGGAATTGGAACAAAACAGCTGCATCTCACATGATGAAAACGACAGCGGGTGGCCTTGCGCCATCCGCTGTGCGTTATGGAGTTGGTTCAAGCGAGACAAAACGCGGGCTGAAAAATCGCTTAAAATTCTTGAATTATGTGACGCAACTGACCCATGTTTTCGAGGTGTGCCGTATACTACCCTTACCCCCTTATGCTCCATACTTTCAATTGCTTGCAGGACAGGGTGCTGACTGGAGCAAAATACGGACATGCCAGCGGTGTATGTAATGGCTTAGAAGCGAGCCATGGATCATAGCGTTACCATGAAGATGGAACGCTCAAGAGAGGGAAACGGAAGCCAGCCTATTCCCTTATGAGCCCGGACGCCTTCTTCCACCTTCCCGACAGCAGCCGTGTCGAAAACAGGATGGAACGCAGCACCCAGTCGGAGCACATACCGATCCAATAGCCCATGGCGCCCAGTTCCGGCATGCCGGGGAGCCTATCCGTCGTGAGCAGGAACGCCAGGCTCACGCGCATGGTAAACATGGATATGACCGCGCAGTACATCACATATTTCACATCGCTTGTCGCCTTTAATATCCCCGGCACGGTAAAGGAGAGCGGATACGTGAAAAATTGCAGGGTCAGGCAGAAGTAGAGGCACTGCCTTCCGATCGCTTTCGCCTCGTCCACATAGCCGTAGAGCTGGGTCAAAAGCGGCATGAGCGCCAGGATCGTTCCCACACAGAGCCCGTTTGCCACATACGATATGACGAGCATCCGCCTCATGTAGTACTTGACCTGATCCAGGTCGCCCGCGCCCACTGACTGGCCTATGACGGTCAGGCAGGAGGTGCCCACGCCGCCGCCGACCACCGAGGCGAAGTTGTTGATCTGGTTCGCTATGGCGTTTCCATTCGCCTGTATGTTTACGTGGACCAGCTCCCCTGTCTCGCTGAGGGCGGCGACGCTCTTGGCGCCCGTGGCGTACACGCCCGCGTTCACGAACGTATTGGTCATGAGCTTGCCAAGCTGAAAAAGCGCCGACTCCACCCCGCTGGGGATGGCCAGCTTTAAAATGCTTTTGATCATCGCGCCGTCAAAGCGAAATCTCTCAAAGATCCGCACGCGCACGGCGTTGCCCTTCCCGCTCAGCAGGGCCAGCATGAATACCGCCGGGATCGCCCGGCACAGGAGCGTGGCCAGCCCCGCGCCGAGAACGCCCATATCGAGCACGAACAGGAACACGGCGTTCAGCCCGATGTTCAATACGCAGCTTATGGCTGCGCTCGCCATGGTGGAAAAGCTCTTTCTCTGGGCCCGCAGGAGCGCCGCGCAGGCGTTGAACAGTCCGATGAACGGGAACGAGGCGGCGGTGACGGTAAAATATGTCCGCTGGTAGGAAAAGGTAGAGCCGTCCACGTTCCCGTAGAAAAGCCGCAAAATGGGTCTGTTGAGCCCGAGGCAGAAGCAGCCCACGCCCAGCGAGATACATACCACCAGCGCGAGCAGCTGCTTTGCGACCTTGTTGGCCCGGTCCCTGTCGCCGGCGCCCAGAGCCTGGGAGGTGACGATGGCGCCGCCGGTGGCGAAGGCGGAGAAAAGCTGGATGATGAGATTGTTGATGTAATCCACGTTCCCGATGGCGTTGCTGGCGTTGCTCCTGACGGCCTGGGCCGCGTGGATGTTGGAGACCATCAGCGAGTCAAAAAAGCCCAGAGAGGTCGAAAAGATCTGCTCGATCACGATGGGCAGCACGAGCCACAGAAGCTGTCTGGCTGTAAACAGCGTATATCGCCTTTTTGTCTTTGTCATGTAAGTCCTCCCGCGCCTTTTCGCCCAAGACCGTGTTCGACCTGGAATACCGATATGTTACAGCCGTTTTTCTTGATTTTCTATGGTTTTCGCACTATAATATGCAAAAAATAATGTTTTTCCAACAATAAGACGGTGATATGATGATAAAGAGCGAAACGCGGATACCGCAAGAGCCTGTCGAGCTGATCTACGCGGAAATGGCTGTGCGGCACGGGGGGTATGTCATGCCGCACCCCCACTGCCACCCTTACTTTGAGCTTTTTTACGTGCAGAGCGGTACGTGCCGGTTCTTCATTGAAAACAATATGTACGACATCTATTCCGGCGATTTTATGCTGATACCGCCCGATATCTTTCATTACACGCGCTATCTCTCCGGCCAGTGCAGGAGAAATGTGGTCCACTTCCGCAAGACCGACCTGGACGAGAGCGTGGTAAAACTTATGCCGCAGCAGGAGCGGTTCCTCTCGGCCACACGCATTTTGCAGACGCCCGAGGAATACCGTGAGCAGATAAACGCGCTCTTTTCAAAAATGATACGAGAGCGAAGGCTCGGCGATCCATGCTCGCAGCCCATGCTGCACGCGCTGCTTCAGGAGCTTTTTCTGCTCTGCGACCGGCAGTGCCGTCTGCTGTCCAATATTCCGGAGGATATCCATACCACCGACCGGAAGATCATTCAGGCGGCCCGGTTTATCAGCGGGCACTATATGGAAAACGTGACCACGGCGGATATCGCCGCCGCCGCGGGATACAGCCCCAACTATCTGAGCAAAAAATTCAAAAGCTCCGTGGGCGTCGGCATTCACGAGTACCTCATGTTCATGCGGCTGCGGCGCGCCGCCTATGAGCTGGTGACCACCGACGATCTCATCACGGAGATCGCTTTTCGCTGCGGCTTTTCAGACAGCAACTATTTTAAGGACGCCTTTAAAAAGAAGTACGGCGTCACGCCGAGAGCCTACAGAAAGCAGCTGTGACAGGCTCCCGGCGGGAAGCGGACAGACTTATGGAAATAGAAGGACAGGGAGACATGGAACAGAGCGGAGCGGGAGGAAAACGTGGCGAAGCGGGGCAGAGCGCCAGCCGCGTCAGCCTGTGGAGATACATACGAAAAAACATCCTGTTCATGGTCCTGGCGGGGCTATGCATGATCCTGGAGGTCACGGTGGACCTGCTGCAGCCGCGGATCATGAGCCGCATCGTGGACGACGGCGTGCTGGGCCTTTCCACTGGCTGCATGGGGGACATGGCCGTCATCGTGCGGCTTGGCCTTACCATGATGGGCCTGGTGGTGCTGGGCGGCACCGGCGGGGCGCTGTGCAGCGTGTTCGCCACCACCGCCAGCGAGCGGGCTGGCAACGCCATGCGCAAGGACGCTTTTCGGCGGATCATGCACTTCTCCTTCCCTCAGGTGGACCGGTTCGGCGCTGGCGCGCTCATCACCCGCATCACCAATGATGTGACCCAGGTGCAGAACATGATCATGATGTTTGTCCGGGGCATGATACGCACGTCGTACATGTTTCTGGGGAGCATCTTCTTCATGTTCAGCCTCTATCCCCGGTTCGGACTGATCGTACTGTGCGCGCTGCCGCTGATCGTGGGGGTCATGGCCGCGTGCCTTGCCAGGGCCAATCCCGGCTTCGCGAAGATGCAGGCGCAGCTGGACGGTATCAACGCCATCATGCAGGAGGACATCACCGGCATCCGGGTCATCAAGGCGTGCGTGCGGGAGGCCTATGAAAAGCTGCGCTTCGGCAAAGCCAACGACGAACTCATCGGTACCCAGCTGCATGTGCTGGTGATCTTCGCGTTCATGAGCCCCATGATGAACCTGCTGATGTATCTGGTGGTCATCGCGATCCTGCTGGTGGGCTCCGTACAGGCAGGGACCGGCGGGACCACCCCCGGCGCGGTCATGGGGGCCATCACCTACACCACCCAGCTTCTCAACAGCATCCTGGGGCTGGTGATGCTCTTTCAGAACATCTCCCGTGGCAGCGCCAGCTGGAAGCGCATCCGCCAGGTGCTGTGCACAGAGCCGGAGTTGGCCGACGGGCCCGTCAGGGACGGGACCGGGCCGAGAGGGCGGATCGAGTTCCGGGACGTGTCCTTCGCCTATCCCGGCACGGCCAAGCCCGTGCTGCGCCACATAAACCTGACGGTGGAGCCCGGTCAGACCCTGGCCGTCATGGGGGCCACCGGCAGCGGCAAATCCACGCTGGCGAGCCTCATCCCCCGGTTTTACGACGTGACCGAGGGCGCGGTGCTGGTGGACGGCGTGGACGTGCGGGACTGGGACCAGCACGCCCTGCGGGAGCGGGTGTCCGTCGCGCTGCAGAAGAGCGAGCTTTTCAGTGTCAGCGTGGCGGACAACATCCTCTGGGGAGACACGGACGCGGACAGCGCCGCGGTCCGCGCCGCCGCGGCTGTCGCCCAGGCGGACGGTTTCATCGGGGTCATGCGGTCGGGCTACGATACCACGGTGGCCGAGCGGGGCATGAGCCTGTCCGGCGGACAAAAGCAGCGGGTGTCCATCGCGCGGGCGGTGCTGAAAAAGGCGGAGATCCTCATTTTTGACGACGCCACCAGCGCCCTGGACCTGAAAACGGAGGCGGAGCTTTTCAAAGCCCTGGACCGGGAAAAGCTTGGCGTGACGCGCGTCGTGGTGGCCCAGCGCGTGGCCTCGGTCCGGCACGCGGACCGCATCGCCGTGCTGGACGGCGGGACCATCGCCGCCTGCGGCACCCATGAGCAGCTTCTGGCAAGCTGCCCCATCTATCAGGACATCTACCGCTCGCAGATGGGAGAGGAGGACGAGGACGATGAGCGCTAACGCATCCTCCAACAAGTCCGCCTTCCAGCAGTACGGTCCCCGCCGGGGCGGCGGACCGGGCCGGTTCGAGGGCGGGGAGCACGCCCATGACAGCCGGGGCGCGCTGCGCCGCCTGGCGGTGTATTTTGCAAAGGAGAAAAAGCTGCTGCTGGCCATGGCCCTGGTGGTGCTGGCCGGTACGGCCTGCGGCGTATGGGCGCCCAGCTTACAGAGCGACGCGGTGGACATGATCGCGGGCGGGAGCATGGAGCGCTTCGGCCTGACGCTGGGGCTGATGCTGGCGGCCTACGGGGCATTTTCCGGCGGGCAGTTTTTGCAGGACTTCATCAGCGCCCACCTGAGCCAGCGCATCGTCCGGGCTCTGCGCCAGGAGCTTTTCGCCAAATTTCTGGACATGCCGGTGAAGTACCTGGACGACAACTCCCACGGCGACGTGATGAGCCGCATGACCAACGACGTGGAGAACATCTCCTCCACCGTGTCCCAGTCCCTGCCGTCGCTGCTGTCCGGGGTGCTGACCATCGCGGGCACGCTGGCGGTGATGCTCTGGTACTGCTGGCAGCTGACGCTTTTAAGCTGCGCCACCATCCTGCTCACGGTGCTGGCCACGAAGCTGGTGGGCGGCCATGTGCGCAAATACTCCCGCATGCGGCAGGAGTATTTGGGTGTCCTCAACGGCAGCGCGGAGGAGCAGATCGCGGGCTACCGCACCGTGGTGGCCTATAACCACCAGGAGGCGTCGGTGGAGGACTTCTGCCGCACCTCCGACGAGCTGACCCGTGCGGGGATACGGGTCAACGCCCTGGGCGGCATTTTCGGGCCGATGATGAACTGCATCGGCAACTTCGGCTTTGTGGTGGTGGCCGCCTTCGGCGGGTACTACGCCATCCACGGGGTGATCTCCGTGGGCGTGATCTCCGCGTTCATCGTCTACGCCAAGCAGTTCAGCCGCCCCCTGAACCAGATCGCCCAGATCTACAGCCAGCTCCAGTCGGCGCTGGCCGGGGCGGAGCGGGTGTTCGCGGTGCTGGACCAGCCGGACGAGGACATGACGGGGGACGCCCTGGCCGACAGCGCCGCCGCCGAGGTGCGGTTCGAGCATGTGGACTTTGCCTACCGTCCGGAGCAGCCCATTCTGAAGGACTTCACGCTCACCGTGCCCTCCGGGAAGAAGGTGGCGCTGGTGGGCGCCACGGGCAGCGGCAAGACCACGGTGGTGAATCTGCTCATGCGCTATTACGACGCCAGCGGTGGGACCATCTCCGTCAACGGCCAGGACCTGCGGGGCGTTTCCCGCTCCAGCCTGCGGCGGGACATGGCCATCGTGCTGCAGGACACGGTGCTGTTCACCGACACGGTGCGCGCCAATCTCAAATACGCCGATCCGGAGGCCTCGGACGAGAAGATGGAGCAGGCAGCCCGCATGAGCCGGTGCGCGGAGCTGATCGCGTCGCTGCCGGAGGGATATGATACTGTCCTGACCGGGGCGGGAGCCAACATCAGCCAGGGCCAGCGGCAGCTGCTTGCCATCGCCAGGGCCTTCGTGGCGGACCCGAAGATCCTCATCCTGGACGAGGCCACCTCCAACGTGGACACCCGCACGGAGAAGGCCATCCAGGACGCCATGCAGCACATCATGCGAGAGCGTACCAGCATCGTCATCGCCCACAGGCTCAGCACCATCCGGGACGCGGACCTGATCGTCGTGGTGGACGACGGCCGCATCGCGGAGCAGGGGACCCATGAGGAGCTTCTCGCCCAGCGGGGAAAGTATTACGAGCTCTATATGACCCAGTACGCGGGCTTCGCCACCTGACGGCGCCCTTGAGGCAGCCTCGATGGACTGCGTATCCGGATCGCGGTACGATCGAAGCAGATGATTCATTTTTTGGGAGGCTTTCCAATGCTCATCAAGCGCGATATGCTCTTCACCCCCGCGGGCAAGAACCGCCCGCTGCACATCTGGCTGCCGGACGGCTATGACAGTTCCACAGAACGCTACCCGGTCATGTATTTCTTCGACGGGCACAACCTCTTCCTTGACGAGGACGCTACCTACGGCAAGAGCTGGGGTCTGCTCGAATTTCTGCAAAGCTGGGAAAAGCCGCTCATCGTCGTGGGCATCGAGTGCGGACACGAGGGCAACGAGCGGCTTTACGAATACTGCCCGTACCACTTCCGCGGCAAGTTCTGGGGCGACCTGCGGGGCACGGGCGGGTCGACGATGCGCTTTATGGCCGAGGAGCTGAAGCCCCTGATCGACCGGGAATACCGGACGGTTGCTTCCCGGGAGGCGACGGCTATCGGAGGCTCGTCCATGGGCGGGCTGATGAGCCTGTACGCCGCCGTGAAGTACAACAGCGTCTACTCAAAGGCCGCGTGCCTTTCGAGCTCCATATCCCCCTGCATGCCAAGTCTGCGCGAGGATATCCTGGGCTCGTCCATTGAGCCGGACACGCGCATATTTCTCTCGTGGGGAACGGAGGAGGCCAGAGGCAGACGCCGAAGCCAAACGGGAGACTACGACACGCCCACCGCGAAAAACAATTTTGAGCTCGCGCAGAAGCTCGAGGAAAAAGGCGCGTTGACCCGCGTCGTCTGCCAGCGCGGCGGAGGCCACAACGAGGCGAGCTGGGAAAAGCTCGTGCCGGGATTCATGGATTTTCTTTGGCTTGACAGGTAAAGACGCGGTCGGACCCGAAAGGAAAGCGCTCTATAACTCACGGTTCCCTATCAAAGTCCAGCTCGTATTTTTCATAGTCCCACCCCATCACCCACAGCCACGCACTGGGTCTGGTGCTCTTCCATGAGCCCGTCGGCGCGGCGGATACGCTGCACGCCGGTATACAGTAGCTGGCGGCCATCCGGCATCTCTGTCGCGCCGCCGGAAAGGCAGCCGTCCTGGTCGTATTCCTCGTCCGGCGCCAGGGCCACGGGAAGCCGCTCCGAATTGGGGATGAAGGGCATGTACCGCGCTTCAAAGTCCCTGGCCTGTTGCAATTTCTTGCTCGTCATAAGGGCGTATCCTTTTTGAAAAAAGCCTTGCCGCAGGCGCGAATATAATAAGATTGCGATCTCCGGGGACATGCGCCTCGGAGATCGCACTGGCAATGAGAATGATGGCAAGACGTTTCCGGGCGGTGATGGAGAAGCTGGAAGAGCTTCCGGTAGAGATGGTGGCAGCGGACACGATGTACAAGACTCCGGCGATAGCAAAGCTGTTTCATGACAAAGGTATCCGGCTGCTGAGCACATATAAACGGCCGCAGACGAAGAAGGGCTTCTTCCCGAAACATGAGTATGTATACGATGAATGCCATGACCGCTATCTATGCCCGCAAGACCAGGTGCTTTCGCACTATACGACGGACCGGGAAGGATACCGGGAATACAGGATCAATCTGCAGATATGCGTAAACTGTCCGTAAATTTTATGGGCGGGAGCGAGGGGGCATTTCTGGGACGGGGAAAGGTTTGCTCTTTCTTTTGCCGGGGTTATGTGCTATAATAAAGTGCTTTATTATACAATAACACTGATTTTCACGGAAAACAGCAGCACAGGAAAGGAACAGCTATGTTTTTAGATAAGATTTTCGGCTCCCACTCGGCCCGCGAGGTCAAGAAGCTCCAGCCGCTGGTGGACAAGATCGAGGCGCTGGAGGAACAGTATAAGGCGCTGACGGACGCACAGCTGCGTGCCAAGACCGACGAATTCAAGGCCCGCCTCGCCGCGGGTGAGACCACGGACGACATCCTGCCGGAGGCATTCGCCACCGTGCGGGAGGCGGCGGACCGGGTGCTCGGCATGCGGCCCTTCCGGGTGCAGCTGCTGGGCGGCATCGTGCTGCATCAGGGGCGCATCGCGGAGATGAAGACCGGCGAGGGCAAGACCCTGGTGGCGGTGCTCCCCAGCTACCTGAACGCCCTGGAGGGCCAGGGCGTTCACATCGTCACCGTCAACGACTATCTGGCCCGGCGCGACTCGGAATGGATGGGCAAGGTCCACCGCTTTCTGGGCCTGGAGGTGGGCCTCATCGTCCATGGGCTGAACCGTGAGGAGCGGCAGAGGGCCTATAACGCCGATATCACCTACGGCACCAACAATGAGATGGGCTTCGACTACCTGCGGGACAATATGGCCCTGTATAAGAAGGACACCGTCCAGCGGGGCCACTTCTTCGCCATCGTGGACGAGGTGGACTCCATCCTCATCGACGAGGCCCGGACCCCGCTGATCATCTCCGGCCAGGGGGACGAGAGCACCGATATGTATCGGCAGGTGGACGATTTCGTCCGCAGGCTCCGCAAGGGCGTGGTGGCCGCCGTGGAGGAGAAGGAGGAGATCGAGGACGCCGACGAGAACGCCGATTATCTGGTGGACGAGAAGGCCCGCACCGCCACTCTCACCGCCAAGGGCATCGCCAAGGCGGAGCAGTATTTCGGCGTAGACAACCTGTCCGACCTGGAAAATACCACCCTGTCCCACCACATCAACCAGGCTATCAAGGCCCACGGCATCATGAAGCGGGACATCGACTATGTGGTGAAGGACAACGAGGTCATCATCGTGGACGAGTTCACCGGACGGCTCATGCTGGGCCGCCGGTACTCCGAGGGCCTGCATCAGGCCATCGAGGCCAAGGAGAACGTGGAGGTCCAGCGGGAGAACAAGACCCTGGCTACCATCACCTTCCAGAACTATTTCCGCCTGTATGGAAAGCTGTCCGGCATGACCGGCACCGCCCTGACCGAGGAGGAGGAGTTCACCTCCATCTATAATCTGGACATCATCGAGGTGCCCACCAACAAGCCTGTCATCCGGGTGGACAGCCCGGACGTGGTGTTCAAAAACGAGGCGGGGAAGAACCGGGCCATCATCCAGCAGATCCTGGCCTGCCACGCCAAGGGCCAGCCCGTGCTGGTGGGCACGGTGAGCATCGAAAAGAGCGAGTATCTGTCCGGGCTGCTCAAGCGCCAGGGCGTGCCCCATAACGTGCTGAACGCCAAGCACCATGAGAAGGAGGCCGAGATCATCGCCCAGGCCGGTAAGCTGGGGGCCGTGACCATCGCCACCAACATGGCCGGACGCGGCACGGATATCATGCTGGGCGGCAACGCGGAATATCTGGCCAGGCAGGACCTGAAAAAGGCCGGATTCGACGAGGAGGTCATTGCCGAGGCCACCGGCTATGCCGACACGGACGACGAGACCATCCTGCAGGCCCGGAAGATGTTCGCCGAGCGTCAGGCCGAGCATAAAAAGATCACCTCCGCCGAGGCGGAGAAGGTCCGCGCCGCGGGCGGCCTGTTCATCCTGGGCACCGAGCGCCACGAGTCCCGGCGCATCGACAACCAGCTCCGGGGCCGGTCCGGCCGTCAGGGCGATCCGGGCGAGAGCCGGTTCTATCTGGCCCTGACCGACGACGTGATGCGCCTGTTCGGCTCCGAGCGGGTCATGAAGATGATGGAGACCCTGGGCATCGACGAGGACACCCCTATCGACCACAAGATGCTCTCCGGCGCCATCGAGCAGGCGCAAAAGACCGTGGAGAGCCGGAACTTCCAGGCCCGTAAGAACACCCTGGAATACGACGACGTGATGAACGTGCAGCGGAACATCATCTACGAACAGCGTCGGAAGGTGCTGGACGGGGAGGACATCCACGAGTACGTGCACAATATGATCGCGGACGTGATCCGCTCCGAGGTGGCCAGCGGCCTGGGGCATGTGGGCCACCCCGAGAGCGAGGAACAGCTGGAGCAGGTGCTGGAGCCCTTCTACCAGACCTTCCTGGCCAAGGGCCAGATCGCCGTGCCGGAGCGGGGGCTCGCCGCCCTGACTGTGGACGATCTCACCGGCAAGCTCCAGGGCATCGCGGACCAGGTCTACCAGCGCCGGGAGCAGGAGTTCGGCCTGTTGCCGGACGGCGCCCCCGTCATGCGGGAGCTGGAGCGGGTGGTCATGCTCCGGGTGGTGGACGAGTACTGGATGGACCACATCGACGCCATGGACGACCTGCGCCAGGGCATCGGCCTGCGGGCCTACGGCAACGTCAAGCCCGTGGACGCCTATAAGCAGGAGGGCTTCGAGATGTTCGAGGCCATGATCGAGGGCATCAAGACCGAGGTGGTCCGCCGTATCTATACCGTCCGGGTCCGCAAGGAGCAGACCATTGAACGCAAGGCCGCCGCCAAGGCCAACGTGAACAACGTGGGCGGGGACGGCTCCGTAAAGAAGCAGCCTATCAAGAAGATCAAAAAGCCCGGCCGCAACGACCCCTGCCCCTGCGGTAAGTGGAAGGCCGACGGCAGCCGCCCGCTGAAGTACAAAGAGTGCTGCGGCCGCAACGCGTGACATGGCGGACGTCGAAGTTATAAGATCCGGACTCATCACCTGTCGGCACGGGTTTTCCACCCGGCTTGGCGGGGTGAGCCAGGGAATATTTTCCAGCCTGAACCTGGGCGCCAACCGGGGCGACCCCATGGAAAACGTGATGGAAAACTGGCGGCGCTTCGGCGCGGCTGTCGGCTTTGACGGGACGCGGTCCGTCCATGGCCGCCAGAGCCACGGCGTCACCGTGCGGGTGGCCCGCCGGGCGGATATGCACGCCATCGACGAGCCCGCCTCCTGGCCGGAGGCCGACGGCTACGTGACCAACGAGCCGGACGTGCCGCTGGCGATATTTACCGCCGACTGTACGCCGCTGCTCATGCAGGACCCGGCGGCGGGCGTGATCGCCGCCGTCCACTGCGGCTGGCGCAGCACGGCGGCGGACATCGAAAAGCGGGCCGTGGAGGCTATGGTGAGTCTGGGCGCAAAGCGGTCGGATATCCGGGCGGCCATCGGTCCCGGCATCCGGCGGTGCTGCTTCCAGACCGGGCCGGAGGTGCCCGAGGCCATCGACGCCCTCCTGGGCGGCGATACGCGGGGGCTGTACGGGCCCGACAGGGATGCGCCGGGGAGATACCGGGTGGATCTGCCGGGGGCGGTCCATCGGAGGCTCCTGCAGCTGGGACTGGAAGAGGAAAATATCGACGAGCTGGGTATCTGCACCATGTGCGGACCGGACCGGTTCTGGTCCCATCGGGCGATGGGGACGGAGCGCGGCTCACAGGCCAACGTGATCGTACTATGAATCGAACCATCATAAAATTCATATGCTTATTGCTGGCGCTGTCCATAACGGCGTCTCTGACCGGCTGCAGCTTCCCCTTCGGGAAGAAGCCGGTGGTGTCGGAACTGGCAGGCGGCGGGACTTCGGACGGCGAGACCGCCCCGGAGAACGAGGAAGCGCCTGAGGATGACGAGGAAGCCGACGGGGAAGAGGCCGCGTCTGAGGACGGGGAAAAGACCGACGAGGAAGAGGCCGCGTCTGAGGACGGGGAAAAGACCGACGAGGAAGGGACAGCTTCTGAGGACGGGGAAGAGACCGACGAGGATGAGGCCGCCCCAGAGGACGAGAAAGCCGCCGAGGACGGGGAAGAGGCCGACGGGGAAGGGACGATCCAAAACGGCATCGGCAGGGAGCTGCAGGCCACCTATCAGGCGGACCATATCTTCTCCATCAACACCATGGCGGGCGAATCCTTCAACCCGTACAGCACCAACAGCGCCTGGAACCGGGTGGCGTCCATGCTGGTGTATGAGACGCTGGTGGCCTCCGACGGGAATTTTGAGGCCCAGCCCAATCTGGTGACCCGCTGGGAGAGCGAGGACGGCATCCTGTGGACGTTTTATGTGGACACGTCCCGCGCTTTCCATGACGGCGGCGTCATGACCGCGGCGGACGCGGTATATTCCTTCGACGCGGCCAGAAACGGCACCGCTCTGTATGCCCGGCGGTTTTCCCATGTTAAGACGGATTACGCCACGGGAACGGATGTGTTCATCGTGGAGCTGGATGAGCCCAACTGGCGGTTCTATGAGCTTATGAACATACCCTGCATCGAGAGCGGCACCATGGGCTCCGACCGGCCTCCCGGCACGGGACCTTATATGTTCAACGCGCGGGGAACGTCCCTGGTGCGGTTCGAGGACCACCCCAACGCCAAGAAGCTGGCCCTGAAGACCATCCATCTGAAGCGGTATACCGACTCCGAGGACATCCTGCAGGCGTTCGAGGACTCCCTGCTGGATCTGGTCACCAACAACCCGGCGGATATGTCCAGCCTGGGCTATTCCAGCGCCAACCTTATCAAGTATGTGGATACCACCAACCTGCATTTTCTGGGCTACAATTTTGACAGCCCTCTGTTCTCCCAGCCGCTCTACCGGTCCCTGGTGACCTATGCCATCGACCGGGAGACCATCATCTCCACCAGCTATCAGGGCTCGGCCGTTTCGGCGACGCTGCCCATCCATCCCAACAGCGCTTTGTACCCCAAGTCCATCGCCAGGACCCTGGCCTATTCCCCGGACGATCTGAAGATCGCGATGGAGAATACCGGCGTGCGGGATGTGGACGGGGACGGCGTGCTGGATTTCGGCTCGGTCCGGGGCTCGGTCGTCCTGCTGGTCTGCTCCGACAGCGCCGCCAAGGTGGCGGCGGCCCGGCAGATCGCCACACAGCTCCGCAACGCCGGGTTCGAGGTCACCATGTCGGAGTTGGAGTATGAGGAGTATATCCTCGCGCTCTCCAAGGGCGAGTACGACATCTATTACGGCGAGGTAAAGATCTGCAACGACTGGGACATCTCCGAGCTGGTGGCCGCGGACGGCGCGCTGAATTACGGCGGCGTCCATGACCCGAACCTGGAGGGATACATCCAGGCGTTCATCGGCAGCGGAGAGGATACCATCCAGACCAATACCGAAGCGCTTTATAACTACCTGGCCCAGAGCGCGCCCATCACCGCCATCTGCTTTGAGCGGCAGCAGGTGCTCTATCACCGGGGCGTGCTGACCACCATCAGCCCTACCCAGGACAATATCTTCAACGAGATCGAAAACTGGACCATCGATCTGGGCTCCGACGAGAAAAAGTAACAGGTCCGCATACATATAAAATACCCGTTGGGCGCAGTCCGGCGGAAAATGATACAGGACGGGGGATAAAACCAATGACTGACCGGGACCTTCTCAACATGGCGCGGGAGGCCGCGCAAAACGCCTATGTGCCCTATTCCCACTTTCCCGTGGGAGCGGCCCTGGAGTGCGCCGACGGGTCGGTGTTCACGGGCTGCAACGTGGAAAACGGAGCCCTGGGCTCCACCATCTGCGCCGAACGTACCGCCATCGTCAAGGCGGTCAGCGAGGGGCGGCGGAAATTCGTGCGCATCGCCATCTACGGCGAGGGCGAAAATTACTGTATGCCCTGCGGCGCCTGCCGTCAGGTCATGAGCGAGTTCGTGGGCCAGGGGGATATGGAGATCCTGTGCACCCGCTCCGGCGGCCGGTATGTGAGCTATCGCCTCAGCCAATTGCTGCCGCACCCCTTTGAGCTATAAATTATTTTCAAAAAATGTGAAGATCCCCCTTGACGGCAAGGGGGATTTTTGTTATAGTATCAAAGCGCGCTGCCCCGAAGGGGGATAGTTGCGCCCTGCGATGAACCGGGAGATTGCGCCGACGGGCGGGAACTTCCGGGGAGCATGTCCGGGGGTCCGGAGTCTGGGGGCAAGACTTGAGGGAACCGACTCGAAAGAGACGGGGACCGAGAGGAAGCTCCGCAGAGAAAGCAAAGGACCCTGGAATCGGACGGAGCGGTCTTTCCGTACCGCGTATATCGCCTGGCAAAAGAACACCGGCTCAGCCGGGTTGTTTTTTGAGACAGGGTCTGATACGCACGGAACAGTGTACAGAAAGATCCGCCAACCGTGCGGGAAAACGTAAAACTCGTACAAAATGATGGAGGAAAGAAATGGCATCCAAGAAAATGATCCGCATCCGCCTCAAGGCCTACGACCATCAGCTGATCGACAAGGCCGCCGAGACCATCGTGGAGACCGCCAAGCGCACCGAGGCCCGCGTGTCCGGTCCCATCCCTCTGCCCACCCGGAAAGAGGTCGTCACCATCCTGCGCTCCCCCCATGTCAACAAGGACAGCCGGGAGCAGTTCGAGCGCCGCACCCACAAGCGCCTGATCGACATCATGAACCCCACCCAGAAAACGGTGGAGGCCCTGATGAGCCTGGAGCTGCCCGCGGGCGTGGAGATCGAGATCAAGCTGTAAGCCCTCATTATTATAGTTTACCAACCCACAGCCCGCGTTGGCGGGCGGGTCATGTTGCGCGGCCGCCGTTACCGGCCGAACAACCAATAACCGAAGGAGGAAAAGCATGAATAAAGCCATCATTGGCAAGAAGGTCGGGATGACCCAGATCTTCGACGAGACGGGCAAGGTCGTCCCCGTCACGGTCATCGAGGCGGGCCCCTGTGTGGTCGCCCAGAAAAAGACCGCGGACAAGGAAGGCTACGACGCCGTCCAGCTGGGCTTCGAGGACATCTCCGAGAAGAAGCTCACCAAGCCCGAGAAGGGCCACTTTGACAAAGCGGGCGTGGAGCCCAAGAAGCACCTGCACGAGTTCCGTCTGGATGGCGCCGCCGAGATGAACGTGGGCGACGTGCTGAAGGCGGACGTGTTCGCCGAGGGCGACCATGTGGACGTCACCGGCGTCAGCAAGGGCAAGGGCTACGCCGGCGTCATCAAGCGCTGGGGCGCCCAGCGCACCCCCACCAGCCACGGCGGCGGCCCGGTCCACCGGCACGCCGGTTCCATGGGCTCCTCCACCGATCCCTCCCGCATCTTCAAGGGCAAGATCGGCGCCGGCCACAT
>CANRDC010000020.1 GCA_947629245.1 uncultured Oscillospiraceae bacterium | reverse complement strand
AACAGGCCCTCCCTCTGATAGTGTATCCAGCTTGGCGTCGGGACCTTTTCCTCTGTCAGTATCTTTACGATCTTTGCAGGGCCTGTCCCACGGGCGGCCAGCTCGAAAATACGCTCCACGATCCAACGGGTCTGGTCGTCTATGAGCAGCTTGTTCGGGTGCTCGGGGTCTTTTATATAGCCCAGCGGCGCACAGGCGCAAAGGTGTTCGCCCGCCGCGAATTTCGCCTTATAGGCCGCTTTCACCTTCCGGCTGGTGTCCTTGGCCAGCCACTCGTTGAACAGGTTTTTGAACGGCACAAAGTCGCTCAGGCCCTTTTCCGTGTCCTCGTTGTCCGTGACGGCGATATAGCGGACCCGCTTTTCCGGGAACACGAACTCCAGGTAATAATCCATCATAACGTGCTCGCGCCCGAAACGAGACAGGTCCTTTGTTATGATGCAGTTGACCTTGCCCGCGTCCACATCGGCCATCATGCGCTGGAAGGCAGGCCGCTCGAAATTGGTCCCGCTCCATCCGTCGTCCACATACTCGTCGTAGACGGTAAAACCGTTTTCTTTGACATATGTCCGCAGGATCGTCCGCTGGGTCTCGATACTCACGCTGTCGCCATAGTTCTCGTCGTCCACGCTCAATCTCATATAGAGAGCCGCATTGTTCGGTCGTTTCAAAAATAACCTCCTTCGTATAAAACGACCCGCGCTTACAATACTTCCACGGGTATTGTACTATAAGCGCGGGGAAAATTCAATACTTTAAAGTGTTGAATCCGCATATGTACCATCATCTGTTTTTTCGTCCTGACGGGCGGCATAGAGGATCAGGTCCTCAATGAGTTCGCCCATGGTCCTGCCTTTCTCCGGGAAGTGTTCTGTGATCTTGATGCGGGTCTTTCCGATATAGAAATACTCCTGTCCATCTTCCTCGACCGCGTAAAAAGCCTTGTCCATGTCGGTGTACTGCTTTTCCCGCTCCTTCCAATACTGCCGCCAGTACTTGTCAAACTCTCTCAGCGTTTCCCTGGGCGGCTTCTCAAAATCCCAGAACGGTGTGTTCAGGTCTACCCATTCATATTCGTCGTCATGGGGTGTTATACCATTGTTGCACATGGTGGTTTTCCTCCTTCTTAATACCAATGCCGCCCCTCCGGGTTTTGCGCCCGGAAAGCCTTGCAAATTCAGGGACTTTGCTGCTCTATCGTTCTACTCTCCGCCCTGTGTCGTTTGGCGTACTCCGCCTTTTGCCGCCGCTGGACTATGGCCTTGCAGTCATCGCAGTATTTCGCCCGGTTGGAGCCGGGGAAGAATGCCCTGCCGCAGATCGCGCACCGCTTCATAGCGTCCTTGCCGAACAGTTCCGTTTCTAATTCCTGTCCGGCCTTGTCCCTCAACAGCACCCAGCGAAAAATTTTGCAGCAGACGGAATAAGAGAGCGTTTGCGGACAGGGGACTTCCTCGCCGTCGTCCAAGTACAGGCAGTTGCCGTTGTCACAGGCACTGCACAGCTTGCGGATGAGCGTAACGGCCCGTTGCCGCTGTCTGCCGGTCATGCGTGGGAGAGAACCGTCTGGCTGTCTCTCAATCGGCGGGAGCAGTTCAAGATGGAATAAGCTCATGGCGTTTCTCTTTCTTGTGGCCCAGCACGGTCTCCAGGTTGCTTCTTACCCTTTCAAGTTCTTCCACCCGGTCCCGCTTTTCCCGGTAGTCTTTATACCGCGCGTTTTGCTCCGATGTAAGCTGTTGGATCTCCGCTTGCAGGGCCTTGGTGCTGGGCAGCTTGGTGATACCGTGATCCTTGAAATACTTGGCGGCAGCGTTGGATAGCTTGAACTCGCGCTCATGCGCCTGGGCGTATTCAGCCCTGGCCTTGGCTGTTTTCAGTGCCTTGTATTCTTGCCGGACATTCTTCGTTTCCCAATACGTCAGAAGCTGCTTCAATAGTTCTTTCTTATCCGCCAGGACAGTCTCTATGGACTTGAGTTTTTCCCGGCTCTCTTGCAATTCGCTCCGGGCAGCAGACAACAACTCGTTCAACTCGTCCATGGAAGAAAAGCCGTACTCGGTGTATGCGTTCAGGGTGTTTGCCATCTGCTGGAGATTGAATCCCTGCGCCCATTTCTCGTAGCCGATGCCCTTTCCCTCGGCGCGTTTAGCATCTATGTCCACAAGATTCTGGACGGTCCCAGCCTCCCGGAGCTTGTCCAGAACGCTGGAACGGACAGGCTGCTTCAGCGCGTTTTGTGCCAATGCCTCGTTCACCGCCGCGAGATCATAGGCATCGCCCAGTTTCCGGGCTGTGATGGATTTCGCTCTGTCCGGCGAGAGATAGGATAGTCGGCCCCGGCTCTCCTTGACTGTCACGCCCTCACGGAGAAGCAGCTCGGCAAACTCATCAAAAGAAGTGGCCGTCTCCAACGCCTTACGGATGATTTTTCGCAGTTTCTCCTTGTCCGTTTCAAACTTGGTGGGGCTTCCGTTTTTGTTCAATGCGGCCTGTCCCTTTTTCTGCGCCCAATACTCTCGGTCATTGATCCGATCCTCACTGCCGTTAAGCAAGTCGATCTGGTAAAGCCCCTCCCGGTGACACATCTCCATGACCTCGGCCCGGAAATAATCCATCGCCGCAGTAGTGCAGCGGTGCTTCATCCCGGCTTTCACGTCGGCGGGCCGGTCCATGTACGGCAGCATAGGGACATCCTCGATCCGCAGACTATTGATGACGATATGTACATGAATGTTGCCGGTGTGGTTGTGGCCGTCCGGGTGGGTACAGACCAGCGCCTGGTGACCGGGGAAATGCTCGCGGCAAAACTGCTCTCCAAGCGCCTGTGCCCGGTCTACGGTCAAGCCGTTGTCTGCGCCGTCCCGTGGGTCAAAGCTAAAAGGGGTCCCCGCAAAGTCATCGGACTTTGCGGGGAGAGGAGGCGCAGCGGAACGGACGAGCTTTGCCGTATGCGGCGAAGCGAGGGATGTGGAGCTTGCGACGACGAAGTGGTGGCTTTTCACATCGCGCCGATCCAGGTTCTTGCCATATTGCAGATTCGCTCTCATGCAGGCAATGGCAAAATCCTGGCCCTCACAGTTGAGCGCGGCGATGCGGTAATCCTCTCTTGGAATGAGCCGCCCATTTTCATCCAGAATGGGCTTCATGGTAAACTCATCGTGCTCAAAAAGCAGGTACTTCTCCGCGTCGCTGTACCGGGCGTTTTTAGAGTTTATGTGTTTGAACGTCGCCAATAGCTGCCGCCACCTTTTCCAGAACTTCGTATTTCAGCATAGCAAGATCAACGGCTGCGTCTCGGACCTCTTTTTCCAAGTCGGCGTAGGCGGTTCCGAACTCGTTCAGGTGTCGAGCAATCTGGTTGAGATTGCCGCCGATCTTGCCATATTGCACGATGAGATCGTCCAGCTTTTTCAGCAGCTCGTCATTCACCGCCGTGATCACGATAGTGGGCTTGAGCAGCGCGCCGGTGATGGCCTTGCGGATAAATGCGGCTTTGCTGACGCCGCACAAAACAGCAAGTTCTTCAAAGGCGGCATATTCCTCTTTGCTAAGGCGTGTTTTCACGGTCATGCTCCGATGGGGCGTGTTGTACTTTTTCGGCATGGGCAAAATGATCTCCTTTGGGAACAAGCGAATTTGAAAAATGAGCAAACAAGCCGCTAGGCAAATCAGCCGGGTTTGGGGAAGGCACTCCCCAACAAGATTCCGTGGGGCAAAAATGAGCGTCGGGCGAATTTTGGGCCCACGGTAGAATCTTGCTCTGACAAGTGGTGCTCCACAGCGGCAATCCATCGTGCAAAATCATTTTAGATTTTTCTCTCTGCAGAATTTGTCGAAAGCAGTCGGTCAGACGAGAAAAGTGCTGAACAAATTGCGAAGCCGCTGTTAATGGTCCCGACCGAGAAATCAGAGCACAGAATGCTCTGATCATACGGCCTGAAGACACACTAACAGCGGCTCCTGGCACAGACTATGATCTGTGTATCATATTAAGTTCGATTAAGGCGGGCTTTTTGCTCCATCTAAAGTGACTTTACTACCTTACGCCCCGCCTGTCAATGACGCATTTGCGAACCAGGACAAATCACAGGTTCTCAATTATCTTCTTCTGATCCCGGCGGGCGTAGCAGACGGCAAGGATATTGACGCGCTTCCGGGCGTCGTCCACCTGATAGTAGATGTTGAAGTTCTTGGCCCGTGTTTTGCGGATGCCACGATCACCAGCCGGGTCATCTTCTATTGCTGGGTAGCGGGACGGCATGGCCGAAAGAGAACCGATCTCTTCCTCCAGCGCGTCCAGCGTGTTTACGCCAGCCTGCGGCGACCGCAGCGTCAAGGAGATATACTGCATGATCTCCGACAGCTGCTCCTCCGCCTGCCGGGTCATCTCAACGGCATAGCTCTCCATTCATAAAAGCTCCCGACGCAGATCGGCAAACACCTCTTTGGCGGGTCTGGTGCGCCCAGCCTGCACATCATCCATGCCCTTTTGGAGCATAGCGGAGAACTCCTCGTCGGTCATCTCGTCCCGTGCTTTCGGCTCGCAGGGCAGCGTCAGCGGGAAGGGAATGCTCTTGGTGAGAATGATCTGGTTGTAGAGCAGATTGATCACCGCGGAAGCGGAGATGCCCAACTTCTGCATGACTTCTTCTGCCTCGCGCTTTGTCTCCGGCTCCACACGGGCCAGCACATTCGCGGTCTTGTTCGCCATGGTATGCACCACCTTTCAAAAGGTATTATACCATATTGTATGTCGAATCGCAATACAAAATTCTCCAACTCGGTCATGAGCAAAGTTGATTTAACCTATGAGCTGCCAGCTGGCGTGCCATAATCATTTCCAACCTGTCTCAGGATGGAAAGCGCAGCGGGAACATCCATCTGATTATAGAGATATGCTGTGCGCAACAATGCCTCGGGCACCATGGAATCGTATTTGTCCATCCTGGGGACATGATCCAATGGCAAAATAAGCTCCGGGTCGTCAGTGCGTAAATTCAAATCACACAGGTTTTCCATCAAAACATCGGTATCCAGTGCGCTGGAAATATACAAATAATTGCGGTGATCTGTAACGGCTTGTACCTCCAGGCTTTCTTTCAGGCCGACGCTCAGAAGCTTCGATATCGTTTTAAGCTCCCGCGTGCCGGTCCAGGGGAACAAATAAAAAGAACTTCCTTTATCCCGGATAACCATATTTGAAAGCAAACCGTTTGAAGCGGCGTATTGGCGAGCCTTCTCAAGCGCCTCTTTTGCATGAGACTGTAAATATGGATAGACTGTATCTTCCCCTAGCACTTGCCTCATCCTCTGAGCGATCTTGGGATGTATATCGCCTGCAGAACCGTACCAGGATGGAATTTTGTTGCTTGGCGCCCGAACCACATAGATGCTTTGACCTGATTCATCCACGGATGTGACTTTCCATGTGCGTCCAGCTAACACAAAAACTTCGCCGATTGCCGGACAAGTGGTCAGGGTGCCGACTTCGCCTTCTTTTGCAATGACATGATACGTATTTTCGTCTTGAAAAACAGCATAGAAGGTATAGTGATTCGTGAGCCGCTCGCCTTTTAGACCGACGATGATACCTCCATCCTCCATGCGCTGTATGTACTCCTCTTGAAGCATATAACGCAAAAGGGCGCGGTACTCATCTGTCGTGACTGTATCCTTAAATGGCGGGAGCGGAAGAACACTTCTTGCCAGTTCTGCCGGACTGAGTTCCCCTGACGCCATAAGGACGCTTAGTGTCTGATGAGCCAACAGACTAAACGGTTTTGGTTTCTGTATAAATGGTTCTACCCAGCGTTCTTCCAGATATAGCTGTATGATCGCGATGGAACGTATCAGCCCCCAAGGGATCATTGTATCAAAGGGCGAGTCGCCGGAAGCCCTCTGTAGGTTAACGAACATCATCCGCGATTTGCCCGTTCGCCGACCAGATCGGCCCAGACGCTGTACAAAGCTGGCACAGGAATAGGGAGCTCCTGCCTGGAGCGTACAATCCAAATCCCCTATATCTATACCTAGTTCCAATGTTAGGGTAGCGGCTGCAACAGTGGGTCCCGTGCGGTCTCGAAGGGCGTGTTCAGCCTCCTGACGCAGTGCAGCCGACACACTTCCGTGATGGACAAAAAACACGTCCGGCTCCTGACGTGCCTTTGCGATGCTCTTCATTTTCGCAACTATCTCTTCAGCGCTGCCTCTGCTGTTTGTGAAGAGAAGGCACTTGTTTCTGTGAGTGTTGTCATAAATAAAGTTATAAAATGCCTGCATTTCATCAGACGCTTGATCCGCATCTTCAGATGCACGATAATTCTCTACACAGAGAGAAACCGTGCGCCGCTGGCTTTGGATTCCGACCGCCATTGCGCCGCGATTGCTGCCAGCCGCCAGAAAAGTCATGACCGGGCGGTAGTCGTTCAAGGTAGCAGATAATCCGATCCTACGCGGAGAGCGACCGATCAGTCGCTCAAGTCGAGCGATAAGGCACATGACCTGCAGCCCTCTGTCAGCACCCATAAGGGCGTGAAGCTCGTCGATCACAATAAAACGCAGATCGGAGAACAGGCGATACGCGTCGCCAGCGTGGCTCATGAGCAGCGCTTCCAAGGACTCCGGCGTGATCTGCACGATTCCTTGGCAGACCTTCAACGCCTTCTTCTTAACTGATTGAGAGATATCCCCGTGCCAAGGCCAGACAGGGATACCGCTATCATTGAGAAGTTCGTTCAATCTCTCGAACTGATCGTTTATGAGCGCCTTCAGCGGCCCGATGTATAAAATACCGACCGAGTCCGGTGGGTTCTGGGACAGCAGGGTGAGAATTGGGAAAAAAGCCGCCTCTGTTTTTCCTGAAGCAGTTCCCGACGCAATGATGACATGCCGGTCCGTGTCCATGATGGCTTGGCACGCCTCTACCTGGACCTGTCGCAGGTCCGTCCACTGCTTTCTGTATATGTATTCCTGAATGAAAGGCGCATAGCGCTCAAAAGCAGTCTGGCTCATATATCAAATTCCGCGAACAGACTGTCGCTTACATCATCGACCTGCTCGGGGTCCTTGTCCGCGCTTTGGACCGTAAACCCCTGCTCGGAGATGAGCGTTTCAAAGGTCGCTTCAGGATTTTCGTGGAGAATGTTCAGAAGGCCAAGAAAATCTCGCGTAACCTCCCGTGGCGTCAAAAGCTGGTCTGAACCAAGCCTGGAGAGGACCGTGCTCATAAAGCGGGTCAGCTCATCTTTGCCGAGTGGACAGTCGTAGCCGTAGTGTGCGCTGTGAAGTTCGCACAGCCGTTCCAGTAGAAGATATATCTCTTCAGATGACAGTTGTGCCAGCCGAATAACAGGGCTGCTATAATCCTTGAATCCAAGCGTGCTGAAACGGTTATCAGCCAGGCGGGAACGAAGAGCCTCATAGCTGCAAAGTCCGCGGCGCTCGTCATAAATGAACTGTGGAGTGCCGCTCATGAATACGCCGATATACTGGGCCTTTCCCTGCATGGTATCGTTGAAGATAGTCAGAACCTTCTCGTAGTTATTCTCCCTTGTCTGTTTGTGGCTGATCTTGTAGAGGTTTACGCCCTCGTCAATAAAAGCCAGAAGGCCATTGTATCCTGCGCGGTGGACAAATTGCGCAAAGAGCTTTAAAAAATCATACCAGTTTTGATCGTCAATGATCCTGTCGACCGGGAGATACCGTCTGGCTTCAGTTTTGGTAACAAATTCGCCACGAAGCCAGCGCAACGCAGCCTGTTTGAGTTCGTCGTCCCCGCATTTCAGGCCCCTCCAATAGGAATCAATAACGGCGGAGAATGCAAAGCCATAGGCCATTTCGGAAAGCTCGGAGAGAACCGCTGCGATACGGGCACTGACAGCATCGATCAGCGCCGGGTCATTGGGCGCCAGGCCAAGTTCCTTGGCGGTGTCGGCCTGTATGCCGGTAATCCATTTCTGAATAATGGATTCCAGAGCTCCTCCATCCGGACGGTTATGAGTGGAGAGATGCTGCATCAACTCCCGATATGTTGCCAATCCTTGACCCTTTGCGCCGGTGAGACGCCGTTCCGGGGAGAGGTCTGCATCCATGACGGCAAAAGACCGGTCCATGGCGTTGTTGCGGATCAACTGGAGCAAAAAGCTCTTGCCGCTGCCATATTGACCACAGACAAAACGAAAGGCGCTGCCACCGTCCTCCACGGTAGAGAGATCATTCAAAAATGCGTTTACTTCCGGCTGCCGGCCTACCGCAATGTGTCTCAGACCAATGCGGGGGACAACGCCCGCTGTGAGGGAATTGATAAGAGCCGCAGATTCGCGGCGGTTGATAGTGGTTGCCATTGTGCACCTCCTATTTCAGGGCTGCCTTGAGAGCAGGCTCATATTGTTTCAAAATACGCGGTTCATCTCCGAGCGCGTCGATAAGAATATCATCTAAATATTGCGATGCCGTATCGTTGATCTCGTCGATGAGCATTTCCGGCAGCGTCAATTCCTCTTCCGCGAGTTTTGCAAGCGCGGACCGGGTATCCTCTCCTGCCAGGATGATAGAAAGCGTCTGCTGTTGGACCGGTGTCATCGCTTCTATGAGAGATCGCAGCTCAGCGGGAAGAGCGTTTACATCAAAGCGGTCGCCGCCATTATTATCGGGTTGCGTTTCCACCGTCACCGGTTTCTCCCCCGACGTGTTTTCGGGTTCATCGGCGGGCGGCATTTCCATATCGCCGCGTTCCTCGTCTACGGCCAGCGCCTCCCGTACTGCGTCTGACTGCGCGCGCAGTTCTTCTATGCTGCTAAAGTCCAATTTCAGCTCCACAGACGCTGCCGCATGCGCCTCGCCTGCGGGACTATACTCTTTCTTTAAAAACGCATCGATCAGCGCCGCAGTCTCCGCATCCATTGACACGTTCCGCAGACGCGTTCTGACGCCATACAGCTCTCGTAAGCTGTTCTCCGCATAACGGACCAACTCATTCATATAAGTACGCAATGGCTGGCTGGAGGTATATGCCTTGACCGGAACATAAATGCGCTTGTTCGCCTCTGGATGGATCGCGCTCTGGTAAATGATATGCGCCTGCTTACGGGGGCGGTTCGGCCCATATACAGCCAATATACCACGTCCGCTTTTCTTCCGTGATGCCGCATCCGCAAGAGCGACCACGCGCGGGATCGACTCCATCATCAGTTCCTGGTGTCCATCCTGGTAAAACTTATTGCGAGCCATTCTGTAGTCGCATAGACTCTCTATCAATGACAATGGGAGCTTCAAAGGTGTATCTGTACTATGCGATTCAATAAGATAATCATTGAGCTCCGGGTAATAATAAGATGAATATTCCGGGACGCAGGGAAATGTCGGTGACAAGTCATGTATCAACGCGAAATCAAAGGTCCAATTAAAAAGATAAGAATCAAGAGATGGAAAACGTTCGCGATAAGAGAGCCAAAGGGTCATTAACTGCTCATAGCCGTCTTTGGGATCATCCCAACCAACGCCATTGAGCAGCTCGTATACATGAACATAGATATATGACAGATCGGTATCCGGAAAGGCTTTGTTTCGCACCTCAGAACGCCAATAGAAATACCACGCCTGCTGCTGGCGGCTCATGCTGTCATACATGGGCCAATACTGTTGGAAGGGGACAAAGGCGGCGGGCTTTCCGCGGACGTTGGCAAATCGCTTCATATCCCGGATGAACTTATCACGGGAGGGATACTCGGAATAAGGTCTTGCAATATCGAGTGTTATGTGGAACCCTGCATCAGTTGAGGGATATGTATCCTGAACTGGAGTTGACTTTACAGGGATGGATTCGCGCTTTTCCGATGAGCCGGGTATAGATACATCGACATAGGAAGACTGTGTATGACTTGTGCCCGTGGTTTGGGCGGAGGACTGGGAGGCAACTTCAAGAGAGTGGTCGGGGGCCGAATTGGCAGTATACCGAATATCAGGGTCGGAAGAACAATAGGAAGGCGTTTGGGGCTCCTGAGCCTGAACGGGCGCCAGGGAATCTGCTCCGAATGACCGCTTTTCCAAATGGACGGCGATGGAAAAGTGAACAATGACAACGATCCATGAAATAAAGGCCAATTGTTGCGGCCACACAAAGGTTACAACGCCATAGAGCACACCAAAAACCGAGTTTACTGGCCGCGACGTGCGGCTTCCAAGCACGATCAGCGCGATCCAATTGAAAGCCGGAATAAAGGAAAAAATTCGGAGGCCTATGCCTGCAGGCTTCTTGTTTTTATCTCCTTGTCGGCTCATGTCCACTGCTCCTACTATGTGATAATAAATTATTATATCATACCATAATAACAGTTTTCAATGAGTACTTGATGATATGCGTCCCTGTGCATTGAGGCATAATAGAAGCCGCCGGATCGCTCCGGCGGCCTCAGGTATAAAGAAGCTATGTAAGCGCGGGTTTTCCATTTATCTCTTTAACTTTGCGGCACGTCCCAGCCGTACATAGAGAGCGCCTTCAGCGTGCGGCCCACCGGGGCCACGCTGCTGTTTGCGGACGTGGACGTTGACGAGATCAGCTTCAACCGGGGCTATTACACCGTGGACGTGACCTATTTCTACGAGGTCAGCGGCACCACCTTCCCCGGCGAGAATCCGGTGAACGGCCTTTGCGTGTTCAACAAGCGGGTCATGCTCTTCGGCAGCGAGGGCTCCGCCAAGGTGTTCAGCTCCGACGGCTCCTTTGCCGACAGCTACACCCAGCCCATCGGCGTGGTGGAGTGCGTGGACCCCATCGCCCTGAACATGAAAGTGGCGGACGCCTGCCCCACCGGCCTCATGGCGGACATCTCCGCCATCCCCGCCTCCATCCTGGCCCACTTCGGGGAGGATCTGGTCCTGACGGACGGCAGCCGCATCTGGCTGACCACCCTGGGGCAGTTCTCCATCATCCGCCTGGAGCGGGACAGCCAGCTGGTGGTGCCGGTATACGACTACTGCCTGCCCGACAAGGACTGCGTGTCCAACTCCGAGGACGATCCCTGCACCATGTTCTCGAGGATCAGATTCCCCGTGGAGGAGTTTTTCCCGCCCGACAGCATCGACGCGGCGGAGGATTACCGCTCCGCCATCCAGAATCTGAACGTCCCCCAGAGCCCCGCCGTCGCGCCCGCGAACGGAAACGGCGGCAACAACTGAAAAACCGGACTGCCGCGAAACACGGCAGTCCGGCGTTTATGTTGATCGAGTATCTGTCAGTTGGGGCTTCGCCCCAAACCCCACGGGAGGAACTTTTCGAGAAAAGTTCCTCCCGCCTCTTCAAAAGCTTTTGGCCTTTACAGCAGCGTTTTGGGCACGATGTTGTTCTGCTCCTTGAAGATGGAGCCCGCCGGGACCACGCCCCGCACGGAGGACAGGGGATAGATGCTGCTGTCCCTGCCGATAACGGTGCCGGGGTTGAGCACGCTGCCGCAGCCCACCTCCACCCGGTCCCCCAGCATGGCCCCCACCTTTTTCCGACCCGTGGGGATGTCCTCCTTGCCGTTGTGGATGACCACGAGGGCCTTATCGCTCTTCACGTTGGAGGTGATGCTCCCGGCCCCCATATGGGCCTTATAGCCCAGGATGGAGTCGCCCACATAGTTATAATGGGGGACCTGGACATTATCGAACAAAATGACGTTTTTCAGCTCCGTGGAGTTGCCCACCACGCAGTGCTCGCCCACCAGGGCGTTGCCCCGGATGAAGGCGCACTGACGCACCTCCGTGCCGTGGCCGATGATACAGGGGCCCTTGATGTACGCCGTGGCGAACACCGTGGCGTCCTTCGCGATCCACACATCCTCCGCCGGATGGTCGTATTCCGCCTCGGGCAGCGTGGGGCCCAGCGACAGGATGAGATCGCCGATGCCCGCCAGAGCCTCCCAGGGGTATTCCGTCTTTTCCAGCAAAGGGGCGGCGGCGGTGTGGGAGAGGTCGTAGAGCTCGGCGGTCCTCATTTGCGCACCTCCACCAGCAGGCCCTCGCCGTCCATGGCGGCGATGATCCGGTCCACGCTCTGCTCGCACAGCTCGTGTGTGGACGCCTCCGCCATGACCCGCAGCACCGGCTCCGTGCCGCTGGCCCGAAGCAGCACCCGGCCGTCGTCGCCAAGGTCCGCCTCCACCGCGGCCACGGCCTTTTGTACGGCCTCGTTGGCCAAAGTCCGCTCCTTGTCCGTGACCACCACGTTTTTCAGCACCTGGGGATACATCTTCACCGGCGCGGCCAGGGTGGACAGGGGCAGGTTGGTCTGGATCATCTCCCGCATGACCATGATGGCGGTGATGAGGCCGTCGCCGGACCGGGCGTGCTTGCGGAAGATGATGTGGCCGGACTGCTCGCCGCCGATCAGGTGGTTATTGGCCTTCATGTTCTCATACACGTACCGGTCGCCCACGGCGGTCTTTTCATAGGCGATACCGGCGGCGTCCAGGGCCTTGTAAAGGCCCAGATTGCTCATGACCGTGGTGACCACGGTATTGCTGGGCAGGTGGCCCCGGCGCTTCATGCCCTTGGCGCATATGTACATGATGGCGTCGCCGTTGACTACCTCGCCCCGCTCGTCCACAGCCAGGCACCGGTCCCCGTCTCCGTCGAAGGCGAAGCCGCAGTCCGCGCGGGTCTCCCGGACGAATTCCCGCAGCTGCTCGATGTGGGTGGAGCCGCAGCCCCGGTTGATGTTGGTGCCGTCGGGCCGGTCGTTGATGACCAGCACCCTGGCCCCCAGGGCGTTGAACACGGCCCTGGCGATCATCCAGGTGCTGCCGTTGGCGCAGTCCAGGGCGATGGTCCGGTTCTCAAAGGGACAGTCCGCGATGGCGGTCAACCGACCGATGTACCGGTTCCGGCCGGAGTAGAAGTCCACGGTGCAGCCGATCTGGTCCCGCGTGGCGTAGGGAAGAGCCGGGATCTGGCCGTCGATGTATTTTTCGATCTCGTCCTGCAGGGCGTCGTCCATCTTCTCCCCGTCGCCGTTCAGAAGCTTGATGCCGTTGTCGTAGTAGGGATTGTGGCTGGCGGAGATCATCACGCCGCAGTCAAAGCCCTCGCTGCGGGTGATGTAGGCCACGCAGGGCGTGGTGGTCACATGCAGCAGATACGCGTCCGCGCCGGAGGACACGATGCCCGCCGCCAGCGCGTTCTCATACATATAGCTGCTGCGGCGGGTGTCCTTGCCGATGACGATCTTCGCCTTATGCTCCCGGCCATAGTACCAGCCCAGATACCGCCCGATCTGAAAGGCGTGGACCGGATTCAGATCCACATTGGCCTCGCCCCGGAAGCCGTCGGTGCCAAAATACTTACCCATTCCCATTCTCCCTTGCCAAAAAGTCCGCCCGCTCATAATACTCCGGGCAAAGCGTGGCATACTATCGCCATGCTAAGTAAGATCATATTCAATTCCGTCGTCATATATGCCGTGCTCATCCTGTTCATGCGCCTGATGGGCAAGCGCCAGCTGGGAGAGCTGGAGCCCTCGGAGCTGATCGTCACGATCCTGATCTCCGAGGTATCCGCCACGCCCATCGGCGCGCCGGACAAGCCCCTGTATTACGGCATCGTCCCCGCGGCCACGCTGTTCGCCATGGAGCTTCTGCTGAGCGTCTGCATGGCCAGAAGCGTGAAATTCCGGGGGGTGCTGGCGGGCAAGCCCGCCCTGCTCATCGCCCACGGCCGCATCGATCAGACCCAGATGCGCCGCAACCGCTTCACCCCGGACGAGCTGGCCGAGGCCCTGCGCAATCAGGGGGCCCTGGACCTGAACGAGGTGGAATACGCCATCCTGGAGACAGACGGCAAGCTCAACGTCATCCTCTCCCCCGGCAGCCGACCGGTCACCGCCGCCCAGATGAACGTGACGGCGGAGGACCCCGGCTACCCCCTCATCGTCATCAACGAGGGACGGGTATTGAAGGAGAATCTGAAGATACTGGGCAAAGACGAGAAGTGGCTGGAAAAACACCTGCGCAGCCAGAAGCTGTCCTCGCCCAAGGACGTGTATATGATGACGGTGGACATGGCTGGCGGCGTGTTTCTGTCCCCCAGGGAAAAGCGTTAACCGTTTTTACCACATTCACCGCCTTAACCGCCTCAACCGTTCTTGGTCTTGTCTCCCAGCAGCTTGGTCAGCTCTTCCATGAAGGTATTGATGTCCTTGAACTGGCGGTAGACGCTGGCGAAGCGGACATAGGACACCTCGTCCACGTTCTTCAGCTGCTCCATGACCATATCGCCGATCTCGGCGGTGGACACCTCCCGCTCCAGGGCGCTCTGCAGCTCCGTCTCGATGGAGTCGGCAATGGACTCGATCTGATCCAGAGGCACGGTCCGCTTCTCGCAGGCCCGGACCATGGAGTTGATGAGCTTGACCTTGTCGAAGGTCTGGCGGCTGCCGTCCCGCTTCACCACCACCAGGGGCATGCGCTCCACCTTCTCATACGTGGTGAACCGCTTGCCGCACATCAGGCATTCACGGCGGCGGCGGATGGTGCTGCCCTCGTCCGCGGGGCGGGAATCAATGACCTTGCTCTCGGCATAGCCGCAATAGGGACATTTCATCGTCGTTCCTCCAAAATGCTCCGCATATCCGCGTATACGGTAATTTACATAATTATAGCATATCTTTCTCCAAATTGCTACTATAATTTATGTTTTTTCGCATTTAAATAGACATAATACCCCGCGCCGGTGGTCATGACCACCGGCGCGGGCGTCTTTCGATGATGGAAAAAAGTGTTCCTTGCGCTCCGGGTCCGGACGCGTTATGATAGGCCCATGAAAAAGTTATTACATAGCTTTTCAAATATATCGCCCTGCGGACTGCTGGCCGTGCGCATCACGCTTATCCTGTGCTGCGCCATGGTGTTCGGGGCGTTCGTGCTGTGTCTGTTCGCCGGAGAGCCCTGCGCGGGCAGCTTCCGGCTCTACCGGCTGGCCCGGTCTATGGCGGAGACCCCGGCGGGGGTCCTGCTGCTGGCGGGGATAGGATTGCTTATTGTGGAAGATCCCGCTCTGAAGAAATGATCCGTTCCAGCTCCTCCCGGGTCGTCAGTACGTTCAGCACGTCCAGAAGGCCGTTGGCAGTGAGCTTTTCCGGCAGGTCCAGGGCTCTTTTCACCGCCGAGCGCCTCTTGGCGCTGTCCGGTCGGCCCGTGAGCCCAAGCGCATACAGCTCCGCCTTCGTCATGGGCGGGGCTGTGTTTTTATCCTCCTCGCCCTCCACGGTGACCCCCGCCCGGCGAAGAGCCTGCTCCAGCACCTGAGGGCTCATGCCCTCCACCCCCAGCTTCCCCTCCCTGGAGGGGCTTTTTTTGCGCCGCTCCTTGCCGGACACGTCCGGGATATAGGCGTGCTTCACCAAACGAGGGTCGATAGCGCTCTTCAAAAAACTGCGGATGAGAAAGCCGCCGCCGTCGCTGTCGGTCAGCACCACCAGTCCCCTCGCCGCGGCCAGGCGGCGCAGCAGCGCCAGCTTTTCCTTATCGGAAAAAACGCCGAAGCCCGCGGTGTCCACGATCACCGTGTCCGCCACGTTCGCGAGGGCCGCCTTGTCGTACCGGCCCTCCACCACGATCGCTTCCCGTATGCGTATCATGACCGGTCCATGGCGAGGTGCAGCAGCAGCTCCTTCATCAGCGCCTCCGGCTCGCCGCCGGTGTCCTTCATGGCGCGATCGCATTGGGCGCACATACTCACCGCCCTGGCCAGACGCTCCGCCGGAAAACGCTTACAGGCCCTTTGCAGCAGCTGCAAGGGGTAGCTGCGCCCGGCAAGCTCCGGCACACAGGCGGTGATGTAGGCCGCGCCAAGGCCGCTGTCCGCCCCCACGCGGGCCACGTAGAGCCTGCGGAATTGCTCGCTCACCATGGCCAACTGCCGCTGGGGCGGCTCGTCCTTGTCCGCCAGCAGGTCCGCCAAAAGCCTTGCCGCCTTGTCATACTCCCCCGCGCCCAAGGCGTCGGTCAGGTTGAAGATGGTGGTCTCCGGGGTCTTTTTCGCCACCGCGTCGATGTCCGCCTTCGTGATCGCCTTGTCCCCGGCGTAGCCCGCGATCTTCAAAATCTCCGGGATCAGGGCGTTCATCCGGTCGCCGCAGACCCAGATGAGATAGCTGGCCGTCCGGGCGTCTATGGTCTTGCCCAGGTCCTCCGCCCGGCGGATGACCCAGCGGACCAGCGCCGCCTCTCCGGGACTGGAAAAGGCCAGGTCCGCCCCGGCCTTCTTCATGGCCTTCACCGCCGCCAGTCGGTTGTCCGGCGCGTAGCCGGGGGAAAACACGAACGCCACCGTGGCCCACTCCGGCACGTCCTCCAGAAACCGCCGCAGCGCCTCCGGGTCGTAGGCCGAGGTGCGGTTCACGTCAAAATCCCGGACCTCCGTCAACGTCCGCTCCCCCATGAAGGGCATGGCCTCCACGCTCTGGACGAGCGCGCCCAGGTCCAGCTCCGGCCCCTGCAGGCGGTGGTGATTGAACGCCTCCGTCCCCTCGGGCAGGCACAGCCGCTTCAGCTCCGCCAGATAGCTGTCCCGCAGATAGTCCTCGTCGCCCCGGAGGATGTACACCTGCCGGGGACCCTCCTGCCGCAGTTTTTTCAGTTCCGCCCCGTAATCCAGGGTGCTTTTATCCGTCCTCGCCAAAGTCTTTTCCTCCCAGTCTGATGACCACGTTGCCCTGCGTATCGGTCCGCAGCACCGTGTCGCAGTATGTATCCAGCCGGTCCAGCACTTCCTGCGTGGGATGGCCGTAGCTGTTGTAGCCCACGCTGATGACGGCGGTCTGCGCGTTTGCCGCCCGGAGAAAGCTCGGGCTGGAGGCGGAGTTGGACCCGTGGTGGCCCACCACCAGCACGTCCACATCCGGCACCGCCCAGGCCCCCATCAGCGCCAGCTCCGCCTCCCGGCCCGCGTCGCCCATGACGAGGGTCTGCGTGTCCCCCATCCCGGCCAGGGCCACGATGCCCCGCTCGTTGGAGCCGCCCTCGCCCTCCGGCAGGAGCAGGTCCAGCTCGATACCGCCCACCGAGGCGTGGGTATCCTCCTCCAGCAGCGTCACGGGCACGCCCCGCCGCTCCGCGGCCGCCAGGATATCCGCCCGCTGCCTATCGCTGTCGTCGCCGTCCGAGGGCATCACAAGGCGGCCTACGTCCATCCGGTACAAAAGCGTCTCCACGCCGTTGGCGTGGTCCTCGTGCAGATGGGTCAGCACCAGCATATCCACACGGGTCTTGCCGATGCTCGAAAGATAGTTGGCCGCGGCGTCTCCGGCGCTGTTCATGCCGCTGCCCCCGCAGTCCACCACCACGGCGCCGACGCTGTCCGCCAGCACCACGCATTCGCCCTGACCCACGTCCAGCACCGTCGCCAGGCCCTCGCCCCGGCGTATGGTCAGTCTGCCCAGGGCCAGCACGGCCATCAGAAGCATCACCGACGCGCACACCGGCCCGTACAGCCTCACGGCATGGCCCCGCCGCCGGAGGATATACCACAGCGCAAACGCCAGATAGAGCGTCCCCAGCCAGACCCACGTCCGGGCGCTTCTCATATAGAGGCAGGCAAAGGGCAGTCCCGCCAGGGTCCTGTATACCCACAGGCACCACCGCGCCACCCAGCTCACGGCCCCGGCCGCCGCGACCCCCGCCGCCGGGAACGCCGCGCCCACGGCGCAGACGATATATCCGGCAACGAACACGCCCTCCACCGCCAGCAGCGTCAGCAGGTTCGCCAGCAGGGAATACAGCGGCACCTGTTCAAAATAGATCGCCGCCAGCGGCATGGAGAAGGCGTTCGCCCCCAGGGTGCAGGCCAGATTGCCGACGGCGTACGCCACCGGCCGCTTGTCCATGGGCAGGCGTTCTTCCATCCGCCTCTTTATCCCAGGCGTTAAAAATACCAGTCCCGCCATGCACGCGAAGCTCAGCTGCAGTCCCACGCCGCCGATGGCCATGGGATTCGGCGCCAACAGCGCCAGCAGCGCCGCGCCAAGACAGGTGGCTCCGTCTGACTCCCGGCCCGCCACCGGCGCCATCAATGCCAGCGCCTGCATCACCGCCGCCCGCACAACCGACGGCTTCCAACCGGCCATCAGCGCGAAAAGCAGGATCGGCGGCAGGCACAGAACGCTCGTCCGGCGGCTCTTGCCCAGCAGCAGCTGCACAAAGCCCACCAGCACGAACATGTGCATCCCGCTCACCGCCACGATGTGCAGCACCCCGGCGGCGCGCATGGCGGTGTAGTTTTCCGTGTCCTCCTGCAGCTCGATCGTATTCCCGGTGAGAAGACCCTTCACAAAGGGCGCCGTATCCGGCGGGAAGAGGCTTTCGCACAGCGTCTCCACCCGGCGGCACAGCCGCTGGGGAAAATACCGCCACCCGTGCTCCGTCCGTCCCGTCACCGCCAGCGTGTCCGGCTGGATATAGCCCAGCAAATTGTCGTTTTGCGCGGTATACGTCCGGGACCGGGCCCCCTGCCGGATCACGGCGGAGGTCACCCGGATCTCCGCCCGGACGATATCCCCCGGCTCCAGCTCCGGCAACGTCCCTTCGTACAGGTACAGCAGCGCCTTCTCCCGAGGCGCCCCGTCCGTTACCCGGACCTCCACGCGCTCATAATCCTCGTGCCGCTCCACATAGTCGTTCACTGTGCCCGTTATAACGACGTTCTCCCCCACCAGAGCCTCCGAAGGGGCCACATGGAGCTGATAGTGTCCCCACCAATCCAGAAAGCCCGCCGAGGCACCCAGGCAGACCAGCAGCACTCTGGCCCGACCGCGCCGGTCGCGCGCGAGAAGCCGCGCCAGCGACAAAACGGCAAGAGCCGCCGCATAATACGGCAGCTCTCCCACGGGCAGTATGTACTCCGCCAGGCCCGCTGCCACGGCAAAGCCCAGCGCCGCCCACGCCAGCTTTCGCATATTCCGCTGTCAGCCCATCTGGCCGCTGAGCGCTCTGCCGCCCAGGATATGGAAGTGCAGATGGGGCACGGTCTGGCCCCCGTCCGGGCCCACGTTGGACACCACCCGGTAGCCGTTATCCAGCCCCTCGTCCCTCGCCAGCTTCGCGATCACCGTGTAGATGTGCCCCACCAGGGCGGCGTTGTCTCCGGTGATCTCCGCGCAGGAGCCGATGTGGGTCTTGGGCACCACCAGGATATGGGTGGGCGCCTGGGGCGCGATGTCCCGGAAGGCGTAGCACAGCTCGTCCTCATAGACCTTCGCGGAGGGGATGTCTCCCTTGACGATCTTGCAGAACAGGCAGTCGTCGTGATAGTTCAAAACGTCGCTCATGGCCGCGCCTCACTGATGGCAGACGGCGGCGAAGAACACAAGGTCCTCCTCGCCGGTGTTGACCAGGCTGTGGCTGTGGCCCTTGGGGCAGTAGTGGGCGACGCCGGGCCGGACAGGCTCCCACGCGCCGTCATACTGGCACTTGCCGGTGCCGGAGAGGAAGTAATAGACCTCGCAGCTTTCCTCGTGGGCGTGCGGGCCGATGGAAGCGCCGGGCTCCAGACGGCCCATCATGATCCGGTCGTCCTCATAACGGACGATCTTCATCGCCGCTTCCTTGTCCCCGCCCTTGAAATTGGGCTTTATGGTCTCCTGCATGTTGTCGAATGAGATCAGCATCGGTATGGCGCTCCTTTCTGATTTACAGTCCCAGTTTTTTCGCCACGAAATCGTCCACGATGGCCAGGGCATTGTCGGTCCTGAGCACGTCGGAGCCGCCGCCCATGGCGGATTCCGGCTTGCCGCCGCCCTTGCCGCCGGTGACGGCGGAGACCTCCCGGACAAGCTCTCCGGCCTTCACGCCCGCCTTCACGGCCTCCGCGCCGCACACGGCCAGGAACGTGACCTTCTCCCCATTGTCGGCGGCCAGCACCGCCACGATGTTGGCGGCCTTGTCCCGGAGGATGTCGCCCATCTGGCGAAGCCGCCCCGCGTCCGCCTCGGGCACCACCGCGGTGAGCACCCGTAGGCCGCCCACCTCCCGTGTGCCGAACAGCAGCCGGTCGGTCTCGCCCGCGGTCTCCCGTGCCTTCAGCTTCTCCACGGTCTGGTGCAGGGTCTTCAGCTCGCCCATGATGCTCTCCGCCCGGCTCTCCAGCTCCGCGGGCCGGACCTTCAGGATCGACGCCGCCTGGGCAAGGCGCGCGTTGATCCGGTCCATCTCCGCCAGAGACGCCTTGCCGGTGACGGCCTCGATGCGCCGCACGCCGCTGGCCACGGAAAATTCGCTCTCGATGTGGAACACGCCCACCTTGGCGGTATTGTCCAGGTGCGTGCCGCCGCAGAACTCCACGGAATAGCCGCCGCCCATGTCCACCACCCGGACCGTGTCGCCGTACTTCTCGCTGAACAGGGCGATGGCGCCCCGCTTTTTGGCCTCCTCGATGGGCAGCACGTCGGTATGGACAGGATAGCCCTCCAGCACCGCCTCGTTGACCATCTCCTCCACACGGGCCAGCTCCTCCGGCGTCATGGCGGAGAAGTGGGTGAAGTCAAAGCGCAGCCGGTCCGGCTCCACCAGAGAGCCCGCCTGGTGGACATGCTCCCCCAGCACGGTGCGCAGGGCCTTGTCCAGCAGATGCGTGGCGGAATGGGCCCGCATGACGGCCTTCCGCCGGTCCGCGTCGATGGCGGCCGTGACGGCGTCTCCCATCTTCACGACGCCGGAGAGCACCTTGCCGTAGTGCATGTACTTGCCGCCCTTGTTCTTCTGCACGTCGGTGACGGCGAAGGTCATATCCCCCGCCGCGATCGTGCCGTGGTCGGCCACCTGGCCGCCCATCTCGGCATAGAAGGGGGTCTTGTCCAGCACCACGATGCCCTCCACGCCGGGCATGAGCTCCTCGGCCTGCTCGTTCTCCACCACCAGGGCGACCACCTTCGCGCCCTCATAGCTCGTGTGATCGTAACCGACAAATTCGGTCTCGGGCACGTCCTTGCCGAACTCCACACCGGCCCAGCCCAGGTCGCCCAGGGCCTCCCGCGCCTTCCGGGCACGCTGGCGCTGCTCCTCCATGAGGGTCTGGAAGCCCGCCTCGTCCACGGTCATGCCCTGCTCGTCGGCCATATCCGCCGTCAGGTCCAGGGGGAAGCCGTAGGTGTCATACAGCTTGAAGGCGTCCGCGCCGGAGAACACGCTCTCGCCCCGCTCCTTATGACCGGCAAGCATCTCCCCAAAGATGCGCATGCCGCCGTCGATGGTGCGGGCAAAGTTCTCCTCCTCCACCCGGACCACCCTGGTGATGTACTCCTGCCGCTCCCGCAGGTCGGGATAGTGGCCCTCGTTCTCATGGATGACGGTATCGACTACTTTATAAAGGAACGGCTCGTTGACGCCCAGCAGCTTTCCGTGGCGGGCGGCCCGGCGCAGAAGGCGGCGCAGCACATAGCCCCGGCCCTCGTTGGAGGGCAGCACGCCGTCGCAGATCATCATGACGGACGCCCGGATGTGGTCGGTGATGACCCGCAGGGACACGTCCATCTTGTGGCTCTGGCCGTAGGTGGCCCCGGTGAGCTTCGACACGGCGTTGGTGATGTTCATGACCGTGTCCACGTCGAACAGGCTGTCCACGTCCTGGCACACCACCGCCAGGCGCTCCAGGCCCATGCCGGTGTCGATGTTCTTCTGCTTCAGCTCGGTATAGTTGTCGTGGCCGTCGTTGTCGAACTGGGAGAACACCACGTTCCAGACCTCCATGTACCGGTCGCAGTCGCAGCCCACAGTGCAGTCAGGCTTGCCGCAGCCGTACTGGGGGCCCCGGTCATAGTAGATCTCGGAGCAGGGGCCGCAGGGGCCGGAGCCGTGCTCCCAGAAGTTGTCCGCCTTGCCGAATTTGAAGATCCGCTCGGGGGGGATGCCGATGACGTCCTTCCAGATGTTGTACGCCTCGTCGTCGGCGGGGGTGGTCTCGTTGCCCGCGAACACGGAGGGGTACAGCCGGTCCGGGTCCAGGCCCACCCACTGGGGGCTGGTCAGAAATTCCCAGGCCCAGGGGATGGCCTCCTTTTTGAAGTAATCGCCGAAGGAGAAGTTGCCCAGCATCTCAAAATAGGTGCCGTGACGGGCGGTCTTGCCGATGTTCTCGATGTCGCCGGTGCGGATGCACTTCTGGCAGGTGCAGACCCGGTGGCGGGGCGGCTCCTGCTCTCCGGTGAAATAGGGCTTCATGGGGGCCATGCCGGAGTTGATGAGCAGAAGGCTCGCGTCGTTCTGGGGGATCAGGGAGAAGCTGGGCAGCCGCAGATGGCCCTTAGTCTCAAAGAAGGCCAGGAACATCTCCCGCAGTTCGTTTACGCCGTACTTTTTCATTTTGTCTACCTCTGTATACTCAAAGTAAATTGCGCTCAGTTGGGATTGGCAGCGGCGAAGGCCGCGTGCTCGTCGTTGGTGGCGAAGAAATGGGTCTCGCCGTCGACGGAGTACCAATAATAGTACCCTGTGTCCGCTGGATTCACCACCGCCTGGATGGAGGCCAGGCCCGGACTGCAGATGGGTCCGGGAGGCAGGCCCTGGTTCAGATAGGTGTTGTAGGGACTGTCCACCTGCAGGTCCTCCTGGGTCAGGTCCAGCGTACTGGTGCCCAGGGCGTAGTTGACGGTGGCGTCGATCTGCAGGGGCATACCGGCGGCCAGACGGTTGTAGATGGCCGAGGCCATGCTCTCCCGCTCGCCCTCCGCGCCGCCGGCCTCCTTCTCGATGAGGGACGCCATGGTGAGAAGCTGCTGCACGTTCAGGCCCCGATTCGCGGCGCCGTCCAGGATCTCCTGGGTCAGCTTGTTTTTCGTGTTGTCCAAAAACCGGCTGATGGCCACCGTGGCGGCCTCGCCCTGATAGAACTCATAGGTGTCCGGGAACAGGAACCCCTCCAGCCGGGACGCGTCCCCCAGGGGGATGTCCGCCAGGAAGTCGTAGTCGAAGTCGTAGTTGGCCGCCGCCTCGTACAGGTCCTTCTTCTCGCAGACATAATTCTGCTCCAGGAGCGTGAAGATCTGCTCCATGGTGAAGCCCTCCGGGAAGGTCACCTGGGTGATCTCCTGGCTGTCCGAGCCGAAGCGCATCTTGGTCACCAGGGCCCGGTAGTCATAGGAGGTGTTCAGGTCGTAGGTGCCGGGGTCGATCTTGACGTTGGCGTGGGAAAAGCCCGCGAAGAGCTTGAAAAGCCACTTATACTCGATGATGCCGCCGTTTTTCAGCGCCTCGGCCACCTGGTCGATGTCCACCTTGATCTCCACGTCCTCCATCTCGCCGTCGGAGTTCTCCATCCGGACGGTGGCGGGCATATCGCCCGTGGGCTCATAGGGCAGGATGGTGACGATGGCGTTGGCCTCCTCCTTGTTCAGGGCCAGCACGTCCACCGCGCACATCCAGGCGAAGCAGGCCAGGATCACGCTGACGCTGATGACGAACAGGGCGTACAGCACGCCGCCGCCCACGCCCAGCCGTCCGTACCGCCGGAAGCGGATGGGCAGATAGTCCCGTGCCTCCGGCACGTCGTCCGGGTCGGTGTAATCCACCTCGTCCAGCTCGGAGTCGTAGACCAGCATCTTGCCGGAGCGCAGGTCCCGGCCCACGACGGGCGATTCCCGGACCAACCTTTCCGGCATGGACTTCAGCGCCTTCTTCTCCCCGCGGGAGAGCTTTTTCACATCCACGATCTCCCGCCGGGGCTCCGCCGTCAGCCCCTGCTCCTCCGGGGGCTTGGGCGGCTCCGGGACCGGCGCGGCGTCGGGGGCGTAATACTCCTCGTCAAAGGTGTGGGTCTGCTCCTCGTCCGGATGCTCCCGCTCCGTATCCTCGCCCTCGGGATAGCCATATCTGTCGTTTGGATTCTTTTTCGACATAAAACGCTCCTTATATTTCTCGTCACGCCAGGGACCTGACTTACATAGTATGACACGGATGACGACGCACCGCCCGCCCCGCCGCGCAGGCGGCGGTCACGGAGAAACAAGCGCGGAGAAAGGGAAATAAAAATGTTCTGCAATAATTCCTATAGCTGGCTCTGGCTCATCATCATCCTGATCCTTCTGTTCTCCGTCGCCGGTGGCTGCGGCTGTGGCTGCGGCTGCAACAACGACAACAACAACTGCGGCTGTGGCTGCGGCTGCGGCAACTGAGCTTTGCCGTCGTATAAAGACGATCTCGCCAACACCCTCTCGGGGCTCATTTGAGCCCCGTCTTTTTATTCTGTCAAAAAAGTTTTTTGACAGCATAAAAACGCCGTGTTTTTCCCGGCGGCATACCGCCGCAAAAAACGTCGCTGCGCTCCCCAAGCACCTGCAACCCGGCGCTTGGCGGCTGTTAATCCCATTCGCGGCGGGACTTCCGTCCCCCTCGGGCTCCCCCTTGTGCGACCGTCATCCCCGCTTTTTTTGACCGGCCACCTTTTTATCTTTTATCCTCTCTCCCAGCACCGCCAGCACGAACAGCGGCAAGCACATCTGCCGTCCCAGCCGGGACGGCTCCCGGATCAGCCTGTACAGCCACTCCAGACGAAGCCGTATCCAGCCCTCCGGCGCCCGGCGCTTCCGTCCGCTCAGCACGTCCAGACATCCGCCCAGCCCGATCATCAGCCCCACGCCCAGCTTTCCCCGATTCTCCTCCATCCAAAGCTCCTGCTTCGGAGAGCCCAGGCACACCAGCACCAGATCGGCTCCCGACGCCTTTACCGTCTCGACGACCGGTCCGCTGTCGGTAAAATATCCGTCCAGACACCCGCACACGGTCACCTCCGGAAACATCCGCTCCAGGGCCGCGGCGGCCTCCTCGCCCACGCCAGGCTTCCCGCCCAGCAAAAACACCCGGCCCCGGAACCGGCCCAGCAGAGCCATGAGAAAGTCATACCCGCTCACCCGCTCCGGCACCGGACAGCCCAGCACACGCGAGGCCCACACCACGCCCACGCCGTCCGCCAGCGTCATATCCGCCCCGGCAATGGCAGAGCGCAGCGCATCGTCCTTCCGGCAGCGCCAGACGATCTCCGGGTTCGGCGTGCATACGTAGGCGTCCCGCCGCCGCTTCATCAGCGCCAGAGCGCGCTCCGCCGCCTGGTCCAGGGTCAGGCCGTCGAACCGGACGGACAGGACCTCCGGCCTCATACCTGGGAAAAGACCTCTCCGATGTTGCCCCGGACGATCAGATCCGCCTCGGCGTCTCTGGGGGTGGCCCCCCGGTTCACCAGCACCAGCTTATGGCCCCGGTAGTAGTTGATAAGGCCCGCCGCCGGGTACACCGCGAGACTTGTTCCCCCGATGATCAGCATATCCGCCTGGCGGATGTACTTCACGCTCTTTTGCAGGATGTCCTGGTCCAGGGGCTCCTCATACAGCACCACGTCCGGACGGACGATCCCGCCGCAGCCGCACCGGGGCACCCCTGTGCCCTCGTTGATATATTCGGGCGGATAGCGCTTGCCGCACCGGGCGCAGTAGCATCGGAGCGTGGAGCCGTGCAGCTCCAGCACCTCGCGGCTTCCCGCCGCCTGGTGGAGCCCGTCGATGTTCTGGGTCAGGATGGCCCTGAGCTTGCCCTCCCGCTCCATCTGGGCCAGCCGCAGATGGGCCGGGTTGGGCTTGGCCCCGTGGACCACCAGCTTTTCCCGGTAGAACCGGTAAAACTCCGCCGGGTCCCGCTCAAAGAAGGAATGGGACAGGATCGTCTCCGGCGGATAAGCCCATTTCTGGTTGTACAGCCCGTCCACGCTGCGGAAATCAGGGATGCCGCTCTCCGTGCTCACGCCCGCGCCGCCGAAAAACACGATATTGTCGCTCTCCGCGATCCACCGGCGCAGCGTCTCGATCTCTGAGGCCATGTCCCCGCTCCTTTCTGTCCCGCCATATGTTCCCAGCATAATTCATCCTATTATAATATATCCAATTCCGTTTTTCAATAAAAACCGATAGACAAACGACAAAAGGCCCCATGAAGGTCCGCGCGCGGACTTTCACGGGGCCCTGTGGAGAGCCTGTCATTTTTCGCCCTTGGCCCGGGCGTTGGTGTTGATGCTGTTGCGGAACACCACGAACCGGTCAAACAGAAATTCCGTCACGAAATTGGTGATCATGGTCAGCGCCAAGACCAGATAATCCGGCCACCCGGCCGTCTCCGTCAACCAATCCCCCGCCCAGGTGGACAGCGGCGTGAACACGCAGTAGAACCCGAACACCTTTGCCATGGCCACCGGCACGTTGGCCGCGGATTTAAAGGTGAACTCCCGGTTCAGCGTGAAGTTCCACAGCACCGACAGCACCAGCGCGGTCAGGTAGGCGGGCCAGTACTTCAGGTCCAGCAGTTCGTGCAGCAGGGCGAAGGCCGCCGCTTCGATCACCCCGGCGGATATGGAAAACAGGGTGAATTTCACCCCCTGCAGCACATTCTCCCGTCTCGACAGCTTCGCCATGGCGTTCCCTCCATACTTTAAATTCTTGATGTTTCCCAAATTATAGGCCCGCCGCCTTTCTTTGTCAAGGCCGCCGCGTCACGTTCTATTGTGGTTTTCGTCAATTTTTTCCCCGGTTCACACAAAATATTGACACTATTGACAAATCGCCGTTTTTGACCCAAAATCTGAAAGTTTTATTTGAAAAAACGCCCGGCGCAGTATATTATAAGGGGTAGCGGCTGTAACATAATCTTAAAAATTTTTTATTTTAAGGAGTGATATGCGCTATGTTCGAAAACCTGTTTTGGATAGGCTTTGCGGGCGCTGCCGTCGCACTCATCTTCGCCTGGCTCCAGCGGAACAAGGTCATGAAGGCCTCCGAGGGCACGCCGAAGATGGTGAAGCTGGCATCCGCCATCCGTGAGGGCGCCAACGCCTATCTGAAAGCCCAGTACACCACCGTCGCGAAGGTATTCTGCGTGGTGTTCGTGATCCTGGTGGTCATCGCCTTCGCCTCCGACGGCCAGATGATCCCCAAGGTGACGCCCATCGCGTACCTGACCGGCGGCATCTGGTCCGTCCTGGCGGGCTTCATCGGCATGAAGATCGCCACCAACGCCAACGCCCGCACCGCCAACGCGGCCAGCGAGAGCCTGAACAAGGGCCTGAATATCGCCTTCTCCGCAGGCTCCGTCATGGGCTTCGTGGTCGTGGGCCTGGGCCTGCTGGACATCACGATCTGGTTCTTTGTGCTCAAGTATGCCATGCACATGACCGAGCCCCATGAGATCGCCAACATCATGGTCATGAACGGCATGGGCGCCTCCTTCGTGGCTCTGTTCGCCCGTGTGGGCGGCGGCATCTACACCAAGGCCGCCGACGTGGGCGCGGACCTGGTGGGCAAGGTCGAGGCCGGTATCCCTGAGGACGACCCCCGCAACCCCGCCACCATCGCCGACAACGTGGGCGATAACGTGGGCGACGTGGCCGGTATGGGCGCGGACCTGTTCGAGAGCTATGTGGGCTCCATCGTGGCCACCTTCGCCCTGGCCGGTACCGCCGGTTACGGCTGGAGCGGCATGTTCCTGCCTCTGGCCCTGGCTGTGGTGGGCATCGCCTGCTCCCTGATCGGTTCCTTCCTGGTCAAGACCAAGGAGGACGCCACCCAGATGAGCCTTCTGAAGAGTCTGCGCACCGGCACCTACACCGCCGCCATCCTGAGCGCGGTGCTGGCCTGCCCCCTGTGCTACCTCGTGCTGGGCGCCGAGGGCCACTGGCTGGGCGTGTATGTGGCCATCCTGGCCGGTCTCGTCGGCGGCTGCGCCATCGGCTACTTCACCGAGTACTACACCTCCGACAACTACAAGCCCACTCAGGAGCTGGCCGCTGCTTCTGAGACCGGTTCCGCCACCATCATCATCGGCGGTATCTCCCTGGGCCTGAAGAGCACCATGACCTCCATCCTGATCGTGGGCGCGGCCGTACTGGTCAGCTACTTTGCCGCTGGCGGCTCCACCAGCATCATGGGCGAGGGCGGCGCTTTCTCCGCGGCCTTCAACCAGGGCCTGTACGGTGTGGGCATCGCCGGTGTGGGCATGCTGTCCACCCTGGGCATCACCCTGGCCACCGACGCTTACGGCCCCGTGGCCGACAACGCTGGCGGCATCGCCGAGATGAGCGGTCTGCCTGAGGAGGTCCGCGAGCGCACCGACGCGCTGGACTCCCTGGGCAATACCACCGCCGCCACCGGCAAGGGCTTCGCCATCGGCTCCGCTTCCCTGACCGCTCTGGCCCTGCTGGTCGACTATGTCAACATGGCCCAGAGCAAGACCACCGAGGCCCTCAACTTCACCCTCACCAGCCCCACCGTTCTCGTGGGCATGTTCGTGGGCGCGATGCTGACCTTCGTGTTCTCCGCCTTCACCATGAGCGCGGTGCAGAAGGCCGCTCAGTCCATCGTCGTGGAGGTCCGCCGCCAGTTCCGGGAGATCAAGGGCATCATGGAATACAAGGCCGACCCCGACTACTCCCAGTGCGTGTCTCTGTGCACCAAGGGCGCTCTGCATGAGATGGTCGTGCCCGCTCTGCTGGCCGTCATCGTCCCCATCGCCACGGGCCTGGTGCTTGGCCCCACGGGCGTCGTGGGTCTGCTGGGCGGCGTGTCCGTCACCGGCTTCGCCATGGCGGTGTTCATGTCCAACGCGGGCGGCGCCTGGGACAACGCCAAGAAGTACATCGAGCGCGGCAACCATGGCGGCAAGGGCTCCGAGCAGCACAAGGCCGCCGTCGTGGGCGACACCGTGGGCGATCCCTTTAAGGACACCTCCGGCCCCAGCCTGAACATCCTCATCAAGCTCTGCTCCACCGTGTCCATCATGTTCTGCGGCCTGGTCGCCGCCTTCAACCTGATCGGCCTGCTGTAAGAGCTGACAAAAACCACCGCACCCGGCAAGCACCGGGTGCGGTTTTTTATGTTCTCAGCGGGGACCAACGCGCCTTCTCAGCCCTTCTCCCGCTCCCACAGGCGCACGCCCTCTTTCAGCCGCGCCAGGCCGTCCTCCAGCAGCGACCGGGGGCAGCCCACGTTTAGCCGCAGAAAGCGGCTGTCGCCATACATCGCGCCGCCGCACAGAAAAAGGCCGGTCCTCTCCCGGATGAACTGGGCAAGCTCCGTCTTGTCCCCCGGCAGGGCCGCGCAGTCCAGCCACATAAGATAGGTGGCCTGACCCGGCACCGCCTTCACCTGGGGCAGTTCCTCCTCCAGATACGCCGAGGCCGCTTTCCTGTTCTCAAAGATATACGCGCACAGCTCGTCCAGCCATGACCCGCCCTTGGTAAAGGCGGCGATCGCCCCGTCGACGGCGAAGGCACCAGCGTCGCTTACGCCGTCGTTGTTCAGCGCCCTGGCCAGCTTCTCCCGCAGCACCGGGTCCGGGACCGCCACCGCCGCCGTTTTCAGCCCCGCCAGATTGAACGACTTGGTGGGGGCCAGACAGATGACGCTGTTGTCCCGGCAGGTCTCCGACACGGAGGCGAAGGGCACGTACCCCGTCCCCGGCTCCGTCACGTCGCAGTGGATCTCATCCGCCACCACCAGCACATGGTGCCTGGCGCAAAGCTCCCCGATCCGGGCCAGAGTCTGCCGGTCCCAGATCTGTCCGGTGGGATTTTGGGGGTTGCACAGGAGCATCAGCGTGGCCGCCGGGTCCGAAAGCTTAACCTCCAGGTCGGCAAAATCGATGGCATACGCCCCGCCGTCATAGCGCAGGGGGCTGTCCAGCACCTGGCGGCCGTTGTCCGTCACAGCGCTGAAAAAGCAGTTGTACACCGGGGACTGGACGACCACCTTCTCCCCCGGCGCGGTGAACCGGCGCACGATGCAGCCGATGGCGGGCACGATGCCCGTGCAGAACAGCAGCCAGTCCTTCTCCAGCGCCAGACCGTGCCGGTCCCGCCACCAGCCGATATAGGCGTCGTACCACGCCTCCGGCAGCCCGGCATAGCCCCACACGCCGTGCTCCGCGCGGGCCTTCACGGCCTCCAGCACCGGGGGCGCGGCGGCAAAGTCCATGTCCGCCACCCACATGGGCAGTTCCCCCCGCCCCACGTCCCATTTGACCGAATTGGTGTTACGGCGGTCGATGACCCTGTCAAAATCGTATCCCACGCGCAAAGCCTCCCTGTCGCAGTTTTTCTGCCGTCCATTATACCATGTCGTGCGGTTCCGGCGCAAGCCGGGAGCACGACCGGTATCTTTCGGGTATAACAGCGCGCAGCGTCTGTTATACAGCACCGGCTCCAAAATAGCAATTCCCGCCGCTGTTGACAACGGCGGCCATATGCGCTATACTTCCCGGCAAAGGTCATTTGACATCATCCAAGAAAGTTGCAAGGAGCTGAACCACATGAGCGTGACGCTGATCAGCGATTCTGCCTGCGACATGAGCCAGCAGGAGGCAGCAAAATTTGGCGTGACCATCCTGCCCATGAAGACCGTCATCGACGGCGTGGAATATCTGGACGGGGTGACCATCACAAGCGAGGAGTTTTATGAGAAGCTGGAGCGCTGCAAGACCATGCCCACCACCAGCCAGCTGACCCCGGCGGATTTTTCTGACGCCCTGGAGCCGATCGCGGAGCGGGGAGACGAGGCGGTGATCCTCACCATCGCGGGAAAGCTCTCCGGCACGTTCCAGAGCGCTTGTATCGCCGCGGCGGACTATCCCGGCAAGGCGTGGGTGGTGGACAGCGGCAGCGTGACCATCGGCCAGTGCATCCTGCTGCGGTACGCCATCCGGCTCCGGGACCGGGGCCTGTCCGGGCAGGAGATCGCGGAGGAATTGGAACGCAGCAAGAGTCGGGTCCGGCTGCTGGCCAGGGTGGACACGCTGGAATACCTCATGAAGGGCGGCAGGCTCTCCCGCACCGCCGCAATCGCCGGGACGCTTTTGCAGATCAAACCGGTCCTGTCCGTGGAGGACGGCCAGATCAAGGTCCTGGGCAAGGCCCGAGGCTCCCGCCAGAGCGGCAACCTGCTCACCGAGTTCATCCAAAAATCCGGCGGCATCGACTTTGCCATGCCCGCGCTGCTGGCCTTCTCCGGCACGGACGACGCCCTCCTGAAGGGCTACATAGAAAACAGCCGGGCCCTCTGGGAGGACCACCTGACGGAGCTTCCCCCCGCCGTCATGATCGGCAGCACCATCAGCACCCACGCCGGTCCCGGCGCCATCGCCGTGGCCTTCTTCGCCAAAGGCTGACATGCCCACAATATCAGCGGCGTCGTCCGGTATGCACCGGACGACGCCGCTTCAGGCTGTCAAAAAAGTCTTTTTGACAGCCTGAAAACGCCGTGTTTTTCCCGGCGGCACGCCGCCGCAAAAAACGTCGCTGCGCTCCCCAAACGCCTGCAACCCAGGCGCTTGGCGGCTATTTATCCCATTCGAGGCGGGACTTTCGTCCCCCTCGAGCTCCCCCTTGCGCGACCGATATCCCCCTCAACATGACGAAAATGTTAGCTGACCGCTCTGGACGGGGGACGGGTCCGGATGGTAAACTGACAGACGGGAGGGATGCGGATGTATAAGGTGTTTCTGGTGGAGGACGACGAGGTCATCGCCTCTCACCTGGCGGCCTATATGGAAAGCTGGGGCCTGCAGGTCCGGCGGGCGGAGGACTTTGCCCGTGTGCTGGAGGAGTTTCGCGCCTTCGACCCCCAGCTGGTGCTGATGGACATCGGGCTGCCCTTCTACAACGGCTACCACTGGACCCGGCTGATCCGGGCCGAGTCCCGGGTGCCGGTGGTATTTCTGTCCTCGGCCTCGGACAAGATGAACATCGTCATGGCCATGGATATGGGCGGGGACGACTTCATCCCCAAGCCCTTCGACCGGGAGGTGCTGATGGCGAAGCTCCAGGCGGTACTGCGCCGGGCCTACGACTTCCAGGCCCCGCTGACGGTGCTGACGGCCAGGGGCGCGGTGCTGAACACGGCGGACGCCAGCCTCTCCTACCGGGGGCGGCGGATCGAGCTGACGAAAAACGACTACCGCATCCTGGAGACGCTCATGGCCGCCAGGGGCCGGGTGGTGTCCCGTGAGGAGCTGATGGAGCGGCTGTGGCAGACGGACAGCTTTGTGGACGAGAACACCCTGACGGTGAACGTGGCCCGGCTCCGGCGGCGGCTGGAGGCGGCGGGGCTGGAAAACTTCATCGCCACGAAAAAGGGCGTGGGCTATCTGGTGGAGGGCGAATGAGAGATATAGGTGCATATTTAAAAAAGAGCGCCGGGGCCATCGGGCTGTTCGCGCTGTTCGGCGGCGTGTTTCTGACGGTATTCGCCCTGTCCGGCCTGCCTGTGGCGGCGGTGGGCTACGCCATGGCGCTGTGCGCCTTTTTCGCTCTGGCGTACCTGGGGTTGGACTGCGCCCGGTATGTCCGCCGGGCCGGGGAGCTGAGAAGGGCCCTGGCCCATCCCGCTCAGGCCGGGGCGCTGCCCGCGCCGGTCAACGGTCTGGAGCGGGACTATCAGGCTATGATCGCCGCCCTGCGGGATGAACTGGCCGCCTGTCAGGCCCGGCAGCAGGCCCGGTATGCCGACGCGATGGACTACTTCACCGCCTGGACCCACCAGATCAAGACGCCCATCGCGGGCATGGGGCTGCTGTTGAAGGACGAGGTCCCGGACAAGGGGGAGCTGCGCAACCAGCTGTTCCGCGTCGAGCAGTACACGGACATGGCCCTGGGCTATCTGCGGCTGGACGGGGGCAGCGACCTTCTCATCGCCCGGTACGAGCTGGATGGCATCATCCGCCGGGCGGTGAAGAAGTACGCCGGATGGTTCATCCGCCGGGGCGTGGCCCTGGACTACGGCGGCGTGGCGGAGACGGCCCTCACCGACGAGAAGTGGCTGGGCTTCGTGCTGGAGCAGCTTTTGTCCAACGCCCTGAAATACACCCCCGGCGGGACCGTGTCCATCACGGCGGAGCCGGGGCCGGTGCTCGTCGTCCGGGACACGGGCCTCGGCATCGCGCCTGAGGACCTGCCCCTGGTGTTCCAGAAGGGCTACACCGGCTTCAACGGCCGGACCGAGGGCCGGTCCACGGGCATCGGGCTGTACCTGTGCAAGCGGGTGTGCGGCATTTTGGGCCACGGCATCCGCATCCAGTCGACGCCCGGCGCGGGCACGTCGGTGACAGTGGACCTGACCGCCGCGAAGCTGGGCGTGGAGTGATTTGTGACAGATTCGTAAGCCAGAGGCCCCAAATGTAAGCCAAAGCTAAGGCAGCGGCCCCGCCGCTCTGGTATCATAATGCCAAAGGAGGTCGACGACCGATGGCGTTATTGGAAGTGGAAAATCTGCAAAAGACCTATACCTCCCGGTTCGGGGGCCAGTCCGTACAGGCCCTGGCGGGGGTGAGCTTCACGGTGGAGGACGGCCAGTACACGGCGGTGATGGGCGAGTCCGGCTCCGGCAAGACCACGCTTTTGAACGTGCTGGCCAGCCTGGACCGGCCCACGGCGGGCACGGTGAAGCTGGAGGGACGGGACATGGCCACCGTGCCGGAGGCAGAGCTGGCCGCCTTCCGGCGGGACAACCTGGGGTTCGTGTTTCAGGAATTCAACCTGCTGGACACCTTCACCATCCGGGACAACATCTGCCTGCCCATGGTCCTGGCGGGCCGGTCCCACAGGGAGATGGGAGAACGGCTCCTGCCCCTGGTCCGGCGGCTGGGCATCGGGGACATTCTGGACAAGTATCCCTACGAGGTCTCCGGCGGGCAGAAGCAGCGCGCCGCCGTGGCAAGGGCGCTGATCCTCTCCCCCAGGCTGGTGCTGGCAGACGAGCCCACCGGGGCGCTGGACTCCCGGTCCTCGGACGAGCTGCTGCGCATTTTTGACGATCTGGCCGCCGCCGGACAGACCCTTCTCATGGTGACCCACTCGGTGAAGGCCGCCAGCCACGCGGGCCGGGTGCTGTTCATCAAGGACGGGGTCCTGTTCCACCAGCTCTGCCGGGGGGCGGACAGCCAGGAGCGGTTTTACGGCCGCATCTCCGACGCGCTGTCGCTTTTGGCGGGAGGCGGTCGGGATGAATAAGGGGTTTTATCCAAGGCTCGCCTGGGACTGTCTGAGGAAGAACCGGCGGTTTTATACGCCCTACTTGGTCACCGTCATGGGGGCCGCGGCGGGCTTTTACATGCTGGCTACTACCGCCGACCCCAAGGGCTTTGCCGACGCCGGGGACGTGCGGATCATCATGCAGGCGTGCACGGTGGTGCTGGGGCTGGTCTGCGCGGGATTCCTGCTGTATGCCAGCGGCTTTCTCATGCGCCAGCGGGGCCGGGAGTTCGGCCTTTACGCTGTGCTGGGCATGACCCGGACCAACCTGACCCGGCTGCTGCTGTGGGAGACGGCGTACACGGCCCTTATCGGTCTGGGCGGCGGTCTGCTGCTGGGGGTGCTCTTCGACCGGCTGCTGCTTCTGCTGCTGGCCTGGCTCATGGGCGTGGAGCTTGACGGACCCTTCCTCTACGGCAAGTGCCTGCTGCTCACGGCGGCGGCCTTCGGGGCCATTTTGTTCCTCATCTTCCTGGTCAACGCCACCAAGGTAGGATTCATGCGGCCCGTGGACCTGATGACCCGCCAGAGCGCGGGCGACAAGATCCCCAAGGCCCGGTGGCTCATTGCCCTGGCGGGACTGGCCCTGCTGGGGGCGGGCTACGCCATCGCCATCGTCACCCCGGCCCGGATGGAGTCGGTGGAGATGGACATCATCGAGGTGTTCTTCCTGGCGGTGCTGCTGGTGATATTGGGCACCTTCGCCCTGTTTCTGGCCGGGACCGTGGCGGGGCTGCTGCTTTTGCGCCGCTGGAAGAGCTATTATTACAGGACCCGGCACTTCATCGCCGTGTCGGGCCTGATCCACCGGATGGGCCACAACGCCGCGGGCCTGGCCATCATCTGCGTGCTGTCCACGGCGGTGCTGGTGATGGTGTCCAGCACCGTGAGCCTGTACGCGGGGCTGGAGAGCCACGTGCGCCGGTCCTGTCCCCGGGACGTGCTGTGCGAGTTTTCCAGCGAGGCGGAGACGGACTGGGACGCCCTGCTGGACGAGGCTATGGATGATGTCCGGGCCGCCGGGTATCACCCGCAGAACGTGGTCCGCTATCGCTACTGGGAGTGCAGCTGGATCCAGCGCGGCGTCAGCTCCGGCAATATGGCTTTTCTGGACGCTGCGGGCTACGAGGCCATCACGGGCCGGGAGATATCCCTGGCGCCGGGCCAAATACTGACCACCTGGCCGGAGGATACCCTCTCCATCTTGGGCGTGGAGCTGGACGTGGCGGGCCATCTGGAGCTGGAGGATCCGGCGGCGGCCTATCTCGGCAGGTCCATGGGCCTGGCCGGGATCGACCAGCAATACGGCGATCTGGGGCCTTTGGGAGAACGGGACCTGGCGGTGGCCGATGCGGACACCATCGAGGAGCTGTGGCGGGCCGTGCGCAGCTACTGTGAGACTGACCTGGACCTCAGCTATGCCTACGGCACCTACATCGACCACCTGATCGAATTCGACCTGCCCGCCGGGGAGGACACCCACGCCTGCCGGGTCCTGGTGGAGCGCTATGTGGTGGACCATTTCTACGATCTGGAGACAGGCTTTCGCTCCGGCTGCCGGGACACCGGCACCCTCCGGGCCGAGCTGATGGCCAACTACGGCTCCCTGCTGTTTCTGGGGCTGTTCCTGGGGACTCTTTTCCTGGGCGGCGCGGCGCTGCTCATTTACTACAAGCAGCTTTCCGAGGGCTACGAGGACCGGGCCCGGTTCGCGGTGCTGGAGAAGGTGGGGCTGGACAACCGCATGGCCCGCCGGTCCATCCGCAGCCAGATCTCGCTGGTGTGCTTCCTGCCGCTGCTGACGGCCTTCTGCCACATGGCGGCGGCCTTCCCCCTGGTGGACAAGCTGCTGGGCATCTGGGGCATGTACGACACGGGCGTCTTCGCCCTGTGCAGCCTTATCTCGGCGGCGGCGTTCGCGGCCCTGTACGGGGCGGTGTACGCCCTGACCGCCCGGACCTATACCAGGATAGTCCGAAGCTAGGGCCAAATACGCAAAAATGTCCCGCCGGGAGCTCCCGGCGGGACACATTGCTTTTTTGCGGGGTGGAAAGCTTACTTGTTCAGGGCCTGGTCCACGGCGACAGCCACGGCCACGGTGGCGCCCACCATGGGGTTGTTGCCCATGCCAAGGAAGCCCATCATCTCCACGTGCGCGGGCACGGAGGAGGAACCGGCGAACTGGGCGTCGGAGTGCATGCGGCCCATGGTGTCGGTCATGCCATAGCTGGCGGGACCGGCGGCCATGTTGTCCGGATGCAGGGTGCGGCCCGTGCCGCCGCCGGAGGCCACGGAGAAGTACTTCTTCCCCTGCTCGATGCACTCTTTCTTATAGGTGCCTGCCACGGGGTGCTGGAACCGGGTGGGGTTGGTGGAGTTGCCGGTGATGGACACGTCCACGCCCTCCAGGTGCATGATGGCCACGCCCTCGCGCACGTCGTCCGCGCCGTAGCAGCGCACGTCGGCCCGCTCGGTCTTGGAGTAGGGGATCTCCTTCACGACCTTGACCTTGCCGGTGGCGTAGTCGAACTGGGTCTGGACATAGGTGAAGCCGTTGATGCGGCTGATGATCTGGGCGGCGT
>CANRDC010000019.1 GCA_947629245.1 uncultured Oscillospiraceae bacterium | reverse complement strand
GTGGCGGTGCCCGCGCCGGTGGAGGGCCTGACCGATACCCAGGTGGCCCAGATCACCGAGGCGGTGGTGTCCAACACCGACTATACCGCCCAGGCGCTCAATATCATCGAAGTGACGGAATAAATCCCTTTTCTTTTTTGGAAGCCTGTGCTATAATGTCCCTAACCGATTTTTGGGAGGTCATGGGCGATGGCGGAGAACTACATCACCAAGCAGGAAGAGAAGGGCACTGTCAACATCTCGGAGGACGTGATCGCCGTCATGGTGGGCGCGGCCGTGGCCGAGGTGGAGGGCGTCGCCGGGCTTGGCAGCCCCAATACCCCGGATCTGGTGGATCTGTTCGGGCGGAAAAATCCCGTGAAGGGCCTGAAGATCCGATTCATCGATGAAAAGATCACCATCGACGTGCTCATCGTCGTCCGCGCCTCCGGCAGCATCACCGATACCGCCGTCCGGGTCCAGGACGCGGTGTGCGGCGAGGTGGAATCCGTCACCGGCATGAACACCGTGGTGAACGTGCATGTGACGGGCGTTTCCTTCGACAAGAAATAATATTCAGCGACACTGACTATCGGAGCCCCCATCCGGGGCTCCTCGTTGTATTTGGAGGCAGCATGACCAGAACAGCAGCAAGAGAGATCGCCATCCAGCTGGGCTTTTCCGTGGCCGGTACGGGGCAGGACCCCCTGGCGGCGGTGGAGGCGTTTTTCGACCCGGAGCACTATGAGACCCTAGCCGCCGAAGGAGACATTTACGCGCGCGCCCCCTCGGAGCGGGAGCTGGACTTCATCCGCCGGAGCGTGACGGGCGTGGCGGAGCATAGAGAGGAGCTGGACGGGCTCATCGGCAAATACGCCAGAGGCTGGCGTCCGGAGCGCATCAGCCGCAGCGCGGCGGCCATACTGCGTCAGGCCATGTACGAGGTGCTCTACATGCCCGACGTGCCGGACAAGGCGTCCATGGACGAGGCGGTGGAGCTGGCCAAGGGCTATGAGGACCCGGACGTGGTGGCCTTCATCAACGGCGTGCTGGGCGGCTTTTACCGGGGCGAGGCCGCGCTCGAGGACAAGCCCGATGAATGAGATGGTCTTTACCGTCTCGGCCCTGAACGAGCATGTGAAGGAGCTTTTGGACGCCGACCCGTTTCTGAACCGGGTGGCGGTGAGGGGGGAGCTTTCCAACTACAAGATCTACCCCTCCGGACACCACTACTTCACCCTGAAGGACGCCGAGAGCAGTCTGCGGTGCGTGATGTTCCGGTCCAGCGCGGGAAAGCTCCGGTTCCGGCCGGAGAGCGGCATGTCCGTCACGGCCACGGGCCGGGTCGGCGTCTTTCCCCGGGACGGGGCCTATCAGCTGTACGTCTCCGGCCTGATGCCGGAGGGGGCCGGGGACCTGCAGGTGGCCTTTGAGCAATTGAAGGCGAAGCTGGCCGCCGAGGGTCTTTTCGACGCGGACCACAAAAAGCCCCTGCCCGCCTTTCCCCGGCGGGTGGCGGTGATCACCAGCGGCGCGGGCGCGGCGGTGCACGACATCATCCGGGTCCTGGGTCGGCGCTGGCCTCTGGCGAAGATCCTGGTCCTGCCCGTGCGTGTCCAGGGGGCGGAGGCGCCGCCGGAGATCGTTGGCGCCATCCGCTACGCCAACCGGTATCAGGTGGCGGACCTGATCATCACGGGCCGGGGCGGCGGGTCCATGGAGGACCTGTGGGCCTTCAACGACGAGCGGGTGGCAAGGGCCATCTACGCGTCCGAGATACCGGTCATCTCCGCCGTGGGCCACGAGCCGGACGTGACCATCGCGGACTATGTGGCGGACCGGCGGGCGGCCACGCCCTCCAACGCGGCGGAGATCGCGGGGCCGGACATCGAGGAGGTGGCGGCCTGGGCCGCCCAGACCAATATCCGCCTGAGCCAGGCCATGGGCAAGAAGCTGGACATGCTGTCCCGGCGGCTCAAAGAGCTGGCCGCCCGCCCGGCGCTGACGGACCCGGAGGTCTATCTGGGCGCCAAGCGCATGGCGCTGGATTACGCCCGGTCGAATCTCTCTGCGGCGGGGGAGAAGATCGCCGGTGAGAAGCGCCGGGCCTATGTGGCTCTGGCGGCCAAGCTGGACGCGCTCAGTCCCCTGAAGGTGCTGAGCCGGGGCTATTCCATCGCGGAGAAGAACGGCGCGGCTCTCCGCTCGGCGGCGGAGGCCGCCAGGGGCGATAAGATCAACGTGCGGCTGTCGGGAGGCAGCCTGGACTGCATCGTGGAGGAAGTACACAATGGCGAAGAAGGAAATGAGCTTTGAGGGATCCCTGGCCCGGCTGGAGGAGATCGTAAAGAGCCTGGAGAAGGGCGACGCGCCTCTGGCGGAGAGCCTGGGGCTTTTCGAGGAGGGCGCGGGGCTGCTGCGCGCGTGCGAAAGGCTGCTGGACGAGGCGGAGCAGAAGGTGGTCCAGCTGCGCAAGGGGCCGGACGGCGCGCCGGAGGAATTGCCCTTCGAGTGAGGTAAGACGCTATGAACGCAATGGAGCGGTATGAAAATTACCGGGCGATGGTGGAAACCTGGCTGGCGGGCCGGTTCGTGCCCGCGGGAGACGGGTCCGACGGGCTGAGAGAGGCCATGGTCTATACGCTGAAGGCGGGTGGCAAGCGGGTGCGGCCCGTGCTGTGCCTGGAGTTTGCCCGCGTCTGCGGCCTGGAGCCGGAGGACGCGCTGCCCGTCGCCTGCGCCGTGGAGCTGCTGCATACCTACAGCCTGATCCACGACGATCTGCCCTGCATGGACGACGACGACCAGCGCCGGGGCCGGCCCTCCAACCATATCAAATTTGGCGAGAGTACCGCCGTGCTGGCGGGGGACTGCCTGCAGGCGGAGGCGTTCGCCGCCATCTGCGACGCGCCGGTGCCAGAGGCGGACCGTTTCCGCTGCTGCCGGATCCTGAGCGCCGCTGCCGGGGTGGGGGGTATCTGCGGCGGCCAGTTCATGGACCTGGGGGAGGGTCCCGCCACGGCGGAGAGCCTGACCGCCACGGACGCGGCCAAGACCGCCGCCCTCATCGCCGCGGCCTGCGCCATGGGCGCCGCCGCCGCCGGAGCCGGGGAGAGGACCGTGGCCGCCGCCCGGGATTTCGGCGCGGCCCTGGGCATGGCCTTCCAGTGCCGGGACGACCTGCTGGACGGGGACGGCTTCTGCGCCCTGCTGGGGCCGGAGAGGTGCCGGGCCATGACGGAGGAGTACACACGGGACGCCTACCGGCTGCTGGACGCGTTCGACGACACGGTCTTTCTCCGGGCGCTGACGGAAAAGCTGGCGGGCCGGGAGAACTGAGAGTATTCATTCTGTAATGAAAATATGCAAAATACGCCTTGCATTTCAAGGCGTATTTTGTTATGATATGAGACCTGTGGGGCGACGAGTTTCCGACGATAGATGTTTGGTGTTGACGATATGAGCCTTTTGGATAATATACACGGCCCGGAGGACGTGCGGGCGCTTCCGCCGGAGGCGCTGGATGAGCTGTGCCGGGAGATACGGCGGTTTCTGATCGGCTCCCTGTCGGAGCACGGGGGGCATCTGGCCTCCAATCTGGGCAGCGTGGAGCTGACGGTGGCGCTGCACCGGGTCTACGACACGAGCCGGGACCGGCTGGTGTTCGACGTGGGCCACCAGTGCTATACCCATAAGCTGCTGACGGGCCGGAAGGATTTTTCCGCCTTCCGGGAGATGGGCGGTCTGGCGGGCTTTCCCCGGCCCTATGAGAGCGTTCACGACGCCTTCATCGCCGGTCACGCCTCCAACTCCGTGTCGGTGGCGCTGGGCATGGCCCGAGCCAGGACGGCCCTGGGGGCGGACTACAGCGTCGCGGCCCTCATCGGCGACGGGGCCCTCAACGGGGGCATGGCCTACGAGGGCCTGTCCGACGCCGGACACAGCGGCGAGCCGCTGGTGATCGTGCTCAATGATAACGGCATGAGCATCAACGAGAGCGTGGGCGGGCTGGCGTCCATGCTGGGCCGCATGCGCACGAGAGTCGAGTATATCAAGTTCAAAAAGTGGTATCGGAACACCTTCCTGCCCCGGATACCGGGCGTGTCCACCGTGCTGAGCGGTATGAAGCAGTGGCTGAAGGAGCGGATCATCCCCGAGAATATTTTCGACGACTTCGGCTTTGAGTATATCGGCCCCATCGACGGCCACGATATCCGCAAGGTGGAGAACGCCGTCCGCTGGGCCAAGGAATACGGCGCGCCGGTGCTGGTGCACGTGATCACCCAAAAGGGGAGGGGCTATCCTCCGGCGGAGAAGGCCCCGGAGGCGTTCCACGGGGTGGGGGCCTTTGACGCAAAGACCGGCGTGCCCCGCTATACGGGGGAGGATTTCTCCTCCGTGTTCGGCCGGACGCTCACGGAGATCGCCGGAGAGGACCCCACCGTGGCGGCCATCACCGCCGCCATGAAGGAGGGCACGGGCCTCATCGGCTTCCAGGAGGCATTCCCCGACCGGTTTTACGACGTGGGCATCGCCGAGGAGCACGCCTGCGCTATGGCGGCCGGCATGGCCGCCCAGGGGCTGAAGCCGGTGTTCGCGGTCTATTCCACCTTTTTACAGAGAAGCTATGACATGCTCATCCACGACGTGGCCCTGATGGGACTGCATGTGGTGTTCGGCGTGGACCGGGCGGGCATCGTGGGCCGGGACGGGGAGACCCACCAGGGGGCTTTCGACGTGGCCTATCTCGCCACCGTGCCGGGCATGAAGGTATACGCCCCGTCCAGCTTTGCCGAGCTGCGGACCATGCTCCGCAAAGCGGTGCTGGAGGATACGGGCCCCGTGGCGGTGCGCTACCCCAGGGGCGGCGAGGGCCTTTTCCAGACCGACACGTCCGGGGAAGCGTGCGCCGTGGTGCGCGCGGGCTCGGACGTGACCATCGCCGCCTACGGCACCGAGATCAACGAGGCGCTGGCGGCGGCCCGAACGCTGTATGACAGGGGCGTCGACGCGGAAGTGGTGAAGATCAACGTCCTGTCCCCGCTGGACACGGACGCCGTGCTCGCGTCGGTGAAAAAGACGGGGGCGCTGCTGGCGGCGGAGGAGGCCTGCGCCGCCGGATGCGTGGGCGAGCGGCTGCTGGCCGCGGCGGAGCAGGCGGGCGCAGCCCTGCGGGCGGCCCGGCTGGTCAACCTGGGCGGCGGCATTCTGGAGCACGGAGCGCCGGAAAAGCTGCGGGAAAAGATGGGACTGGACAACGGCTCCCTTACGAGGGCCGTGTTGGAGATGCTGCATGGAAAAGACAAGGCTTGACCAGCGTGTGTATGACCTGGGTCTGGCGCAGAGCCGGGAAAAGGCGAAGGCGCTCGTCATGGCGGGCACGGTATACGTGAACGGAGAGAAGCAGACCCGGCCCGGCGCGACGGTGCGGTCGGACGCGGCCGTGGAGGTCCGGGGCGGGAAGCTGGCCTATGTGAGCCGGGGCGGGTTGAAGCTGGAAAAGGCCCTGGACACGTTCGCCGTCGACCCGTCGGGGGCTGTGTGCGTGGACTGCGGCGCCTCCACGGGTGGGTTCACGGACTGTCTCTTGCAGCGGGGCGCGAAGCGGGTGTACGCTGTGGACGTGGGCTACGGGCAGCTTGCCTGGAGCCTGCGGACGGACGAGCGGGTGACGGTCATGGAGCGCACCAACGCCCGGAACCTGACGCCGGACATGTTCCCGGAGCGGATGGACCTGGCGGTGATGGACATGTCCTTCATCTCCCTGCGTCTGGTGCTCCCGGCGGTGAAGAGCCTTCTCCGACCGGAGGGCCAGGTGATCTCGCTGGTGAAGCCTCAGTTCGAGGCGGGCCGGGAGAAGGTGGGCAAGAAGGGCGTGGTCCGGGACCCGGCGGTGCACCGGGAGGTGCTGGAGGGCTTTGCGGAAAACGCCGGAGAGCTGGGGTTCGTGCTGCGGGGGATGACGTTCTCCCCGGTGCGGGGCCCGGAGGGGAACATCGAGTATCTGGCCTGGCTGGGGCTGACGGGAGAAGAGGTCCCGATAGACTGCGGCGAGATCGTCCGGCAGTCTCACGCGGCGCTGGATACGGGGAAAGGAGACACGCCATGAGCACCGTCGTACTGTGTCCCAACGTCCAGCGGGACGGGGACCTTTCCTATACGGCCCGGATCGGGGCCATGCTGGAGGCGGACGGCCACCGGGTGACCGTCAGTCCCGTATGCGGGGAGCCGGAGCGGAGGCCAGAGCTTCCCACGGCGGAGCTGGAGACGGCGCTGGATGGGGCGGACCTGCTGGTGACATTGGGGGGCGACGGGACCATATTGCGCATCGCGCCCCAGGTGATGCGCCACGATGTGCCGCTGGTGGGGCTGAATCTGGGTCATGTGGGCTTTCTCACGGAGCTGGACCGGGACAGCGCGGGGCTTTTGCGCCGGGCGGCGGCGGGGGATTACCGTCTGGTGCCCCGGATGATGCTGGACGTGGAGATCCGCCGGAACGGGGAGCGGGTGTTTTTCGACACCGCCCTGAACGACGCGGTCGTGTCCGGCATCGTGCAGAACGTGCATTTGACGGCCATGGGGGACGAAAAGCAGATCCTGGCCTTTTCCGGGGACGGGGTGATCGTGTCCTCGCCCACGGGCTCCACGGCCTATTCCATGGCGGCGGGCGGCCCGCTGGTGGAGCCGGGGGCGGAGGCCATCGTGCTGACGCCCATCTGCGCCCACATGCTGGCGGCCCGGTCCTTTGTGCTGAGCCCGGAGCGGACCATCACCGTGCTGCCCGAGGACGTGAGCGAGGGGCGGCGGTGCGTGCTGTCGGCGGACGGTCGGGGCATGACGGACCTGATGGACGGCGACCGGGTGATCGTGACCAAATCCAGATACAGGCTGCTCATGGCGGACCTTGGCACCAAGAGCTTTTATGAGACGGCCTTTGAGAAATTGGGAGGGAGAGCATGAAGACATCCAGACAGAGCGTGATCCTAGACATCATCGCCCAGGAGGATATCGAGACCCAGGGCCAGATGCTGGAGGCGCTGCAGGCCAGGGGCGTGAAGAGCACCCAGGCCACCGTATCCCGCGACATCAAGGAGCTGCGGCTGGTGAAGGAGATCGGCCCCAGCGGCCGCTACCGCTACGCCCAGGCCGACCAGGACGAGGCCAACGAGGCGGCCCGGCGGCTGGAGGAGATCTTCCGGGAGAGCTGCCTGAGCTTTGACCACGCTCTGCACACCGTGGTGGTCAAGACCCTGCCGGGCCTGGCCAGCGCCGTATGCTCGTCCATCGACGCCATGGGGGATGACGCCATCCTGGGCTCCGTGGCCGGGGACGACACCGCCATCATCGTGCTGCGCAACGCCGCCGCGGCGGAGCGTCTGTGCGCCCAGCTGCGCCGGGCCTATAAGAGGTAAGAGCGGATGCTGAGGAGCCTGCACATCGAGAATATCGCGGTGGTGGAGCGGGCCGACGTGCAGTTCCGGGAGGGGCTGAACGTGCTGACCGGCGAGACCGGCGCGGGCAAGAGCATCGTCATCGACGCTTTGTACGCCGTCACCGGCGAGAGGACCCGCCGGGAGCTGGTGCGCGCCGGGGCGGACCGGTGCCTGGCGGCGGCAGTGTTCGACGCGGACGCGGCCCTTGCCTGGTGCGAGGAAAACGGCGTGGAGCCGGAGGACGGGACGCTGATCGTCCAGCGGAGCGTGTCCGCCGACGGCAAGGGCGCCTGCCGGGTCAACGGCGTGCCCGTGACGGTGAGGCAGCTGCGGGCCCTGGGGGCGCTGCTGGTGGACATCCACGGTCAGAACGACGGCCGTCAGCTTCTGGATGAGAACCGCCACATCGACTATCTGGACGCCTTTGCCGGGGCGGAGAGGGAGCTGGCCGCCTATCGGGCCGCCTATGAGGCGTATCAGGCCAACGAGCGGGAGATATCCCGTCTTTCCCTGGACGACGAGACCAGGCGGCGTCTGGCGGAGAGCCTGACGTACCGGGTGCAGGAGCTGGAAAAGGCGGAGCTGCGCGCGGGCGAGGAGGCGGAGCTGGAGGAGCGCTCGGCGCTTCTCAGAAACGGCGAGAAGCTCCGGGAGGCTGCCGAGGGGGCGTTCACGGCCCTGTACGGGGACGAGGGCTCCGCCGTGGAGCTGGCCGGGCAGGCGAGGGGGTATCTGAGCCGGGCCCGAGGCTGGAGCGGGACGCTGGCCCAGGCGGACGACACCCTGAGCGAAGCGGTATCCCTTTTGCAGGACGCGGCGGAGCTGGTGCGCGACGTGATGGACAGCCTGGACTTCTCCCCGGAGGAATTCGACCGGGTGGAGGGGCGTCTTGCCCAGCTTCGGCGGCTGGAGAAAAAGTTCTCCGCCCTGGACGAGGCCGCGCTGATCAAGCTGTACGAGGAATCGTCGGCGAGGCTGGCGGAGATCGAGTACGGGGACGAGGCGCTGGAGCGGCTATACCAAAAGCGGGAGACGCTGAAAAAGGACTGCGTGAGCGCGGCGGCGGCTCTCACCAGGGCCCGGCAAAAGGCGGCGGACACCCTGGCCAGGCGGGTGGAGCGGGAGCTCAAAGAGCTCTCCATGCCCTCGGCCCGGTTCGTGACGGACATCGCCCCGCTCGGCGGCGAGCCCGGCTTTGGCCCCAAGGGCGCGGACGCGGTATGCTTCCGCATGAGCGCCAACGCGGGCGAGGAGCCGGGACGCATCGCCAGGATCGCCTCCGGCGGCGAGCTGAGCCGGATCATGCTGGCCCTCAAGACCGTGTTCGGCGAGAACGACCCGGTCCCCACGGCGGTGTTCGACGAGATCGACACCGGTGTGTCCGGCGTGGCGGCCAGCCGGGTGGGGGAGAAGCTGGCCCTGATCGGCCGATACCGGCAGGTGCTGTGCGTCAGCCACCTGCCCCAGATCGCCGCCATGGCCGACGCGCAGTATCTCATCGAGAAGCGGGAAAAAGCCGGACGGACCTATACCACCGTGGACGAGCTGGACCGGGCCGGACGGCGCCGGGAGATCGCCCGCCTCACCGGCGGCGACAATATCACGGAAACGACTACCGCCTCCGCCGAGGAGCAGCTTGCCGCGGCGGACGCGTGGAAACAAAAACTGGTTTGAGGAGAACGAGAAATGACCCTGTATGACGAACTGACCGCCCGGGGGCTCATCGCCCAGGTGACGGACGAGGAGGAGATCAAAAACCTCATCAACAGCGGCAAAGCCACCTTTTACATCGGCTTTGACTGCACGGCGGACAGCCTGACCGCCGGTCACTTTGTGACGCTGACGTTCATGAAGCGCCTGCAGCAGGCGGGCAACAAGCCCATCGCCCTCATCGGCGGCGGCACCACCATGATCGGCGACCCCTCCGGCCGGACCGACATGCGCAAAATGCTCACCAGAGAGGCCATCGACTACAACGCCGAGTGCTTCAAACGGCAGATGGAGCGGTTCATCGACTTCGGCGAGGGCCCCGGCCAGGCCATGATGCTCAACAACGCTGACTGGCTGCTGGACCTCAACTATGTGGACCTGCTGCGGGAGGTGGGCGCGTGCTTTTCCGTGAACAACATGCTCCGGGCCGAGTGCTATAAGCAGCGCATGGAGAAGGGCCTCTCCTTCCTGGAATTCAACTACATGATCATGCAGTCCTACGACTTCTACCACATGTTCCAGACCGTGGGCTGCAACATGCAGTTCGGCGGCAACGACCAGTGGAGCAACATGCTGGGCGGCACGGAGCTGATCCGCCGGAAGCTGGGCAAGGACGCTTACGCCATGACCGTGACGCTGCTCACCGACTCCCAGGGCAACAAGATGGGCAAGACCGCGGGCAACGCTGTGTGGCTGGACCCCGACAAGACCTCGCCCTACGACTTCTATCAGTACTGGCGCAACGTGGGCGATGCGGACGTGATGAAGTGCATCCGCATGCTCACCTTCCTGCCCATGGAGCAGATCGAGGAGATGGACCACTGGAAGGACCAGAAGATCAACGAGGCCAAAGAGATCCTGGCCTTCGAGCTGACCAAAATGGTCCACGGCGAGGAGGAGGCCCAAAAGGCCCGGACCGCCGCCAAGGCCCTGTTCGGGGCCGGTTCCGCTCAGGAGATGCCCATAACGGAGCTCTCCGACGCCGACCTGACCGACGGAGCCATCGACGTCAAGGTCCTGCTGGTGAAGGCGGGGCTGTGCAAGTCCAACTCCGACGCCCGGCAGAACATCGCCCAGGGCGGCGTGACGCTGGACGGGGAAAAGGTGACGGACCTGTTCCTGGCGGTCCCGGCGGAAAAGCTCCGGGAGGGGGTCCTGCTCCGGCGGGGCAAGAAGAGCTATCGGAAGGTCCTTTTGAAGTAAAGGGCTCAAAGCAATATTGTAACAAAGTATATGATGTCAATGTGCGGTTTTTGGAGAAACTGCACATTGACATCAACCATTTAAAGCATTAGAATTATGGCGTACATAAAGGCGCGCCATCGCGCCATAAATCAGTATTGAAAGGAAACAGAACAAGATGAAAAAGGTACTTGCGATCGTACTGGTGCTGACCATGGTCTTGGCTCTGGCCGTCACGGCCTTTGCCGACGAGGAAGCGGATTTCCAGGTGGGCGTGTGCCAGCTGGCTCCCCATGTGGCGCTGGACGCCGCCACCCAGGGCTTCGTGGATGCTTTGGTCGATGCGTTCGGTGAGGATTTCGAGGATAACATCGACGTGCAGAACGCCGGCGGCGAGGACTCCGCCGTGGGCACCATCATCGACGGCTTCGTTGCCAACGATGTGGACCTGATCCTGGCCAACGCCACTTCTCCTCTGCAGAAGGCGGCCGCCGCCACCGATACCATCCCCGTCCTGGGCACCTCCATCACCGACTATGCCACCGCTCTGGGCATCGACGGTGAGGACTGGACCGGCACTGTGGGCAACAACATCTCCGGTACCTCCGACCTGGCCCCTCTGGACCAGCAGGCCGCCATGCTGGCGGAGCTTTTCCCCGACGCAAAGACCGTGGGTCTGCTCTACTGCTCCGCCGAGGCCAACTCCATCTACCAGATCACGACCATCCAGGGCTATTTGGAAGATGCTGGCTACACCTGTGAGGCGTTCCCCTTCAACGATGTGAATGATCTGCCCAGTGTGACGCAGAGCGCCTGCGACGGCTCTGACGTGATCTATGTGCCCACCGACAATACCGCTGCTGCCAACACCGAGGCCATTGCCAACGTAGTCTTGGCCGCTGGCGTGCCTGTGGTCGCTGGCGAGGAGGGCATCTGCTCCGGCTGCGGTTGCGTGACATTGTCCATCAGCTACTATGATCTGGGCTATGCCACCGGCGAGATGGCCGTGCAGATCCTCAAGGGCGAGGCAAATGTGGAAGAGATGGCCATTCAGTATGCGCCCGAGGTCACCAAGGAGTACAACGCCGACAACTGCGAGGCTCTTGGCATCGTGCTGCCCGACGACTATGTGGCGATCGGAGCCGAAGAGGAAGCCTCTGACGAGGGAGAGGCCGCCGACGAGGCCGACGCGGAGGAAGAGCCCGCGGAGGACGCTGCCGAATAACTTGTCATCCATCACGGCAAACCCGCAAATAACAGCGGAAAAGGTCATTCCTTTTCCGCTGCGTTTTGCGTTGACAGACGACGTATGATCCCATTCATCGGAGGAAAGATACCATATGAATTTTCTGCTCTCCTTTGTAAAATCCCTGCCCGGCGCGTTTGGGCAGGGGCTGGCCTGGGGCCTGATGGCCATCGGCGTATATCTCACATATAAGATATTAGACCTGGCCGATCTGACGGTGGACGGCTCCCTGGCCACCGGCGGGGCAGTCTGCGCGGTGCTTATCACCCTGGGGTGGAACCCCTGGCTGGCGCTGCTGATGGCCGTGCTGGCCGGTATGCTGGCGGGTCTGGTCACAGGACTGCTGCACACGGCGTGCGGTATACCGGCCATTCTGGCCGGCATCCTGACGCAGCTGGCGCTTTATTCGCTGAATCTGCGCATCATGGCTCTGGGCGACCTGGTCAAGCTTGGGGATGCGGCGGCCAAAACGAAGGCGACTCTGGCGCTGAATGTGGACAGAAACGACCTTATGGTATCCTCCCGCTATGTGCGTGAGCTGGCCGTCAGAAACCCCTTGCTGCTGATGACCGTCATCGTGGTGGTCGTTATCGGCCTTATGTACTGGTTCTTCGGCACGGAACTTGGCTGTTCCATTCGCGCCACCGGCGCCAATCAGAACATGAGCCGGGCCCAGGGCATCAACACTGACAAGAACAAGGTCCTGGGGCTTGTGGTCTCCAACGGCCTGGTAGCCATGTCCGGAGGCCTGCTGGCCCAGTATTCTGGCAGCGCCACCATCGACATGGGGCGTGGCGCCATCGTCATCGGCCTGGCGGCGGTCATCATCGGCGAGGTGCTGCTGGACAAGCTGTTCCACAATTTCGCGCTGAAGCTGCTGTCGTCTGTCATCGGCGCCATCATATATTATGTGGTCATCACGCTGGTGCTGCGCATGGGTCTTGAAGCGACCGATCTGAAGATACTGACCGCGACTGTGGTGGCGATCTTCCTGTCGGTGCCGTACTGGAAGGAAAAATACTTCAACAAGACGAAGAAGGAGGTCAAGACCGATGCTTGAGCTGAACAACATCTACAAGACCTTCAATCCCGGCACGGTGAATGAGAAGCGTGCCCTGAACGGCATCAGCCTGCATCTGGCTGAGGGCGACTTCGTCACCGTTATCGGCTCCAACGGCGCGGGCAAGTCCACGGTCCTGAACGCCATCGCGGGCGTGTGGCCCATTGACAGCGGCTCCATTGTCATCGACGGCCAGGATGTGACCGGCCTGCCGGAGTATAAGCGGGCCAAGTACCTGGGCCGGGTGTTCCAGGACCCCATGACCGGCACCGCCGCCACCATGGAGATACAGGAAAATCTTGCCCTTGCCAAGCGCCGCGGCGCCCACCGCACGCTGCGCATCGGCATCACGAAAAAGGAACAGGAGGAGTACCGGGAACAGCTCAAGACCTTGGATCTGGGTCTGGAGGATCGCATGACGGCCAAGGTGGGCCTTCTCTCCGGCGGCCAGCGCCAGGCCCTGACTCTGCTCATGGCTACGCTCCAGAAGCCCAAGCTGCTGCTTCTGGACGAGCACACGGCGGCATTGGACCCCAAGACGGCGGAAAAGGTGCTCAATACCACCGATACCATCATCCGGGAGAACCATTTGACGGCTTTCATGGTGACCCACAACATGAAGGACGCCATCGCCCACGGCAACCGGCTCATCATGATGAACGAGGGTAAGATCATCTTCGACGTGGCCGGGGAGGAGAAGAAGCGCCTGACTATGAAGGATCTTCTGGACAAATTCGCGGAGATTTCCGGCAGCAGCATCCAGAGCGACAAAGTGCTGTTGGCCTAACTGGCATGAAAAAACCGGTCCTAATGGGACCGGTTTTTTCATGCCAAAAATGCGGCTCGCATACGCGCTCCGCGAGGCTTGGGATTTACTTTTTGAAAAGGCCACCCAGGCCCTTGACGGCGTCGGCGATGCCGTCCTTGCCGCCCAGGAGCTTTTCGGCGCCCTCTTTCAGCTCGTCCAGGTCCGGCAGGTCGATGCCGTGCTCCTGGAGGAATTTCTCGATATCCTCCTTGCTGAGCTTGCCCTTGAGCTCCACCAGCTTGTCGTATGCCTCTTTCAGTTCGGGATGCTGCTCGATGATCTCCATGAGTTTATCCATAGGAAGGTCCTCCGTTTATAAAAGATGATATCATCATAGCATATTTTGCCGAAAAAGAAAAGATAGAATTAAAATCGCCGCCCTATTTGGGCGGCAACCTTTTCTTCTTGCATCAGTTCGTGGATGGGGATGAAGCCCACAAAGTCATGCGCCGATACTTCGGGGCAAATACCACATGGTATTGACAGCGCCGCATCGTATGTTTTAAACTACATACGTCTTTGTCTTTCATGATAAAGACCTCCTCATTTTGTAGTCTGGTGGTCGGCAAACCTACCTCTACTCTAATGAGGAGTTTTCTTCTTGTCTACTTCTTTCCTCGTTATAAGCTCTTCTTTTCCCCTAGCATAGCTCTGGGGGGTGTCTTTGCTACTAGCAAAGCAAACAACGAGGACAGGCAGCCTCTCCCGGGGCCCTGTCCTCGTTGCTTTTGTACGGCGCGAATTTTGCAACACGCCCTGATGTTTTCTCCCAGCCATAGGGAAAACATATTAACTAATAAGCAAAGCAAATTGGAAAAACTATCGAAAGTGCTATAAACTTATAACCATCAGAAGTCAAAAATCGTTATTTTTTCTGAAAGGAGACATGAAAAATGAAAACAACGAAAAGCCTCCTCTCGCTTCTTCTTATGCTGGGAATGATTCTCACATTTGCCGGCTGTAGCGAGAAGATCACAGAAGCCCCTACCGCCGAGGAGACAGAGGCTGCGGATGCCGAAGCGGTTTCCGGGGAAAGCGATGAGAGCATGCCCACGGAGGGCATTCCCGAAAACTATGTTCTCCGAATGAGCGCCGGTACGATGACCGGTACCTATTATCAGTTCAACATCACCTCGAACGATCTGGTCGATCAGTACGGAAAGGGCTGGAAAATTGCTCCCACGATCACATCCGGCTCCGCTGAGGGCCTGGCGCTGGTGGAATCGGGCGAGCTTGACACGGTCTGCGCATCCGCCATCTCCCTCGCCTGCTGCATTGAGGGCATTTACGCCTACGACCATCCCTACGATGGCCGCGAGATGCAGTTCATCCAGCAGTGCGCGCCCGAGGTGTTGCACATCTGCTGCAAGGCAGGCGCGGAATATGAGACGCTGGAAGACCTGAAGGGGAAGAAGGTCTCCCTGAACATCCCCGGTTCCGCCAACTACTGCACCGTCATGAAGCTGTTCGACGATATGGAGATTGACCCCTATGAGTGGTTCAACGTAGTGGATTTGTCCCCCACGGACGCAATTACCGCTCTCGCCGACGGGACCATTGATTGTCACATCTGGTTTGGCGGCATAGGCGGCAACCCCGCGCAGATGGCGGAGTCCTCCACGGGCCTGAAGCTTTTGAGCCTGACGGAGGAGCAGCAAGAGACGCTTTTGAAGAACGAACCGTACTGCTTTGCGTACACCATCCCTGCCGGCACCTATAAGGGCGTTGACACAGATGTCGTCTCCGTGAACGACATGCAGATCGTTGTGGCCACGGAGGACGTCCCCGAGAACGTCATCTACCAGTATGTCAAAATCTGCGCGGAGCATCTGGACGAGATCGTTGCCGTCAACCAGAGCTTCAAGACGGCCAATCCTGAAGAGACGGCCGCGTGGTGGGGCCGCATGACTTGGCACCCCGGCGCGGAGAAGTATTACAGGGAGTTCGGCTTGATCAGCGATTGATCTTTTCGTAACTCTTGTGGATTCGGGGCTGTCCAGAGACGGCGGCAAGCTGCCTCACGGACAGCCCCCTTAAAAAGGAGCGTAGATTCATGGAAACAGCACTATCGACTGAGTCCAAGGGCAATGCGATCGTCAAAAAAGTGATCACGGTCCTGTCCGTGCTCATGTGCTTGTTCCATCTGTACACGGCCGGCGTGCTGCCGTTTGTGGCGATGGAACAGCGGAGCATCCACTTTGGCTTTGCCCTGACGCTTATTTTCCTGTACCGTTCGATCGACCAGAAAAAGACTTGGCTGCGGATTGTCGACTACATTCTTGCCGCGTTTTCCTTTGCGACGAACTTTTACATGTACGACAACTGGCTGGAGATGTCCATGCGGACCACAAGGGTCACAACGATGGACTATGTTATGGGCGTTGCCTGCATCGTGCTTGTCCTCATCGCCGCGTGGAAGAAGGTCAGCGGCTGGCTGCCAGCCATCGCGCTGGTGTTCATTGCCTATTGCTTTATCGGGCCGCATATCCAGGGCTATTTCTGGTTCCCCAAAATCAGCTTCCAGCGTTTCCTCTCCTACCTTTACATGACGGGCGAGGGCATTTACGGAAGCTGTATGGACACCTCGGCGACGACCTGCTTTATGTACTGTCTGTTTGGAGAATTCCTGCTGCAGCTCGGGGCGGGTAAATTCCTGATTGATGTGTCCTACTCGCTGTTTGGGCGCATCCGCGGCGGCTCCAGCAAGGTCTCCATCGTCGCGGCCGGCCTGTTCGGCATGGTCAGTGGCAGCGCCACATCCAACGTGGCTGCCACCGGCAGCCTGACGATTCCCATGATGAAGGAGGACGGCTACACCGCGGAGGATGCGGGAGGCATCTGCGCCTCGGCCGCCGTGGGCAGCATGCTGATGCCCCCGGTCATGGGCGCTGCGGCGTTCATTATGGCCGAGATGGTGGGCATCGGATACGGAAAGATCTGCATTGCGGCCGCAATCCCCGCGTTCGTTTATTACTTAGCCCTCTTTATCATGTGCGATCTGCGGGCGGCCAAGTATGGGATGAAAGCAAAGGTGTCTTCTGACATACCGAAGCTCGGCCAGGTCATAAAAGAAGGCTGGCACTATGTTATCTGCTTGGTCGTTTTGATCGTCCTGCTTGTTGTGCTCCAGTGGTCCGCGGTCAAGGCCGCTTTCTGGAGCATCGTCACCATGGTGGTCGTCAACGCCATCCATCTTGCGGTTACCCACCAGAAGCAGACCCCGCTGAAGACGTACATCAGCATCTTTGTTAACGGCGCCAAGGCCTCGCTCACCATTGCCGCCGCCTGCGGCTGCGCTGGCATCATCACCGCCGTGTTCGGCGCTACGACGCTGAACCTCAGAATGTCCAGTATCCTGATTAAGCTGGCCGGCGGCAACCTGATTTTGCTGCTGCTCTACGCGGCGATCGGCGCCATCATTCTCGGTATGGGCCTTCCCGTCCTGTCCGTTTACCTGATTCTTGCCATCATCATTGCTCCGGCCGTCGTGAAGATGGGCGTTCCTGTCCTGGCGGCGCATATGTTCCTGTTTTTCTACGGAAATATGGCGGGCATCACGCCGCCGGTCGGCGCAACCTTCTTTGTGGCGTCGGGCGTGGCAAAGTCGAAGCCCATGCCTACGGGATACAAGGCGTTTAAGATGTCTGTGGCGGGCTACCTGGTTCCCTTTGTGTTTGTGTTCAATCAGGGCCTGTTTTTCCAGGGTTCGGCAGGCTCCATCGCGATAGGGCTGCTGTCCACGCTGGTTGGCGTGGTGGGCCTTTGCTTCGGCCTGGAGGGATATCTTTTCAAGGAACTGAATTGGCCTGTCAGAATCTTGTTCCTGTTGGCCGCCGCCGCGACGATCATACCGGAGACCGTTTCCACCGTCGTTGGCCTGGTCGTCGTTGTCGCGCTGTTTTTCCTTTGTTACGTTACGGGGAAAAAATCCAAAATGACCACGCTATAAAAGGAAGAGGTGTTCGTCTATGCTTGAGAGAGTTATTGGTTGTGGGAAGATTGAAGAGGTGTACTTTCTCCGGTTTCATCCGGGAGAGGATATCTTGGAAGCAATCTATGAGCTTTGTGCGGAAAAGAATATCCGCACCGGTGTGATTCTGGACGGAAGCGGCGCCGGCGTTGATTTTACCTACCAGCACTTCCCGCTGAATAAGGCGTTTATCAACCCCCGACTCAACGTGGTCATCGGCACCCTGGAGGGGAAATGCGAGCTGAGTCTGCACGGGACGATCGGAACGACCGTGGTAAGGCCGCCGGAGGGGATGACGGAGGACGAGTTTATCGACAGCATGTATCCCACAATCCCCGGCTATATCGAGACAGTGAAGCAGAAGTGGAATTTCCTCGGTTCTGCAGGGGGGGACGGCACTCCCTATGTCCACGCACACTGTGTCGCCACCAACAAGGAGACGACGGTCTGCGGCCATCTGATGCCGGGGACCAAGTGCGGCTCCGGTAATCCGGACCTTCCCTCCCACTTCACCGTGATCGTCGCCAAGATCGGCGGTGTGGAGCTGCAGGCCACGTTGGACGATCACTCGTTCTTTTACCAAAACATTGTGGAAGTTTGAATCGCGAGGAGAAAAATTATGATTAGAAAATCGAACAGAGTTATCGAAGCGATCAACGCAGGGCGCGCCCCGATTGGCTTCTTCAACTACCTCAAGGACCCGACCGTCATGTACATAGCGGGCTCCCTGGACATGGATTTCGTCATCATCGACATGGAACATGCCGTCATGGACAGGGAGACGGTGGAGACCCAAATCGCGGTCGCTGAGCTGAACGATGTGACGCCCTTTGTCCGTCTTCCGGACGTGATCCCCTGGCAGATGCGCAGCCTGGTGGAGCAGGGAATTAAGGGCGTCCTCATCCCCCATGTGCGCGACAAAGAAACGTGTCTCCGGGGCCAGCAGGCGCTGCGCTATCCACCCAAAGGCAACGCCTCCACCTGCCGGTCCAATCACGGCGACGGCTTCCGCCCGCAGAACTGGCAGGAGTACTTCGCGAACGCGGAAAGAGTGCAGTATATCGCCATGATCGAGGACCCGGAGGGCGTGGAGAATATCGAGGAAATTCTCAGCGTCTTGGAGCCGGGGAGAGATATGATCATGTTCGGCAAGGCTGACTACGGCCAGGCGCTCGGCGGGCTGAAGGCCGACGGCACTTTCCCCGAGGAGGTACAGATCGGCTACGAAAAGACGATCGAGGCGTGCAATAGGCACAACATCTGGTTTTTGGCCTGTCCCTCGGCGCCTGCCTCCGGGCAGAAGGTAGAGCATGTCCAAAAGGTCATCGACGAGGGAGCCAGCGCCGTCTGTCTGAACACGGACCAGCTCATCCTGGGAGATGCGATGGCATTGATCGCGGACCATTGCCATGATATGAAGATTAAAGCAAATTGAGCGAACAAAAAGGCGCGGGTCCCGGGACCTGCGCCTTTTTGGCGAATACATTACCTGATAAAGGGGACGAATTTTCTGAGGTTATGGGACAGATCGTCCACAAATTCGCTGAGGATGGAATCCTTCCTCCACACGATGGCGATGGGCAGCTTGTTGGAGATGGAGCTGTCGATGTAGTAATAGGGGGGAGAGGGCTTTTGGTTAATAAAGGTGCTCTTGAACAGAAACGCGGAGGCAAGGCCGCTCTCGGCCAAAGAGTACATGTAGGAGAGGTCCCGAATGGTGTGACGGATATCGGGACAGATGCCTGTCGTCTCGATCACTGCGTTCAGGTAATTGCGCAGGCGGCTTCCCTCCAGCGCGGTCACAAACGGCTCGCCGTTGAGATAGTTGGGGTTGATATAGGTGCCGGGGGACGCGTGGATAGCGGTCTTTTCGCTGAGCGCGCTTCCGGCAGCCGGGAGAAGAACGATTTCATCATCCATTAGAATTCGATAGGACAGTTCGTTGGAGGTGATGGGAAGATAGCAAAAGCCGATGTCCAGCCTGTCCGACAAAAGCTCATCCTGCTGTTCCACAGAGGTGGACTCCCGGAATTCGAACCGGATATCCGGATAGTCCAGACACATTTTTGGGATGTATTCCCGGAAGAAACCGGCGGTCACGGCCCAGGACAGCCCCACCCGGATGATCGTTCCCTCCTTGTTCATCTCATCGAACTCCTTGCGGAGATTCTTCTCGCATTCCATGATTCTGGAGGCGTATTTCAGAAAACGCTCGCCCTCCGGCGTGATCTCTACGCCGGTGTGACTGCGGTTGAAGATAGTGATTCCGTATTCATTTTCAACGATCTTGACCCGCTGGCTGATGGAGGGCTGGGTGATATAGCAGTTCCTGGCCGCGGCGCTGTAGCTTTTCAGCTCGGCAATTTTAAGAATGTATTTAAAATCGTTGATATTCATACCAGCATTCCCAGTGCGTTTTATTAAAATATTATATATCTTATTATATTTTAGCAAAAGGGCAAGGTTTGTCAATCATAATCTCATGCCATATGTTACATTTTTTGGAAACGGAGAGAGCGCGTGGGAGGGGCGAAAAGAGGATATAGGAAAGACCTATTATTTGCATCCATTTACCAATTTGCAAAACGGAATATTGGTTGATACCATGAGCATAGCGGGCTGCGGGGTGTCTTCCCGGGCGAGAGGTGGGGATGCTCTCTGAGCCGAAAATGACGAAAGGAATCATGGTGGATTCATCAAATGGAACTTTTATCTGCAATCGGTTGCATCATCGCGCTGGTACTGATGATCGTCCTGGCGTATAAGGGCGTCTCTCCCATCGCGTTTTCGATTTTGGTCTCTGTGATCGTCTGTGTATTCAGCGGCCTGCCTGTCGTGGACACGCTGCTGGAAAAATACGCCGTGACCACGGGAAATTTCATCGCCAGCTATCTGCTCCTTCTCGCGTCGGGGGCCATCCTGGGCCGGATCTATCAGGATACCGGCGCCGGAGGGGCCATCGCCGATGGTCTGGCAAAGGTGTTTGGCGAGAAGAGGCCGTTTCTGACGATCATGGTCACTTGCGCGATCATGACGTATTCCGGAATCAGCGCGTTTGTCCTGATCTTCGCCATCTATCCGGTGGCCATTGAACTGCTCCGAAAAGCGAACATCAGCCGCCATTTGCTTCCGGCGACGTTCACGGGTGTCTGCTGGTGTGCGGCGAATACGGCGCCGGGCTGTCCGCAATTGTTGAACGTGGTGCCCAGCAAGGCGCTGGGAACGGGCACGTTGGCAGGGTGGCAGTGCGGTATTCCCACCGCCGTCGCCATGTTTGTGCTCAACTATCTCTACCTGAATTATCAGGCCAAAAAGCTGAAAAAACAGGGAATCGGTTTTGAGGCGAGCGAGGAGGACGAGGCCGCTCAGGCAAAGGCCGCGGAGAAAAAACGGCCGCATATCCTGCTCTCGCTGCTCCCCATCCTGCTGGTGGCGGTTTTGTATGTCGGGTTTGGCTTCAGCGCGGAAAAGGCGGTTTTAATTTCGGATGCGGCGGCGTTCATCCTCCTGTTTCCGTACATGGAGCTGAGGGAGTGGAAGACTGCATTCAGCGAGGGAGCTGAGGAGTCGATCGAGGCCGTCATGGGCACCGCAGTCATCGTCGGCTTTGGCGGCGTGGTGACGGCCGCGCCGGTCTACTCCTACATCATCAATTTCATCGAAACCTCACATATGAACGTATATTTGCTGGCGGCCGTCTCCACCATCCTGCTGGCTGGCTTGCTTGCCTCAGCCACAGGTTCGGCGTCTCTGTCCATGACGACGCTGGGGGAGGTGTACCTCTCCAGCGGCGCCAACCTCTCCCTGGTACACCGCATTGTCTCCCAGATGGCCTGTACGTTTGATTCGCTTCCCCACTGCGGAGCGCTGGTCGCGGTGTTCACGATCTGCAAAACAGATCACAAGCATGCCTATAAGTATCTGTTCTTTACGTCGGCGCTGATTCCGCTGATTTGCGTCTGGGCCATAGACGTACCTTACGCGCTTTTGTTCGGATAATAATAAGAGGTGACTGTTATGAATTACAAATATCTGCTTTCTCCGGGAAAGATTGGCTCCTTGAAGGTCAAAAACCGCGTGATTATGGCGCCGATGTCCATCCATCTGTCCGGCGAGGACGGTTCGATCACGGATGAACTGACCGCCTACTATGTGTCGCGGGCGCAGGGCGGCGCGGGACTGATCATGTCGGAATACACCTTCGTGAATGAGACCGGCCGCTCCTGTGACCGTCAGACGTCCATTGCGAGCGACGGCGTGATCGGAGGGCACGCGAAGATGGTCACAGCCATCCATGAAGCCGGCGCGAAGGTATGCCTACAGCTCCAGCACGGCGGGCGCCGGTCCGTGGTGGAGCTCACCGCGCCCTCTCCCATCCCTATGCTTTTGGGCGAGCCAACCCCCCGCGTCTATACGACGGCGGAGGTTTACGCGCTGATCGATGACTTTGTCCAGGGAGCTGTCCGGGCGCAGAAGGCCGGCTATGACATGGTGGAGGTCCACTGCTCCCACGGCTATCTTCTGAGCGATTTTATCTCCCCCCGGAGTAACCGCAGAACGGATGAGTTCGGGGGATGCATGGAGAACCGGGCGAGGGTGGCGACGGAGATCATCCGCGGGATAAAGCGGGCCTGCGGGGCGGATTACCCGATTAGCGTCCGGCTGAGCGGCGATGAACTGGTGGCGGACGGCCACCGCAAGCGCGACGCCGCGGCGATGGCGATGCTTTTGAAGGAGGCCGGGACCGATTTGATCAACGTATCCTGCGGCGTGGCCGGCGAAGGACACGGCATCGCACCGGCGGCCAGGGAAACGGGCCATAACGTGGAGGCGGCGGAAGAGATTCACCGGGCAGTGGACTGTGCGGTCGCCGTTGCCGGCAGAATCACGGAGCCTGTGTACGGGGAGATGCTCCTGCGGAGCAATAAGGTGCAGTTTGTGGCCATCGGCAGGGGCATGCTGGCCGATCCTGAGTTTGTGAACAAGGCGGCGGAGGGCCGGGAAGGGGAGATCGCGCCCTGCATCGGCTGTCTGCAGAGATGCTATGGCCAGTACGGTCATGGCGGCCGATACAGAAGCTGTCTCATTAATCCCTTTGCCATGAGGGAAACGGAGCTGGTAATCCGGCCGGCCGCGTCGAAGAAAAAGCTCGCCATTGTAGGCGCAGGCCCGGCCGGACTGGAGACTGCCTGGATCGCGGCGAAGCGCGGCCATGACGTAACGGTCTTCGAGAAGGACGGCATGGCCGGCGGCCAGTTCCGCGTAGCGGCGGTGCCGCCCCATAAGCAGCCGTTGGCGCGGGCCATTAACTACCAGGTAAACATGTGTGGCAAGTACGGCGCGAAGATCGTTTTCAATACGGAAGCGACGGCTGAAATGCTGAAGGGCGGCGGGTATGACGCCGTGATTCTGGCCACGGGCGGCGTTCCCCTGTATCCCCGAATTCCCGGACTCGCAGAGGCGGACGTCTTGAACAACCGGGACGTGCTGCTTGGCGCGCAGATCAAGGAGAAGAAAGTGCTCGTCATCGGCGGCGGCCTGCACGGCGCGGAGACGGCGGACCATCTGGGACAGTACGGCTACGACGTCACGATCATCGAAATGCGCGACGGGATCGCCACGGAGGACCCCGTTGCTGTGCGGAACATGCTCCTGGAGCGTCTGGAGGCCAACCACGTGAAGATGCTCACCTCCTCTCCGGTGCGGTACGTCTATTCCGACGGCGTCGACTATGAGAAGGACGGCGAGATGGTCAGTCTTCGTGGCTTTGGCAGGGTCATTCTGGCCTTGGGGAGCCGCTCCTATAATCCCCTGGAGGAGGAAATGAAGGACTTTGACGGCGAGCTGTACGTTGTCGGGGATGCGGAGAAGGCCAGCAACTCCGTGGACGCCATCTACAACGGCGCGGTGCTCGGTACCAAGCTTTGATCTTCTCTTCCATGCCCCTCAGACGGTCAAAATGATTTTTTGGCGGCCTGAAAACGCCGCGTTTTTCCCGGCGGCAAGCCGCCGAAAAAACGTCGCTCCCCTCCTCAAACGCCTGCCGTACAGGCATTTGGCGGCTATTCTTTTCATTCGAGGCGGGCCTCCCGTCCCCCTCAAGCCCCCACTTGCTTATCGCGCCGTCCTCTCATTCTTTGACGGCCTCGGGCCCGTTGCAAAATGTGCATTTTGCAACGGGCCCATTTCGTTTTAGACAGGCTTACCGCTCCAGATCACGATGCTTTCTCTGCCCCTGGCGCTGGAGAGCCGTTTTCCGCGCTTGTGTTTTCTTCGCGCTCTCCGTTCTCTCGTCTAACATATCCGCTTACAGAACGCGCAGCTCACCGTCGCAAAGTTCTGTTTCCGCCGCCCTACTTCTTCGGGGAGTCCTGTGACAGACGGTGGGGCAGCGAAAGGCTGCCCCCTCTTTTTTGCTTCCGGGCCCGGGAGGTGCGTAACTTTCTGTGCAAGCCCCTTGTCTGCGGCCATCCCGCACGATGTTCTTGGTGGGCTTGTACCGCACGGTGGCGGACGCCGCTATTGCAGTTTAGAGGAATCGGAGGGCGCGCTCAGCGCTTTCGGGCCAGCATATCCGGGTTGGTGCTGTGGCCAGGGTGCCATCCCGGCGATCCGCTTCCAGGGCGCACAGCGGACGGCGCATCGTTTCCCATCCGGTCGAAGAGTGCAAAAAACTTTCCGCAATTCGGTTGACAAACCACGAAAAAGATGTTAACATTAGTAACATAACAAAATTACGTAACAAAGTTTCAATTTAAAAGGGGGCGATATTGGTGACAATGAGTGAACATTCTATCTCTGAAAACACCGGCGCAGTTCCCAGAACCATCCGGGATTACAACAGAAAGCTCGTTCTCAGGGCGGCAGCGGAGAGGGAGACATTTTCGGTGACGGATATCGTGGCGGACGTCATGCTCAGCCGCCAGTCTGTCATGAAGGCGCTGACCCACTTTCTGGATGGTGGATTGATCGTTCCGCTGGGCAAAGGCAGTTCGACGGAGAGCGGAGGCAAAAAACCGGAGATGTACGCGCTTCGTCCCCCCCAGCGGATCCTGGCGATTTTGCAGCGCACCAATGCCATGGTTTTTCAGCTCATGGATATGTCCTGCAACAATCTGGATTCCTTGTCCATTGCGATCAGCAAAACGCTGACGGACGATGAGTTTGTTGAGGCGCTCCGTGCGGGGGCGCAGAAGATGATGATGCACAACCCCGATCTCAAGACCACGCTGTACGGCGTGGCGATGGCGGTCGGCGGGCAGGTGGAGCTGGAGCACCATACGCTGCACCGCAGTATGTATTTTACCAATCTGAGCGTCGGACTGCCGGTATATGACATCCTGAAAACGATCTTTCCGGACGTTCCGTGCATTCAGGTGGACTGCATTGGCCGAATGGCGGGACAAGCCGTGCTGTTCAATGCCGATTTGATCCATAATAACAAGCGGGTGTTCACGCTCTATATCGATCGCGGCATCACAGGGTGTTTTTTCATGGACGGAAAGCTACAGACAGAATCGACCCAGATGCTGCTGGAGGCTGGACACATGGTGCTGGACGCGCACGATGACGAACGCTGCACCTGCGGCAAGTACGGCTGCGCGGAGAGTCTGATCAGCCTGCAGCGAATGCGGCGCAGCATCGAAGAGCAGCTTCCCCGATACCCGGACTCCTGCCTGGCGCATATCGCGCCCCGCCTGATCGGCTTTGATGACGTTTTTTCGGGCAGCCGCGGCGGTGATGCGCTCTGCCGGTGCGAAAGCCAGCGGCTGGCCGGCGCGATCGGCCATCTGCTGCGCAACATCTTCCTGGTCTGCGAACCGGGCCTGGTCGTTTTCATGGGGAACTTTGCCAATGCCGATGCCGCGTTTGATGAAACGCTGCGGGAGGCGGTGCACAGCGACTATGTGTATACGCTGCGCGAGGGGACGTTTGATGTGTACTACGACCACCGGGAGCTGTCCATGGTCGAAGCGCAGGGCTGCGCACAGTCAGTGATCCAATCATTTTACGAGGACGAGCGGCTCTATACCTGAGGAAAGACTTTTTCATCCAAAGCCAACGACATGATATCGCCAAAGAGAGGAAAAAATGAGGCAGAACGACCCCTTGTATTCCGTATATCTGAAGATTTTGCACGAGGAGCTGCAGCCAGCCTTCGGCTGCACGGAACCGGCGGCGCTGGCCTATGCGGCGGCGCTGGCTTGCGAAACGCTTGGCCGAATGCCGGAGCGCCTGCTCGTCACCTGCAGCGGCAACATCATTAAGAACGTCAAGAGCGTCGTCGTGCCGAATGCGGGGGGCCGAAAGGGATTGAACGTGGCCGTCGCCGCAGGCGTGATCGCCGGACATTCGGAAAAAAAGCTGGAACTGCTCGGCGGCCTGACCGAAAGCGACCGGCGGCGCATAGACGATTATCTGAAAACGGCGTCGATCACGGTGGCGCTGTCCGACAGCTCCGATCCCTTTGATCTCCGCGTTGACGCCTTTTGCGGCGGCGATACCGCGAGCGTGCACGTCGTGGGTGGGCACACGAACGTGGTCGGCATCCGAAAAAACGGGGCGGTCCTGCTGGAAAAGACCGGCGCGCAGACCCGGGCGGAGGCCGCCAGCCGGGACTCTCTTACGGTGCGGCAGATCCTGGCCTTTGCCGACGGGGTGGACATCGCGGATGTGGCCGGTGTGATCGACCGGCAGATCGCGTGCAATATGGCCATCGCAGAGGAGGGGCTGCGCGGCGATTACGGCGCGAATATCGGCGCCGTGCTGCTCAAAACGGACGGCTCGTTACGCACGCGCCTGAAGGCCATGGCGGCCGCTGGAAGCGACGCGCGCATGAACGGCTGTGAGATGCCGGTCATCATCAACTCCGGCAGCGGCAATCAGGGCATCGCGGTCAGCGCGCCGGTCGTCACCTATGCCAGGGAGAAGGGACTGCCGCGGGAAAAGCTGTACCGGGCACTGGTGCTGGCCAATCTTCTGACGATCTATCAGCGCTCCGGTATCGGGTGCCTTTCCGCCTATTGCGGCGCCATCAACGCTGGCATCGCGGCGGCCTGCGGCGTGGTCTATCTGATGGGTGGCGTCTTTGACGACATCGCCCATACCTTGGTCAACGGTTTGGCGATCGCCTCCGGGGTCGTCTGTGACGGGGCAAAGCCCTCCTGCGCCGCCAAAATCGCTGTCGGCATCGACGCTGGACTTCTTGGCTATGAAATGTACCAGAACGATCAGCAGTTTTTGGAGGGCGAGGGCATCGTGAAGGGCGGCGTCGATCAGACGATCGCCGCCGTTGCAAGACTGGGCCGCGACGGTATGCGCGGGACCGATCGGGAGATCCTGCGCATCATGATTGACTCGTAAACGCAAAAAAGCCGCTGCCGGGAACACTGGGATCCGCAAATCGAGAGATTTGGATTCAATACAGAATTTACAAAACAGGAGGAAAACATGAAAACATTCAAAACACTGCGGTATCTTGTCTGCTTCATGCTGATCGCCGCTCTCTCCTTGGCCGTGCTGTCTGGCTGCAAGACGGCTTCCGACGCGGCACAGGAGAACACACAGGACTCCGCGCCGGCGGTCGGCGCGGAGCAGGAAAGCGCACAGGACCCCGCGCCAGCCGCCGATGTGGAGCAGGAAAGCGCACAGGACCCCGCGCCAGCTTCCGACGAGGAGCAAAAAGGCGTTTCCGACGAGACGCTTAAGATCGCGCTGGAGAGCAACATCGCCGGTCTGGACCCGAAGACGACGGTCGACCGCTACAGCGGAAACGTCTACGGCTGCATCTATGAGCCGCTGCTGACCTACGATGAGAACGACAACATCGTCGCCAGCTCAATCGTGGAGTCGTTCAAGCAGGTGGATGACGTGACGTACAACTTCCAGCTCGTCAAAGGGATCAAATTCCACAACGGGGACGAGATGAAAGCGAGCGACGTCAAATTCTCGCTGGAGCGCGGCATCGGTACCTCCATGAACTATCTGGTCGGGGAGATCGACCATGTGGAAGTGCTGGGCGATTATGAATGCAACATCATTATCAAATCGGCCAATGGCGCGTTTCTCGCGGGGCTGACCGCCGTCCAGACCGGCATCTTGTCCGAGAAGGCCGTCGCCGAGGCGGGCGACGACTACCAGCTCAACCCCATCGGCACCGGCCCCTATAAGTTCGTCTCCTGGGAGCAGGGAGTCTGCGTCACGCTGGAGCGCAACGAAGACTACCACGGGGATGCGCCGTACTACAAAGATCTCGTCTTCTACGAGATCGCCGACAGTACTACCCGGGCCAATCAGCTGGAGGTCGGCGAGGTGACGGTGGCGCCGCTCGCGGCGACCGATGTATCCCGTTTTGAGAACGCCCCGGGCTATCAGGTCGTCAAGGCCAATACGTTTGGCCTGATCTATATCGGCATGAACTATCGTTCCGAAAAAACACAGGACCAGAAAGTGCGCGACGCGATCGCCTATGCGGTCGACACGGCCGCCATCACCAATGCGGCCTACCTCGGCAACGCCAGCGTCGCCACCGCGATCCTGAGCCCGAACGTGACCTACAGCATTGCGGACGAAACCGCGCCGAACGCCTATGACGCCGAAAAGGCGAAGGCCCTGCTGGCCGAAGCCGGATACGGCGAGGGGGATCTTAAGCTCACGCTCGTCATCGATACGCGCGGCGACGTCACCAGCGTCGGCACCATGCTCAAGGAGTATCTCAATCAGATCGGGATCGAGGTCGAGATCAAGACCGGCGACAAGGCCACCATGTCCGGTTCCTACTATGCAAACGGAACGGATTACGACATCTTTGTCGGCACTTGGTACTGCGCGACGCCGGACGCGAACTCGCAGATCTTTACCACGTTCCATTCCAGCTGCAATGGCGCTACCGGCGGCTACTGCTGGATGAACCGTCCCGAAATGGATCAGATGATCGAGGACGCCCGCGCCTCCTCCGATCCGGAAGTTCGCGCGGAACTCTATAAAAAGATCCAGGAAACCGTCCAGAACGAAAAGTGGTGGGTCCCCGTGCTGTACTATGTGGATTGCTGGGGCGCCTCGGAGGATGTGGATCTTGCGCCGATCCTGAGCCCGACCGGTTATCACCAGTGGTGGAAGATCACCGCGAAATAATGCGGTCCGTCCGCCTACGACCCTTTGCGAAAGCTTCCCGTCCGTTCCTCCGCTCTTGCGTAGGAACGGACGCGGGGAGCCGCTCCTTCAGCCGCGCGGTCCGCACAGGACTGACAGAAAGGATGCTGCCAATTGATCAGATATATCATTCGTAGGGTACTTTTCCTGATCCCCACGCTGTTGCTTGTCTCGTTTCTCGTGTTTGCCATCATTCAGGCTGCGCCGGGCGATCCGGCCCAGTTGGCGCTTGGTGAAGGCGCAACGGCGGAAGCGGTGGAAACAAAGCGGCAGGAGCTTGGTCTGGATCAGCCGTTTTTGATCCAATACCTCAATTGGCTCGGTAATGTCATTTTTCGGTTTGATTTTGGCAATTCATACCGATCCAATATCAGTGTGGCCTACCAGATACAAAACTATTTTCCCAACACGCTGAAGCTCTCTGGCATGGCGGTCCTGCTTGGGGTCCTGATCGGAGTTCCGATCGGCATTGCGGCGGCCGTCAAGCAATATTCCGTCTTTGACAATATCGTGATGTCGTTTGCCATGATCGGGATGTCGATGCCGGCCTTTGTGCTGGCGCTCGTGATGCTGCTGCTGTTCTCGGTCACGTTAAGATGGCTGCCGCCGTCGGGCTTTTCGACCTTCCGGCAGATGATCCTCCCCGTCGTGGCGCTCGGTATGCAGCCGATGGCGATCTGCGCCCGCATGACCCGTTCGAGCATGCTGGAGGTGATCCGCCAGGATTACATCCGCACCATCCGGGCCAAGGGCCAGACGGAGCTGCGCGTGATCGTGGGCCATGCCTTCAAAAACGCGGTCATGCCGATCCTGACAACGGTTGGCCTGCAGTTCGGCGCTTTGATCGGCGGCGCGTTCGTCACGGAAACGATCTTCCTGATCCCGGGCTTTGGCCGTCTGCTGGTCACGGCGGTGACGAACCGCGATTATCCGCTGGTGCTCGGCGGGGTCGTATGCGTGGCCATGACGGTAGCGCTGACCAATCTGCTCATCGATATAGCATATGCGTTTGTGGATCCGCGGATCCGCGCGGAGTTTAAGGGAGCGGGAGGAGGTGTGTTCCCATGGCAAAAGCTCAAAAAGCTGGTGTTGGCCATGACGCCGGAAAAGTGAAGCGTCCTCATGCGCGCGGCGGAGAGACCTGGCGACGTCTCAGAAAAAACAACATTGCCTTCATCAGCCTGTTTATCCTGATCGCGCTCGCCGTCTTTGCGCTGCTGGCGGATGTGATCGCTCCTTATCCCTACTCGGAGCAGGACCCGGCCAGCTTCCTGCAGACGCCCTCCGCGGCGCATATCTTCGGCACCGATCAATACGGCCGTGACATCTTCAGCCGCGTTCTCTACGGCGCGCGCATTTCTCTGAGCGTCGGTTTTATCGCGGTGGGCGTTGCGCTTGTTTCCGGGGGGCTGCTCGGCGCGATCGCGGGCTTTTACGGCGGCCGGGTGGATAACGTGATCATGCGCTGCATGGACATTCTTCTCTCCATCCCATCCGTTCTGCTGGCGCTGGCGATCGTGGCGGCGTTTGGCACAAGCGTGATCAATCTGATGTTCGCGACGGGTATTTCCACTGTACCGAGCTATGCCAGACTGGTGCGCTCCTCCATTTTATCTATCAAAGATCAGGAGTTTGTGGAGGCGGCCCGCGCCGTCGGTACGAGCGACGCGGTCATCATCACAAAGCACATTCTGCCCAATTGCCTCGCGCCGATCCTTGTGCAGGCCACGTTCGGGGTGGCGACGGCCATTCTGACCGTAGCGGGGCTGAGCTTTGTCGGCCTCGGCTTGCAGCCGCCGATCCCCGAATGGGGTTCGATGCTGTCCGACGCGCGCATTTACATCCGTGACTATGCCTATATGATGGTGCCGCCGGCCGTGGCGATCGCGTTGACGGTGTTTTGTCTGAACGCGCTTGGCGACGGGCTGCGTGACGCGCTGGATCCGAAACTGCGCGACTGAGAAGGGAGGGGCCTTATGAACGACCAACTGCTCAAAATTCAAAACCTGACCGTGGATTATCGCTCTTCCAACAAAACCGTTCATGCGGTGCGTGGGCTCGACCTGAACCTGCGGCCCGGCGAGACATTGGGGCTTGTCGGGGAGACAGGCGCGGGAAAGACGACCACGGCGCTCAGTATTCTGCGCATCCTGCCGGATGTTGCTGCCCGCGTTCTCTCGGGAGAGATCCTGTTTGACGGCAAGGATCTGCTCACGCGCAGCAAAAAGGAAATGCGGCAGATCCGCGGACGGGACATCGCCATGATCTTCCAGGACCCGATGACCTCGCTCGATCCGGTCGTCACGGTCGGCGCGCAGATCGAAGAGATGATCATGCTGCACGCCGACCTGCCGCGCAGCGGCTTGCGCAAAGCGGCGGAGGATATGCTGGAGGTCGTCGGGATCAAGAGAGAACGATTTGACGACTATCCCCATCAGTTTTCCGGCGGTATGAAGCAGCGCGTCGTGATCGCCATTGCGCTTTCGTGCAACCCGAAGCTGCTCATCGCCGATGAGCCGACCACCGCGCTGGACGTAACGATCCAGGCACAGGTGCTTGACCTGATGAAGCAGCTGAAGAAAACCTACCGCACGGCTATGATCCTGATCACGCATGATCTTGGCGTGGTCGCGGATATCTGTGACGCCGTCGCCATCATGTATGCGGGCGAGATCGTTGAATACGGTACGCTGGAAGATATTTTTGACGGTCACAGGCACCCATATACCGAAGGATTGTTTAACTCCATTCCGAGCATCGATGTCGAACAGAAAACCCTGGAGGTCATCGAAGGCTTGACGCCGGACCCCACCAACCTGCCGTCCGGCTGCGCGTTCCATCCCCGCTGTCCCTATGCTTCCGCTCACTGTGCGGAGGAGCGGCCCGGGGAAACGCAGCTGAGCGACACGCACTATGTGCGCTGCTTTCAATGTGCGCCGAGTAAGGAAAAGGAGCTCCAGCATGGCAGAACCGTTGTTGAACGTCTGTAATCTGAAAAAGTATTTCAAAACAAGAGACGGCATACTCTATGCCGTCGACGATGTAAGCTTTTCCCTCCGCGAAGGGGAAACGCTGGGCCTTGTCGGAGAGTCCGGCTGCGGCAAATCGACCACGGGGCGCGCCATTTTGCGACTGCATGAACCGACCGGCGGGCAGGTCTATTTCCGCGGCGAGGACATTCTCCGATACAACAAAACGAAGATCAAGGGAATTCGGCGCGATATGCAGATCGTATTTCAGGATCCGTATTCCTCGCTGAACCCGCGCATGAATGTGCAGCAGCTCATTGAAAACTCACTCTCCATCAACGGTGTACGCAGCGCCGCGCAGCGTCTTGCGCGCGTCAGGGAGATCATGGAGATCGTGGGACTGGAGCAGCGCCTTCTCGGGGCATATCCACATGAGCTGGATGGGGGACGGCGGCAGCGCGTCGGAATTGCGCGTGCGCTGATCCTGAACCCGAAGTTCATCGTGATGGACGAACCGGTATCGGCGCTGGACGTGTGTATTCAGGCCCAGATCCTCAACTTGCTCATGGATCTGCAGCGGCGCTATGGGTATGCCTATCTGTTTATTTCGCACAATCTGAGCGTGGTCAAACACATCAGCGACCGCATTGCGGTCATGTATCTCGGGAAGATCGTCGAGACGGGCGACTCCCGCCTGCTGTTTGCCCATCCGCAGCATCCGTATACCAAGGCGCTGCTCTCGTCCATCCCGATCCCGAAGGTGGGCGTGGAGCGCAAACGTGTCATTCTGACCGGCGATGTGCCGAGTCCGATCGATCCGCCGCCCGGCTGCCGTTTCCGGGGCCGCTGTCCGAACGCCATGCCGGTGTGCGCCCAGCAGGAGCCTGCGCTCCGGCAAGTTGGCGATACTTGCGTTGCCTGTCATCTATATGACAACGAATAAAGGGGGGAACTATGTTCAAACGTGACGAATTGTTGGCATTCTTGAAAGACGGCACGCCCATGCAGGGCATTCCCGCTGGATTCTGGATGCACTTTCCGGCCGCTGCCCAGCGCGGCGGTGCAGCCATAGATGCCCATGTACGGTATTACGACCAAACCGGGGTGCCTCTGGTCAAAATTATGAACGAACATCCGTATCGGTTTCCGGAACGAATCGAAGTGCCGGAGGACTGGCGAAAAATCCGGCCGCAGGCGCTGGAGGATACCGATTATCCGGCGTTTTTGGATGAAATTCGGATGCTTCGGGCGCGGATGGGTGAGAATGCGCTTATTCTTGCTACGATCCATGGCGTACTGGTTTCGGCCTGCCACGCCACGGACGGCATGGGCAAGTTCCCGGACCTGAATAATACGGTCACGCGGCACCTGAAGGAAAACCCGGAAGCGACGGCGACAGGCCTGAGTATCATCGCCGAGACACTCAAGCGGCTTTCTGTCGCCTGCATAGAAGCGGGCGCGGATGGCATCTATTACGCGGCGCTTGGCGCGGAGGAAGAGCGATTCTCCGAGGCGCTGTACACGACCTATGTCAGGCCGCTTGAAATCGAGCTGCTCGGAAGCCTCATAGATCGGGGCGTGGTATTTCTGCACATCTGTAAGGATCATCCACGGCTGCCCATGTTTCAAGAGTATCCGTGTCATGTGGTCAATTGGGCCGAGCACAGCAGCCGCTATACGCTGGAGGATGGTGCGGCGCTGTTCCCGCGTCAACGTATTCTCGGCGGGTTTGACAACAAAGGGGGGCTTTTGTTCGACGGCGATGCCGAACAAATCAAGCGGCACATTTCCGGCGTCATTGAGCGGATCGGCCGTGAGAGAACGATCATCGGCGCGGACTGCACGCTGCCCGGCACGACAGACACAGCCCGTATCCGTTCCATTGTGGAACTGTGCGCAAGGCTATGACCTAACTACAAACAAGGCATCAACTTCAAGGAGAAAAATAGAGTATGAGTTCCTACATATTCCAACATGTTAACATCTTTGACGGCGATCACCGCGATCTATTGAAGGATCGGACCGTTGTGGTCGAGAACGGAAAAATCAGTGCGATCGGCACAGCGGATGATGTGGCTGTTCCGGAGGGGGCGGAGCGTAAAGACTGCACGGGTATGACCATGCTGCCCGGTCTGATCGACTGCCACGCGAACATTGTGGGCCTGATCACATCGGAGCAGCGCTTCGGTGTCACGCCCAAGACCATTGCCTCGTCCACCTTGCGCGGCGTGTCCGAGGGCAAAAACTGCATCGACAACGGCGTGACCACGATCCGCGTGGATACCGCCGGCCATCACGGTACCTATGCGCTGCGCGACGCCTTTGACATGGGCAGCTTTGTCGGTCCGCATATGATCATGCCGGGCCGTGCCATCTGCACGACCTGCGGCCACGGCTGGAACTTCGGCAATCATGTGGCGGACGGTCCCTGGGAGGTACGCAAAGCGGTGCGGGAAGAGATTATGGCTGGCGCGGACTGGGTCAAGCTCATGATCACCGGCGGCGCGGGCACTTCGACCGAGCGCATGGAAGATCAGCAGATGTGCAGGGAAGAGATCGAGGCGGGCGTCGATGAAGCGCACGCGAGGGGCAGGAAATGCTTTGCCCATCTGACCGTCTCCAAGGCGATCCGCGAAGCTGTGGAGGCGGGACTGGACTCCGTGGAGCACGGCATTCTGATGGACGAGGATACCGCCTATCTGGTCGCGGAGAAGGGCGCGTATCTCACGCCGACGCTGGGCGTGTACCGCCGCCTGGTAGAACGCGGGGAAAAAGGTCTGGTACCGGATTATATGTACAAAAAATCGCTGGCTGTCGTCGAAAGACACGCTCGATCCTTCCGCTACGCCCTCCGGGCGGGCATCCGCATCGTCGCCGGCACGGACTCCGGCCAGGACTGGTTCCCGCTCGGCTACAGTATGCTGCGGGAGCTGGAGATCATGAACGAGGAGGGCATGGACAGCTTCGAGGTCCTTAAGGCGGCGACCTCCAATGCGGCGGATTTGCTGGAGCGGCCTCTGATCGGCCGTATCCGAGCCGGTCTGAACGCAGATCTTCTGATCGTTGACGGCAACCCGCTTGCAGAGATGTCGGATATCCGCAACACGAAGTTCGTCCTGAAGGACGGAGAGATCCTGGCGACCGGTGACAAGCGCGTTCCCGATTGAACCTATTACAGAACGCGCAGCTCACCGTCCCAAAGTGCCGGGATGTCTTTCTTGTACCCATAGGGAGGGTTAGTGGTCGGCGGTGCGCCGGACATACCTTTGTTTTTAAACACGTTCCGTACTTTTGGCTGGTATTTTTCGCGTGCCACTCGTTGAACAGGTCCTGCATGGGGACGAGATCGCTGATGCCCTTGGCGGTGTCAATGTTGTCCATGATGGCGATGTAGCGTATCCCCAGGCGGTCAAATTCTTCCTCCAAAAGCTGGCCCACGACAAGGCGGTTCCGGCCAAGACGGGATTGGTCTTTGACAATGAGCGTTCCGATCTTCCCCTGCTCACCCAGCTCCATGATCTCCGTAAACGCCGGTCTTGCGAAGGTGACGCCCGACCAACCGTCGTCTATGAACACACGTGTGTTGTGAAAACCGTTCTCTCTGGCATACTCCTCCAGAATGGACTGCTGGTAAGAGATTTGTCAAGGTGGTTTCCTGTAAAAAAGTCGAAATCTATCGTACATCAGCAAGTGCAGCAGATAAGAAAAAGCGCAGCTTCCGACCCGTATCGGTCGAAAGCTGCGCTTATCTGATCACTCTGTCGTATAATACTGCGCTTGGGCGGTCCAGAGCGCGTGGTATTTGCCGGTATGGTCGGCTATCAGGTCCTCGTGGCGGCCGGTTTGGACGATCCGGCCCTCGTGGAAGACGGCGATCTTGTCGCAGAAGCGGCAGGAGGCCAGGCGGTGGCTGATGTAGACGGCTGTCTTGTCCCCGGCGATGCGGTTGAAGCGGCTGTAGACCTCATACTCCGACACCGGGTCCAGAGCGGCGGTGGGCTCGTCTAAGATAATGAATGGCGCGTCCTTGTAGAGAGCCCTGGCCAGGGCGATCTTCTGGGCCTCGCCGCCGGAGATCTCAACGCCCTCCTTGTCGAAGTCCTTGTAGAGCGGCGTGTCGAGGCCCTTCGGCATTGTGCCCTCCCGCCCATCAAACCCCGCGCGCTTCAAGCACTCGTCTGCACGCGCCCGGTCATACTCCGTGGCGGCAGCCACGTTCTGCCCCAGGCTGACGGAGAAGAGCCGGAAGTCCTGGAACACCACGGAGAAGAGGGATATGTACTCGTCGTAGTCGTACTTGCGGATGTCCACGCCGTTTAAGAGAATTTCCCCCTCCGTGGGGTCGTAGAGCCGACACATGAGCTTGATAAACGTGGTCTTCCCGGAGCCGTTCATGCCCACCACAGCCAGCTTCTCGCCCACCTTGAATTTCATGTTGACGTGCCTCAGCGCCCAGGTGTCCGCGTGGGGGTACTTGAAGGACACATCCCGGAACTCCACGTAATACTCGTTGTCGTCCCGCTTTTCAACGGTGAGAGACCCCCTGTACATGTCGTTGGGGATGTCGAACCAGGAGAAAAGGCGCTTTAGGTACCCGTCGTTCACCGTGAGCCGCTGGATGGATTTCACGATCCCGGCGGCCGCCGACAGCAGGAGGGTGACGCAGGAGACATATTGGGCGATGGAGCCCACGGACACTTCCCCCTGGAGGGAGGCGTAGATCAGCACCAGGTAGACCCCGAAGCGCAGGACGAAGTCCGCCGCCTTCCCCAGACAGTCCAGCAGTCCGGCGCGCAGCTGCACCCTGTTGTACGCCCGTGCCCAGGTCATGCTCAGCTCCAGTTCCTTTTGGACAAGGCCCTCGCCCATGCCGTAGAGGCGTATGTCCTTGCCGTAGGCGTAGTCGCCGACGAGCTCGTTCAGCTTGCCGGAGTGGAGATTGACGTCCACCACGGAGCTCATAAGCTTGCGGACCTGTCTGGCCGACAGGGAGTATAGGACCATCTGCCATGCCACCGCCGCCGCCACCCCGACCGCCAGGGCCAGCTTCATCCACACCGCCACGCTCCCCAGCGCGAAGAAGGAGGCGGTCAGGGATACGCTGGCCGCGATCTGGGTAAGGTACAGGATGGCGCTCTGCGTACATTCGCGCAGGGTGTAGAAGTTGTACCCCATGGTGGTCTCGCTCTCCACCCGCTCCCGCCGCAGCGCCACGTCCCGGTCCTCGATGGAGGCGTAGGACATCTCCATGGCTTTCCGGGAGTAGCTGAAGGCCAGGTTGTCATTGAACTCAAAATTCCCCACGTCCATCCGCTTTTTAAACCAGGCCGCCAGAAGCCCCAGGACGAAGGCCAGCCCCACCGTCAGCCCCGCGTACAGTGCCAGCGTCCCGGCGGGCCGTCCGGCGGCGATGGCGTCGATGAGCCGGGCGGAGAACCAGATGGGTACATAGGGTGTGACGGCTTCCACCACGGCCCCCAGGAACCGGAAGGCTGCCTCGTCGCGGCTGAGACGCCAGAGGGCCGCCATGCCCCGCCTGTAAATTTTGATGTGCTCGGTAAGCTTCATTCCGCCTCACCTCCCTTGTAGTCGTCCCGGTACCAGCAGCTTTGTATTTCAAATAGCCAGCTGTACTCCCCGCCCCGTGCCAGAAGCTCCGAGTGGGTCCCCTGCTCGGCGATCCGCCCGCTTTCCAAAAACAGTATCCTGTCGCAAAACCGGGTGGAGGCAAGGCGGTGGGAGATGAACACCGACGTCTTGCCCGCCGCCATGGCGTTATATTGCAAATACACCTCGTTTTCCGCGATGGGGTCCAGCGCCGCCGTGGGCTCGTCCAGCACCAGCGCCGGCGCGTCCTTGTAGAGGGCCCGGGCCAGCATCAGCTTTTGCGTCTCGCCGCCGGAAAGCTCCGTGCCCTGGGCACTGAGTTGCTTATCAAGCACCGTGTCCACGCCCATGGGCAGGCTGTCCAGCTTCCCGCCCAGTCCCGCACGGCGGATGCACTCCTCGGCCCTCGATTTGTCCCCGGTTCCGTCAACACGCCCCGAGACGCACTCGGCCAGAGTGAAGCACCCGGCGCGGGCGTCCTGGAAGACGGGGGAGAACAATTTGTAGTATTCCTCCCTCTTAAAATCCCGGACCGGCACGCCGTTGAGCCGTATTTCGCCCTCGGTGGGGGCGTAGAGGCCGCAGATAAGCTTCACCAGCGTGGTCTTGCCCGCGCCGTTGAGGCCCACCAGGGCCAGCTTCTCCCCGGCCCTTATGGTGAGGTTCAAGTCGTGTATGGTGTCCGCCTCCGCCCCGTGATAGCGGAAGGAGACGTGGTCAAAGACGATCTCCGGGGCAAAAGGCAGGTGCTTTTCCACCGTCTCGGAGCCGTCGGGGGCGTCCTCGGGCATGTCCAGATATTCCCGGAAGTCGCTGACAAAGAGGCTTGCGTTATTCATGCCGGTCCACTCGGTGACGATGTTCCCCACAAATCCCGCGAAGGAGGATATGGCGGCAAAGTAGAGTACGAACCGCTCCGCGTCCACCTCC